>NZ_JCACKI010000066.1:37824-269073 GCF_059505325.1 Tildeniella sp.
AGGTTGGCACCACTCAGGTTGGCACCACGCAGGTTGGCACCACTCAGGTTGGCACCACGCAGGTTGGCACCACTCAGGTTGGCACGATCGCCTTTCACCTCATCACTCCAACGTGTTTGCAGCCACTGATTATGCTGCTCTAACACTTGCTCTAAATCGTTGATTACGCGCATAAAACCTCTAATGGTTGAAAGATTAAGAAAGGCGACAAGTGCCGCCCGGTACACAAGTAAAACTCAGGCAGCGTTACGCTCTCTCACTGCTTGTCGGTTGCGCTCATACCGTACCTGCTCCCACTGCTGGAACAGATAAGCTGCTGCATCCTGGTAGGTGGCGTATTCAAGACTTTCACCGTTCTGCAAAGAATTGCGCTCGATGTAGCTGATCATCCAGCCGCCTGCACTGACCTTGATTTGCCCTAGCAGTTGAGCCTTGCCGCCGCGACTCTGCCAAGAAAGGCTGTAGCTGATTGGTTCAGTTGGTCGATCGCTGGTAAACCGACGAAAGCCACCATCTTGCAAAAAGTTGATGATGCGCGGTTCGCCGCTGATTGGGTCTTCGTCAATGTTGATGTAGGCAGGGGGTAGAAGAGACGCGATCGCGCTGACTCCGCTGATGTCGCCTTGGGCGTATCGACTGAGGGCTGATCCGGCTTCATTGCTTGTGGTGAAGTCCATTAGTTGAACCCTCCATCGCATTGAGGAAACCAGCTTTTCTGATGCTTCCAGGTGCCGCCTAACTCTGACTCGATCGCATTGGTCAAGAACGGCAGAGAAATGTCGTTGCTGATTTCTTTTTGAGTTAGCTTTCCATCCTCAATCACGTCAATTAACGTGTTATGGGGAAAACACTCGTCTAAAGCTGCGCTCGAAAATTCACCAGATGCGATCGCACTCTCGAATTTATCCAAGCGATCGTAGTTCGTGATGATAATGGGCGATGTTGACTTAAGCGCTTCATCACCTGACTCTGCATACTCAACGCGAATGCCGAACTTCTCACCCTCTTGTACGGTTTGCTCTGCTACTGCTAGGGGAGCCAGAATAAGGACGCGATCGCCTGTATATTTAGCAACGCAGTCAGCCCACTTAAGCTGCATGTAGGTCTTGCCTTTGCCGTAACTGGCATAGATACCAGCACGACCGCAACGTAGTGACCACTTCACGATATGAGGCTGAAAGGCGTACTTTGGCTCTGGTGTGCCTAACCATTCAGGATTGACTTCAAAGCCAGTTTGAGAGGCTGTAGAGAGCTTGGCATTGAGAAAAGTGTTGTAGTCAGTCATGCCACCACCCTCAACTCAGACTCGATCGCGCTCAACTGCCCCTGCCAATAATCGACCTGCGCCAACAGCGATCGCCGCTCCCCTTCATCCTTTGTTTTTGCTGCTAAAGCTTTATAGCGCGTCACCTGGAACTGGCAGTGCCCAGCCTCAGATAGTGGCTGTTCGTGCATCAATCGGAGTGATGGCTTCACGCTGTCACCTCACCTTGAAGGGCTGAGATGAAGGCTTGGAGAAGCGCGATCGCGGGGTTTGCATCATCACAGCGATAGCTTGCCCCGTCGATCGCTATGCGCCCTTTGTCGTAAACGAACACATCCCACCGTGACTCATTGGTGTCTGCATGGTGGTAGGATTCTGCGTCAATTACCCAACCGCGCAGCGCGATCGCCTGCTGAATTGCCCATTGGAGCGCTGCCCAATTCTGCCATTCTGGTTGGCTGATAATTTGATCGTTTGTTAACGTAATCGTGTGCCCCTTGGCAAGCGTAAAGTGGCTTGTTACTTCCAGCTCTTTTCCAGCGCTTTCGTGTCTCGTGTAATAGCTGCACACTTCAGGCGCTAGTTTTGCAAGAGAGACGAGGTTTGCTTTGAGAGCGGCAACGTCGATTGATTTAGTCGTATCTGCTAGATTGGTCATTAGTCGAGTCCGTACGTGTAATACGGGCGATAGGCTACTAGCCGGGGTGCACCCGGCGCAAAATTCTTCAGGCGGCAGATTGCTCAGACGTTTCAGGTAACTGAGCAAGACCCTGATTAAGCAAAAAATGCACCCATTCCCACTTCTTTAGATGCGCAGGCTTGGATGCTTCAATTTGGGCATTGAGTGCGATAGGGACGTAGACTGCTACGCGATCGATGTTGATTACTTTTGTGGTTTTCATTCCTTTAATTCCATGATTGAATTCAAGCAAGGCTTTGAAAAAGCCCGCTGTGTAGTGGCAGCGGGCTGATTTTTCTAGATTGAGGAGACAGTAAACGTGGTGTTTGCTTCTGAAATTTAGTGTACTGGATTCCGCAGGCTGGATCAAGTAGACTTCATCGTTTCTTTACATCTCGTTTGATAGAATGAATTCGATACACTGGACGGGGCTTGCAAATGTCAGAAGCAGGGGACGATTTGTTTTGGGATTCGCAGGGCTTGCGCCGCATTGCGGAGCTGATAAAAAGCCAAACTGGTCCTCAAGCAGGCAAGCGAATGACTCAAGAGCGGCTTTGCTATCTGGCTGGAGTTGGGAAAAGTAACCTTTCGCTTTTCCTCAAAAATATTGGCAACAGCAAAGGTTTCTACAGTCACATACCCGCGCCAGAGTTTCTACTCAAAATTGCACCGCACATCATTGATCCTGATACTGGTGAAAACTTTGACCCTGCCAAGTTCTTAGCGATCGCGTGGAAGTTAAACGATCGCGTCATCGTACTTTCTCAGGCACCACAACCCGTTGCGCTGCCGACTCATATTTTGAAGCTTAAAGGTGCGATCGATGCTGTGCTTGAGGCTGAGCAAATTGATCTAAAAACGCTGGCTGAGTCAATGAAGCTGCATACAGCAGGTATTACAGAGCCGACAGCGTGGCTACAGTCGCTAATGACAGGCAGCACCACAGTAGACCCGGATTCACTTCATTGCTTAGCAAATCGCGTACCGCTGGACGGTATCAAAAGCAATATTGAAGTCTGGGCAAAGCTTTTTGACCTGGATCTTAAGGCGATCGCCGCACAGCACGAACAGTCCAAGCAAGGCAATGGGCACAGTAAACCTGCCAAGAAAGAAGCGAAGCCTAAGCCGAAAGCTTAAGCAAAGCAGAATCAGCTATTCATGCCCCTGCCTCAGCTCCAAGCATTCTACACCCCGGACGATCGCACCGTTGTACAGTCCTAACCAGGCTCGTACGTGCTGATAGATTGGATCGCCGTGATAGGTGTAGGCAGGATATTCGTATTCCACATCTTCGCCTGCATGGTTTGCTAAGAGCGTCTGAAACCGTTTGAGGTGTTCCGGTATCCACGTGCTGACACCTTTGGGCGTGGGTTCGTCCATGCTGCGCCCAGTCCATTCTTCTACTGTCAGTCCACAGCCTGAAAGACAATTGCTGCCAGACGCTAAACCAATGTGATCAATGAAACGAATGATTTTGAGATCTGCGTTTTCTGCTACTAACTGATCGAGTACGGCTTTGCTTTCGATGATGCGTAGTCCGTTCGCCTGTCTGGGCAAAATCAGCCGTCCATTGTTTGCAGCTTGAGACATAGCACTAGCACCCTTCCCGAAGGTAGTGAGGAGATGCGGTGAGAGCGGTAAGAACAACTCCCCTTGCACCTTCAAGTTAATGCGCCTTACGCCCATCTGTAAAGCACGGTGGGATACATTCAGCCGATCGGCGAATACTTTGCCAACTGTTTCTTCGTCTACACAATCAACTTCGATTGCTTGCTGCTGCTCCCAAGGGACAAGCGGGTTGTCGTGAGATTCTAGATCCCACCGCACCGTGCAAGGGTATGCTTCAAGCTTCAACGATCGCTTCAGTTGTGCTAAAAAGTCGGCTGCTGATTGTTCCGGGGTAGACATAGAGATCAGCAACAGAGAGGGCTGCTGTAATTCTACGCTGAATGGCTTAACTCGACGTGTGAGCGATCGCACAACAAAGTCACGCCTGCGGGGGCGCTTGATCAAAGGTTGGGGCATTGGTGAATGATGGGGGCGATCGAGTTGCCGGGTAGTGATGATTGAGTGCGTTGGAAGCTTCGCAGCTTAGTGGACAGAACAACGCTTGAGAGCACCTGAGAACGCAAAAAGACTGATTGAGTTAAGCTTTCTGGCTGTTGCCAATCGTTTATTTAGATTAACGAATCACAGGAAGGCTGGAACACCGATCGCTAAACTATACAATGCATCGGGTGCAAATTAAAGAAGTGATGAAGCTGCAAGTGCAAGTGCATCCAACGGAGCGCGATCGGCGTAATCAAGGTGTTTTAAGTGGTGCCTCTGATGGGTGATGGGTTGTAGGGCGATCGCGCTTGATGGTGGGATAATGTGCTGAGAAAGCCGCTAGAGAAGTGCCGGGAAGCTTGTACTCTAGCGGCTTTCCGCACGTTTAGAAGGGCTTGCGGTCTAGCGCAATGCGACAACCGCAATCGTTATCAGTATGCCACGCTTACCTCTTACTTTTGCTGATCTGATCCGACGATCAGGTTTGACTCAACGCGCGATCGCAGTGGCACTGAATAAACGCGAATCTACGATATCGGATTGGGTTAGACGCATCAGTTATCCAACACTCACCTTTGCTGAGATACTCCAGCTTGAAGTCTTGCTCAATGGCTCGACTGAAGAATTGAGTCTGGCGTTTGACGACTTTAGTGCTGAAGATGCCCGATCGCGGATTGAGCAGCGACTAAGGTTGATGGAGTAGTGCGATCGCAGCGACCAAGATCTAAACGGCGCGTTTGGGTGGCTTGGGCAGTCTCGGACCAGGGATACCACTACCACCCGCCATCAAACAGGTGCGACCTGACCCGCGATGACACTCTTCTGGTGAGGGAGCTAGGGTGGCAAGAGGCAAGGCGATCGCCACCAAAACGACAAGGGTAGCCAGTGAGAGCGTAAACTTGTACTCTTTGCAGAAGTCGGTACAACCACACTGAGGATGCTTCGGGCACAGCGTATAGAAACTGTGGGTATTGCGCGAGACTATTGATTGACGTAGCATGATTTTGACCTTGTAATGGGGTTGAGCGATCGCTTTGACTTACCAGGGACGGGGCGATCGCTTTGATTTGAGTAATTGATTAAGCTTTCGGGATGGCGATCGCCAACTTAACGAACCGAATCGGGAAGCCACTTGAGCGATCTTCTTCCTGTCCAATGACTGCCCATAGCAGCAGTCCGTGACGCTGTTTCACAATTGGCAGCGCTTGAAGTTCGCTCCAGTCGTTGCACTCCAAGACCGATCGCGCCCACGCCTCTCTGTCTTCGTACGATGCCAGTAGTTCGCCTTCGTAAGCGTTTTGATTGGCTTTCACTATTGCCATTGCGCCCACGTAGTCATAGTGGTCAAGGAGGCGATCTCCTCCTCTGATAATTGCTTGAGTATTCATGCTGCTTTCTGTTTTAACCATTTCTGTTGCAATTCTCTAATGGCTGCAAACCCACCTTTAATGTGAGTTTCAACCTCAATCTGAGTCATCCAATACCTTGCTCTGATACCGTTGGACAGTCCAATGATTTCGACGCAGTAGAGCGCTTCCAAATCGCGCAGCAGTTTACCGGATGTGGTCGATCGCGCAATTTTGACAGGTTCATCCAGGAAAGTTGGTGGTTGGTTCATGCTGCAACCTTCTGATGCTTGTGCAGTGCGTAGACTGCTTTATCTGGTCGTTTGACATCGGCACCGTGACACAGCGCGATCGCTTCTGCTAGCGCTTGAGCTTCTGCTTCGTTTTGGACTGGCAGCAAATAACCGTAACGCCAACTGCCAGTATCGTGAAGGTAAATGTGGGCAGTGAATTGCAACATGGTTTTTAAGAGTGGGGGACTGCCGCGATCGGCTGGTAGGTGCGCCCCTGCCTAGTCACATCAAACCGTTATCCAGATACAACCAATACAGTTCATGTGGGTCGCTGCTGGCTGCTGCTCGTGCCTGAATTCCATTTAGCGATAGCGATGGTCTGTAATCTTCAGGCGATGGCTCGATGCCCATCACTCGCTGAGCATTGTTGATGCTTGGCACTACTGCGATCGGCTGTACGTTTTCTGATACCAGATACCCATTGCCGTGTGGGTTCTTTAACATTTTCATCGCTAAACCTCCAAAGCGCGATCGCTAATCTTCTGCCCCAACTCAGCCACCTTCAGCCGTGCTGCTGACTCTACCTGCTGAGCGGTCGCTTTTACTAACAGCGAGGCACGATCGCGCTGCTCCTTTAACACCCCTTTTACCGCCGCCACTGCTGCCTGAATCTTGTCAGTAGCAACCTTCTCAAAATCTTCATACTGCCAATCGGCATGAGCTTGCGCCCATTGATGAATTGCTTTCGCTCCATCGATCAACAAGAGGATCGAGGCGATGCTGAGCAAGATTGTGGTGACTGCTGCACGTCTGATCGTGCGGTAGATGGACTGGGCGCGATCGCTTGTCACTGCTGCATAAACTTGTTCGCCGATTTCCCAAGTGCGGGAGACGAGTGCGATCGTCTTGGCTGTGAATGGATGAGTGAGTTCTGGAAGTTGAATCATGATGTTCTCCTTATGAAGTGGTTGGAGTGGTTAGGCAGCGAGAAAAATTAGCGCTTCATCCAGGTCGTCAGCCTCCCAGATTTCCATTCCGTCCCAAATGTCACGGATGGAAGCAAAGCCTGTCGCAACGTCGATAACGATGTAGCAGTAGTCGTGAGTGAAAGCGGCGATAGACATGGCGGAATCCTCGATCGTTTACAAAACGCCCATCATTCAGGGCTGCTGTAAACAGCGGTGTTTTTATTCCGGGTCGCCTCCGGTCTTTCGCTGCCGCTTGAAGCGCCGGGGCGTTGGGTCGAACCCATGTCTCTAATAGTAATACCACCAATAGTAATACGTCAATAAAAGTAGTATTACATTAAGTGATACTATTGTGCTTGTTGTATAAGCTATATCTATTACGATAAGTAGCACAAAAGAAAGTAGTACCACTTATAATAGTAGGAGACGTTTACGGTAATGCCAGTGGAAATCAGATTGAAGCAAGTCAGGGAGGCAAAAGAGATCTCACAAAATGAGTTGGCTAGACGTATAAAGATGTCTCCGCAAAACATTCAAAAATTAGAGCAAGGCAGAGCTAAAGGCGTTCAGCTAGATACGCTTGATATGCTTTGTGATGCGCTTGATTGTGAAATCCAAGATATTTTGGTGAGGATTAAAAAATGATAGCTGCAGATGCATTGGCAAAGTATCCATACAATTCAACGCAATGGGAAGAGCTTGGTTTTAAGTCAAAACTAGACTTGGAGATGGTTTTGAAGCTTTCGCCTTCTAGCTATGGCTCTGACTACATGGAGGCGATACTTGTAACAGATGAAAAAGTGACAATGTTCAACGATTTTGCCAAGCAGTACCTTTTGCTATGGCATCAGTCTTGTCTCAAGGTGAAGCAAAAAGAATCAAGCACCAAACCTGGTACAAACGGGTTTGACTCAGTTTATTTTTTGTTTGATGACCTTAGACAATCAATAAAAATTGGCACCACCATTTGCGTAAAACAAAGAGTTAAAGATTTGCAAGCGGGCACATCGGCAAATCTTCAGTGCCTAAAAGTAATAAAAGGTGGCAGGAGGAAAGAGCATCAATTGCATAAAAAATTTGCACATTTGCATATTAGGGGCGAGTGGTTCAAGGCGACTCCAGAACTACTGAGCTTTATTGAGGAATGCAAATGACTGTCAGCACATTAGGACTGACAACATCAAAGAAATTAGACGGTTGTGGGGTCAGAAGAAGGGCAGTAGACAGAAGTTGTTAGGGGAGGGTTAAGCCATGAGTAAATTGCAGGTATGCGTCAAACCGTGCAGCCAATGCCTGTTCAGCCGATCGCGCATCGTCTCAGCAGAGCGCAAGGCTGAAGTGCTGACAGAGTGCCGCAGTAGCGATTCACACTTTGTCTGCCACAAAACGGAAAGCGCTGTGTGTGCAGGGTTCTACAAGCGGTTCGATACCAACCTGATTCGTGTGATGGGTAGGTTAGGAGGATTGGAATTTATTGAAGGAGATCAAAAGCCATGAGCAGTAAAACAACAGAGATTTTGGCAGTAGGCACGATCGCCACTTGGACATCGCAAGCGGCTGGCACGGTTGGTCGTAGAGGGTTTGACATCCTCCCCGCTAAGGCTAACGAAAGTAAAAGTATTGGAGCAGCAGCCATGAGCAATCTAATAGAAGCCCTTAAGTCAAGCTGGCAACAGTATCCTCAATTGGCTGAGAAGCCTAAATGCCCTCTTTGTGGGATTCCAGCAATCATCCATTTAGCGTCGAGCAATGTTACAGATCAGATTGAGATCGAAAAATTGATTGAAAACAAAGGCGAAGTAGAAGCTACGGCTAAAGAAACGTGCGAGTATCGACTGACCTTGATTAAAGCTGAATTACAAGACCTTCAGAGCAAGCTAGATAATTTCAACCCGGATAAAGCGGCGTGGGTTGACAGTGATTTACTAGGTGATATTTTGACCTACTTAGCAAAAGCGAATGGGGTAAAACTGCCATAAGCCTGCTTTCCCAGGCTAAGCCGTCCACCGCTGCCGCTGCACCTCACTTAATCCTGCCAGCGGCATCATGGGTGCTTTTGGTTCATCCATCTGACGCAACTCCACAGCAGGCAATGGCTCATCCGATCGCAGTAGCTGATACCCACGCGCTGCACATTCAACCTGGGTTTGCATCCCACCAAAGCTCATGCGATCGGGTTGGTAATGCTGCGATAGTCGGTAATGCCTCCAGGTGTGTCCTGGGTCTTGCACGTACAGTTCTTTTTTGGCATTGGATGATAGAGAGTTGCTGCGCCATTGCATTAAACCGGGCATAGGTCAAGCTCCAAGTTTTTGCCATTTTAGCGGATGAGTCGGCAACCCCGCACTGAAGTGACGGGGCTTCAGGCGCAAGCCTAAGCCATGCTGACCAGATCACTCGCAAGAGTAGCCGTTAGTGGAGTCACGACACCCTGGGATGCGTGCTAGTCCCCTGCTCTGTCGCTGTCAGTTAAACAGTTCTAAGGTCACTGGAACAGTGCTTTCAGCCTAACAAGCTCCACTAACAAGATCGAAGCAAACATTACATTCCCATAGAAGAGACGCTCCAATGTCTAACTTTGTTTTTGTCCTCGACACCCACCACAAACCGCTCAACCCTTGCAAACCAGGAGTAGCGCGTTCACTCTTAACCAACGGGAAAGCTGCCGTTTTCAGGCGCTATCCGTTCACCATCATCCTGAAAAAGTCTGTAGCTGCTGACCCCTTACCCCTCACTCTGAAGCTCGACCCCGGTTCTAAAACGACTGGTATCGCTTTGCTGTCGGGTGATGCTGTAATCTGGGCGGGTGAACTTACTCATCGCGGGCAAGTCATCAAAGCGTCTCTAGATTCCCGTCGATCCATGAGACGTGGACGACGCAGCCGCCATACTCGCTACCGTCAAGCTCGTTTCTTGAACCGTACCCGTCCTGATGGTTGGTTAGCGCCTAGCCTTCGGCATCGGGTGTTGACGACGCTGACATGGGTAAAACGGATTAACCGTTTTACCCATGTCAAAGCACTCTCACAAGAGCTTGTGCGGTTTGACTTGCAAAAGCTTGAGAATCCAGAGATCAGCGGGGTTGAGTATCAGCAAGGTGAACTTGCTGGCTATGAAGTGCGTGAATACTTGCTCAATAAATGGGATCGAAAGTGTACCTACTGCGGCAAAGAAAATGTGCCGCTCCAAGTGGAACACATCCAGCCCCGTGCCAAAGGTGGCAGTAACAGGATCAGTAACCTGTGCTTGGCTTGCGAACCTTGTAATACGAAAAAAGGGACTCTAGACATCAAGGTGTTTCTAGCGAAAAAACCAGAAGCCCTTAAACGAGTCCTGGCACAAGCAAAACGCCCATTGAAGGATGCAGCAGCGGTTAACTCTACCCGCTGGGCATTGTTCAACGCACTCAAGGCGACAGGGCTACCCGTGTCAGTGGGATCGGGAGGACTCACTAAGTTCAACCGCACACGTCTCAACCTGCCTAAGACTCACTGGCTGGATGCTGCTTGTGTGGGTGAAACGCTCACACTGACAGTGTTGACTACGCAACCGCTGCTTATCAAAGCGACCGGGCAAGGTTCGCGGCAGATGTGCAGAACCGATAAATACGGATTCCCCAGTCGTTATGTCCCCCGGTTAAAGTTTGTGCAAGGCTTCCAGACTGGCGATATTGTGCAAGCGATTGTCACTACCGGGAAGAAGATTGGCACCTATGCAGGACGTGTGGCTGTGCGTTCTAGCGGTTCGTTCAACATCTCGGACAAATCTGGCTTGGTGCAAGGCATCAGTTACAAAGCCTGCAAAGTGACGCAACGCAAAGACGGCTATGGCTACGCACTCTGACCGACTTTAATCAGTGTTTTTGTTCTTATTCCGCTTAAAAGACGAGGGTTTCCCAAAGGATTTTTTCACAACAAAACAGGGGCGATCGTGTTTAGTGCGATCGCCCCTGTTTTCTATTGCGACAACCTCTAATTGTTTGATTTCAGGCTTTTCAGATAAGCGATTGCTTCATTCTGCTTATCAGATGGCAAAGAATCTAGCAGCGACTTGATTTCAGACCGGGCTATGGATTCATCCCACCAATTAATTTTGTTGTCTTCCTCAATCAAGATAGGCATTCCACGCTCAACCGCTTGAGCTAAAACTTCAGCGATCGCTACGTTGGTTTTAGCTGCCAACTTCCGAGCGGCATTGTTTAAGCTGTCGCTAATCCGAATCTTGACTTCGTTTTTTGCCACTATCCTGTCTGCCATCTTTAGGTTCCTATTATCTCATTTGAGATGATTTTAACCTGCATCCCCAAAAAGAACCCCTCAAACGGGGTTGACTGAGGGGCAGATTGTGCTATCTTCAATTTGTAACCACAGGTAGCCACTCGTCACCACCTGTCACCACCCGTTGAAATTAGGAGGATTATGGGCGCGACTACGGCAATCAAGCCAAAGACTGAAAATTTGATCAGGGAGACGGTCGCTTTTGATGGCGGCAATCGCACGATTCAGTGGATTGACGCGCTAGGCATGGTGCATACAATCCCTTCGTTCATCAAATTCATTGATCCTACTTGGCAGGAGATTCAGCCATCGCACAACAGCGTGGTGATTGAGCACGAAGGACAGACCTTTGTACTTGGGCAGGCAGCGAAGGAAGAGGACGGCAAGCCTATTTTTGAGGCTGGCAAAATCAGCCTTGCACCGAAGCTTGTACTGGCAGCGTTACAACCGAATCCAGGGGAGGACGTTGTACGGATTGAGCGACTATTGCTGGCACTACCAAGCTCTCGTGTCACTGAAGATTTGGAAGTCCTCAAGTCGATCGAGGGTACGCACGAATTTACCCGCGATGGGCAGCGTATCGTTGCAACTGTCGGTCGTGTGGTTCCAGTTGATGAAACAAAAGCGGCTCATGCTCGTGCTGTTAAAGATCGGCTCTTCAAGTCTGATACCAAGCTCAACGGAGTTCTAGATCTAGGTGGGGGCACGGCTATCGCTCGTCTTTATAAAACAGATGGCTCCATCAAGCGCGATATGGATGTTATTTTGCAGGGTACTGACGCTCTGGCAGAAGCAATTTCAGCACGAATCAACCACAAGTTAGGGCACACAGCGCAGGCGTGGGCTGTGATGGATGGTATTGAACGTGGCGACTACGCAATTGGTGAAAATGGTCAGAGCTTCAAAGATGCATTTGATGACGCACATGCCGAATGGTTGACCAACATCCGGCAGAAGATTGGCAGTAAGTGGAAGCCGCTAAATCAATCGGGTCAGATTGGTGAAGTGCTCATCATCGGTGGTTCTGCCCCTTTAGCAAAACCACTGGAAGAGTTAACTAAAGGTCGATTTTTTGTTGCTGATATGCCTCAAGTGATCTCTATTCGTTCCATGCCTCTGCTATGACTTCCCCGCTGCGTGTTCAGTTCTCAGGCGATAAAGCTGAGTACGCTCGGCATTTGGCTAAAGTCGCTGGTCTTGATGATGATGTTCACCGCTTGTTTTGCCAAATGATGCACTTGTATGGATCTGACTGGGAGAGTCGATGGGCAGCGGATAGCAACCAGTTCCGACCACCAGCAGCAAGCTTTTCGCCACCGACTGTTGAAGTCGATCTTTCAGTTGATTCGATACCTGGCTTGTAACAGGTGGCTATACGTCACCACAAGTCACCACTGATAGCCACCTGTTGTTTCGCGTCCTCACCATTAGCCATGTCCAACCACTTAACTAAAGCTTTCCACCGTCTGAGCCTGAAAACACTAAGCAGCGCGATCGTTAGTGGTGTTGCTGCTTTCCTTGCCACTGGCGCTGCCACCAATCACTACCTGGAGAACTATCCAGAAACCACAATTCAGGGGCGTGAGCGCTTTCTGGGTGTGGTGATGACGCACATTGCGCCTTTTGCGGGCTTGACTGCTGTAGCGGCAGTAATCGCCACAGCCTTAGCCATACCAGAGCGAGATGATGATGCAGTGGTAGCCAAATTCATTGCTCGACAGTTTAATCGAGGCACACTTACGGCTACTGAGCTAGAAGTACTCAGCAACCTGGTTTCGCTCCGAGAGGATCAAAAAACCAATCCGTAGAAAGCCCAGTTTCCCACCAACAACAAGCCTCAAAGACCGATTCTTGCGTTCATTTAGTGGGACAAATTCAAATCTAGTGGGACATTTTCATGCTTTCAGACACACCAGATTTCGGCTCTCAAAATGGGCACACACCAACTCCACCAACGCCTCAGCCAAGCGCGATCGCCAAACCCACTTTTTTCAGCAAGCTACTGTTCTTTGGTGCTGTTGGTGGGGCGTTGATCTTACCTCTAGTCACACGTCCCCACCAATCACCATCTGTTGCACCAACCCGCGACACGCCAGTAGTGAGGCAGCAACTGAAGGATGGACAGCCTGTAGCACCTGCAACTGATTCTCCTTCAATGGATGAGTTGATCAGTACGTTAGATAAGGCGGTAGTGACAGGCGATCGTGACTTTGGTTTACTGCTCAAGATTCGGGCTGACCAATTCCAGCGTCAGGCGCAAAAGAGTAGCAATGCTGAGTATTGGCTGGTGCAGACCTACGTTGCGCAGTACAACCAGTACATCAAAGCCTCCAAGCGCTACGGTTCTCTCTCTGGCGATGCCGAACAGTTTCAAGTGATCAAAGACTACTTCATCGATTCGCTTGCTTGTCTCTACGCCCTGAGAGCCGTCAAAAAAGGCGAGGCTGTGAGTGGCAAGGCGATCGCGCCTAAAGAGTACCTGGACGCTGCCAACGAAGCGATCGCGCAATACTCTCTGATTCTCGGTACAAACTTTCTCAATCCTTCGGTGCCTCAAGATGAACCCAAAAGCGATCGCAAGCCTGTTGCTGTTAAGTAGCGCTACTCTCACCATGTCTTTGCTGCGTAGTCCGGTAGGGATGTATGCAGGGTTGGCAATGGTGGGCGGTGCGTATGGCATCAACCGCAAGCACCAGCTCACAAACGGCGATTATGCTGCTGTTTTGCGTGAACCTGTCAATGGCTTTACCGAAGGCTGGCAGCACTTATTCGAGACGTTTGCCTTCAGTCGCAAGGACATTGGTGAAGCTCGCAAGTTAATCCAAGTGCAGAACCTGCAAAAAGAACTCAAGACAAATGTGCAAGCTTGGGTAGAAGCAGAGTCCATCAAAGGCGAGTGGCTAGGCGATTGCATCCGACGATCGTTGTTGGTCTGCGGTGTGAGTGGCGATGGCAAGACTACCTTTCTGCTGTGGGTCTTAGCCAAGCACTTTGAGATTGTTGCTGATCTGCATGTCACTATCTGCGACTTGGATTATGGTTCGTCGCATGAGGGCAGTGAGCCGAATTGGTGGTTTAACCTGCCGCGAGGACGCTATATCCGTGCCAGCTACGAAGAAATCCGTGATTCGATTCTGGCTGAATCGGCAGAAGTCGATCGACGTGCCAAACTGAGCCAGGATCCAATGCAAGTGCGTAACTTCCAATCCAGGCTCTTAGTGATTGACGAGCTGATTGCAGTGATTGACATTGCGCGGTCAAAAGGTAAAGACGAGTTTGATCCGTTTATCTCTGCCTTTAAAAATATTCTTAACCGTGGACTCAAACAGCGGGTGAAGGTAATCTGCGGTGTGCAGAATTTGACCGTGACCGACACCGGGTTATCACTGGCGGCACAAGACTCGTTTAATACGATCGTCCTTCACACATCAGCCTTGAAAAAAGACCCATTGAAGCGCATGGGTGTTGAAGATGTAGATGCAATGCTTGAACGCGCTAAGGGCATCACAAGGATCCCAGGCTGCGATCGCATTGGTGTTGTGCGGACTAATCAAGAGATCAATATTCGCATCATGCCGTATCTCAGCGTGGACAGCGTTGAGCTTAAGTTGCCAGAAGACGACACAGACCCGCTTGAAGTTTGGCATCAGCAAGTGTTTACAACCGCAAAGTTGGCTGAAATTGAACAGCTGGCTGAGCAGTTTTTAGCAAAAGAGATCAAGAGTCCGTTAAGGCAGATTGCGATCGACTGTGGCTTGAAAGAACTCCGCAACGCTGACCCGAAATACCAACGGGTGAAGCAGGTCTGGGAAAGTGCATTACAAAAAGTGGGGGTATTGGTTCATGGTTAGATTGGTTGGCACTTTGGTTATTGCTTCGCTGCTACTGAACCTTCTAGGCTCAGGCACCATCAAACTTTCAGTGGACGTAAGCGGCACGATCAAAGTGCTCTATAACGTCGCTACGTTCATTCTGACTGGGCAAACCCGCACGCCCACACCAGAGCAGCGCAACCCAGTACCACCAAACGGGGTTGAGTGATGGTACGCACAGCGATCGCCACTTACTACTTCGTCATGCTCTGGATTGCCATGCAGATTCTTACGCCTGGGTTGATTGCGCCTGCCAACCAGGAAATTCAACGGGCGACAGGGTGGGATCTGCCAAGCATGGGTAAAGACTCAAGTCAGATGCAGCCACCGACACCGAAGGAGTGAGCAATGGCTGAGAACGCTGACTTAGTAAGAGCCCTTACAAAAATAAATCAACGGCTGGATGGCATTGAGTCAGGACTAAAACGATCGCAGTCATCAACGAAGCGCGATCGCAAGAGCAAAGATCATGATGCTGAAAAGTTGGTCAAGTTTGTCAATCGCAAACTTAAAGCAGCTTCAGACGACATCCAGGAAGCGCTCTATCTCAATACGCTAGGCTTTCATCTGATTGCGCCGTGGGTTTGTATTGGAGTGCTGCTAGTGGGACAGCAAGCAAAAACGCTAGACCCGAAGGATTGGGTGCGCGTGGTCTTGACGATGATTAACCCTGTGGCTGGTCTAGTGCCGATGGACAGCAAGACACCTGAACCGAGCGGCGATACTGTGATTGATCTTGCCAAAGTTACAGCAGGCGAGAAGATTGGCAGTTACGAAGTCACTAGTGGCTACGGACCGCGTAACTCCCCCGGTGGTATCGGATCGACTTCCCATAAAGGTGTAGATGTGGCTTTGCCATCTGGCACACCCATTAAAATGCCTCTAGATGGCAACGTGAAATGCCATGACCAAAGTGAAGGCAATGCAGCAGGCACTTATGCAGTGATTGTGCCGACTGAAGGCACTTATGAGTTTATGGCAGCGCATCTGTCACAGTGCAACTCAGGCACCTATAAAGCAGGAGCTACGATCGCCCTTTCTGGTAACACAGGCAATTCAACTGGACCGCATTTGCATTGGGCGCAAAAGCCCAAAGGTGGTAGCTACATGCCGCCGATGCGGGGTTACTTAGAATTAGCTGTGGTGGGGCAAGCGTCGATCGTTGTGGCAAATCCAGTGATCAAGGCGATCGCCACCCAGGAATCAGGCGGCGACTATACTCAGGTCAACCGTGATTCTGGAGCGCTAGGCAAGTATCAGATCATGCCTGACAATGTGCCGTCCTGGTCGAAGGAGTGCTTAGGGCAATCGATTAGTGCTCAACAGTTTTTAGGTAGTTCCAGTCTCCAAGAAAAAATTGCGACTTGCAAACTAACACAAGAGTTTGAGCGATCGCGTAAGGCTGGTGAGAGCAGTTTTGAAGCCTGTCGATCGACCGCTGCATTCTGGTACTCAGGCAATGCCAGTAATAAGAACAGCAGCAAGCCTCAAGGCGGTTATCCGTCTATTCAGGATTACACGATTCAGGTTTGCTCTAAGGTTGGCAAGCAGACTGAGGTTGCTGCTAGTCGTGGAGCACAGACGACCTTTGCAATATATGCAGGTTACGAAATCGGTAGCGCTGTGAGTCTTGGCAGAGGGAAGCTGCTCACGAATTACCACGTGGTCAAAGGCAGCAATACAGTTAACGTCAAATTATCAAACGGCTTTATTACTCGCGCCAAGTTAATCAAGCAATCCCCATCAGAAGATTTAGCGTTGTTGTCAGTCTCTACTGCGTTGCCTGGTGTGCCGCTGGCGGCAAATGTGCGTCAGGGTGAGCGAATTACAGCGATCGGTAATCAGCTTGGCAAGATGACACGCACAACGGGTAGTGTGAGCGCTATCAGTGCCATGGTGCAGCATTCAGCCCATCTCGATCGCGGCAACAGCGGTGGGGCATTGCTGAACGATCGAGGGCAGTTAGTCGGCATCAATGCTCAATGTGATGCTGATGAGCGTGGCAATTGCAAAGCTGGCGGCAATGGTTTTGCAATTCCAGTCAATAAAGTCAGGAGGTTCATCGATGGCTGATTTAGGTTACTACGCACGGCTAGAAAGGATGAGGCGGCATCATAAGCGCTGGCTTTGGCTGGTTTGTGGGCGCTGCTGCATCACATTGCAAGCGATCGGGCAACAGCGCGGCGGCTATACAGGGTACGCCTGCCATCACCTGAACTATGGTAGCGATCGCTTATGGTGGTCTGTTTTACCAGTTTCTAAAAGCTTTCACGACAGCGTTTTGCACGGCGTTTTATCTGGTGGTCTTTCGGCAGGCGAACAACGACGCAAGCATGGGCGCTACCCAAATCTTTTGCAAACGCTGTTGCATTGGTGGGGGAGGTTTGTGCTGTTGTGCCTGCTGCTATGTCGTTTTGTGTTGACGGTATGGCGCTACAAGTTTGAGTTAGCAACTATGACAGCGATCGGTCTTGTTCTGCACCGTTTTCTTTGATTCAACTGGAGCAATAAAATGTCGAAGATTCTTATAGTGATTTTTGGACTTACTTTTCTAGGCGCTTTGCCTGCTTCTGCTGCAACTAAAGTTTGTGTTAATGGAGGCAGCACAGGTTTATCTGTACGTGGTGCCGACCAAAAAGCTATTGCCAAGGTGCCAATCGGTTCTCGGTGGTGTGGCGTGACAAATTATAAGGTTAAGTACAGGATTGATTTTGGGCGTGATGGCTTGGTTGATTATGTTGATGTCGCTTTTCTTAATGGCACAAAAGGTTATGTAGCAAAAACTTTTTTATTCCCTTTTAAGATTCAACGTCGTTGACACTCCCACGGCTAAAGCACGATCGGTTTTGCGGGTTCTCAGCCTCTCCCTTTTCTATAAAATTGTTATGTGTTCCAGGTTGCCCCATGCAAAGTAGATCTAAGCCCGTTGTCGTCGGTGGCAGAGTTAAAGCAGAAGAAGTGAATGCGCCTGCTGAATGGCTAGAAGCGATCGCTGCTGCCATGTTTCATATCGGTGCTCAATGTCGGCGGGCGCATAAAGCGCTGGTCGATCGCTCTAGTGCTGATTCCGACTTCATGACGGATGAAGAGATTAAGGATAAGCTCGACATGATGCATCAGAAGTATTTGGAAGCGCAGGGCGCATTGCGAAATCAGCTTTCGGAGCATCGCGCACTTCGGGCAATCCATTTCAATCGTAAAGCTGTGAAACGTCGCCTGCAAGAATTGAAAGAGGCAGAAGATAAGCACCTATACAGGAGGGAGGGCTGATGGACGCTAAGACACTAGCAGCATTGTTAGACGGTCGGCAGATGGGCGATGAGATTACTAAAGAGGAAGAAGCGATCGCCAAAGAGCATAGCTTGGTTGTAGCGTTTGGCTACTCCGACGACAATGTTGAATTTAGAGGCGCGATCGATGATGAGGTAGGGGCTTACGATGGCGCTGAAGTAGCAATAGTAAACGGGGCGATCGTCACTTCTAAGGATGAGTTAGCTTTCTTGGCGAAGTATCCTACTGCATCCCTGACAGGCGTTCGCAAAGTTACAGCAACATGGGAACCAGAAGGGCTAGATGCTTCATGGCTGATTGACACTGAAGGTGGCGAACCATTTGATATTTACGAGGACGAGAAATTGTTCTGTCGCGGCATGGTGTTCAAGCTATGAACGACGATCGCAACCTAGACGCAATTAAGGATAGGGCTACGACAGATGCGATCGCGCAGGCTCTGAGCACTATCGACAGCACTCTGGAGTATTGCGCTGTCTTTGTGGAAAGCAATATCGAGTATTTTGTGGACCCGAAGGACAAGCGGTTGGCAGGTACGATCGCGCAAGCTTTGAGGAACAGGAAGGTGAGCAATGGATAGTGATCGTTTTGTGATTGAGTCGATCGACCTTGCGCGTAATCTTTTTGGGCTATCAACTGAAGATGCAGTCGCAGCGCTAATCAGGCTTAAAATGATTCGTGGTTTGACATGGCAAGGGATACGCGATCGTCTTCGGGCTGATTTTATTTATTTGGATGCTGACGGGCAACTAGAAACCACACCCCACTTCACATCGATCGATTGGGATGATGTCATCCAAACGCTCACACCACCACGCCGATCGACCTGTGTTGGCTGCCGTTTTTACCACGGGGAAGTGCATCGGGGCACGCAGTTGATCTGCGCGGTGCATCCGAAAGGCTGGCAAGGTGATGTTTGCCCTGATTGGGACAGCTAAGGCTCCAAAATGAATAAAACATTGAGACGATGGTTGATTTCTGGTTGCATGGTTGGCGCTTGCTCGATCGCGCTATTCTGGCAAGCCCCGCAAGTAGTTAACTCAAATTACTGGTACTTAGGTTTTGCGATGGATGGCGTAGCGATCGTGATGCCCGCTGCATTAGGCATGAACATTTTCAGGCGTATGCGCCGAGCAACAAAAATGGCTGTGTTGATCTACAGCCAGACGAAGGTATGGGTTTCAAGCTGGGACTGCTTAACCTTGCCGCAGATGACCGGGGATGAGTTGTTAGAGCGATTGGCAATATTCAAAGCCGATCGTGAGTTGTTTGAATCACCGTTGAATGTTCTTAGAGGCAAAAAAGTTAGCTAAGAGCGTGCTCTTCCCTCCTATTCGCCAACAATTGCTTGCTTTCGGGAGTGAGTGAATCTTCCAGTCCTCTCACCCACTCCCGAATCAATTCCGTTTTTGACCGCGCCACCTGATCTGAGTAGACTTCCAAAATGTCCATCTCACCAACCAAAATATCTGCGTTCAACCTGACACCTTTTCGCTTTGTCATTTGCTATAATGTGAGTAGTAGTTACTCACAGCTTATCATGCTCCTAGGTTTCAAGACGGAACTCAGGTTAAACAACGAGCAGCGCATAGTGTTGGCGAAACATGCTGGCACTGCTCGTCACGCTTACAACCAGGGTCTTGCTTTAACCAAACAGGTGCTTGATTGGAATACTACACACCCAGAAGATAAGATCAAGTTCCCGACAGCAATTGACTTACACAAGTGGTACGTTGCATCTATCAAATCTGCCAATCCTTGGATATACGAAGTGTCTAAATGCGCTGGTCAATACGCGCTGAAAGCGTTGCGTGATGGGTGGGATCGGTGCTTTAAGAAAATCTCTAAGCCGCCAAAATTCAAGAAAAAAGGACAGCGTGATGCATTTAGATTAGATGGTACGATCAAAATTTTAGGCGTTAATCATCTTCAACTGCCCGTAATTGGAGTGTTGCGGACGTTTGAAAACTTGCCGCAATCGTTCAAGCCAAAGAGTGTCACGATTAGTCGTCAGTCCGATAAGTGGTTTGTTAGTTTCAATCTAGAAGTTGAGCCAACCCAGACAGAAAAAACCAATCTATCTGTAGGTGTTGACCTTGGCGTGAAGCATTTTGCTACCTTGTCTAACGGTCAAGTGTTCGACGTGCCTGCGTTGTACAAGCGGCTCAAAGTGAAGATTGCGAAGTTGCAATATGTCAACCGTCATAAAGTCATTGGCTCTCAAGGTTATAAAGACTTTCAAGCTAAAGTCGCTCGACTTCACTACCGTTTGTTTTGCGCTCGCAAGGACTTCTTAAATAAGCTGACAACCTATCTAGCCAAAACTTTTCAGGTCGTCTGCATTGAAAATCTGAACGTATCGGGGATGCTGAAGTTTGGCAGGCTGGCGGGTGCTGTAGCCATGCTGGGCTTTTACGAGTTCCGTAGGCAACTGGCTTATAAGTGCAAGCTTTACGGTTCTCGACTGTCTGTAATCGGACGCTGGGAGCCTTCTAGTAAACTACATCACAAGTGTGGTTGGAAGCATGAAACGCTCAAACTCTCAGACAGAATTTTCTACTGTCCTGAGTGTGATGAATCAATTGACCGTGATCTAAATGCGTCTCTGAATATAGAGCGCATCGGGCTGAGTCTCAGTTCGTGAAGGCTTGTGGACGTAGAAGTGCCGTCACCTACGGTTGAAGCAAGTAAATTTCAGTTTGTTCGCAAATGTAAGTAAACTATGGACGGTTAGAAGCTTTGTCGAAAGATTGCATACGATCGCTGGTTTGGAAGTGCCAAATCTTGATCCCTACGATTACGACAAAGACCCTGATAGCATTGAGAAGGTTATAGATGACTGAAACTATCGATCTAATTGCTAAATACCGTCTGACGATCGTGCCAGACGATGAAGATGATGCCGTTTGGTACGCTGGTGTATTTTCATACGACTACTTTTCGACGTATGAGATATACGCTGCATTAGAAGGCGAGCTTGAGCGGCTAGGTACTGGCAGAACGATCGACGAAGCCGTAACCGCAGCAGTAGCACTGATAGAAGCGGCTAATTCGGCATTACACTGATCGTCGGCGTACCCTGATCAGTAGTATTTAGCGCTACAGGCTTCCCCTGCCCATTCGCATCGATTTCTATGGCACCAGTCGAGATGCTACGGCAGGTATATATTCTGCCACTGCCATCGTTTGCACGTACCTGATATAGTTCGCCTGCCACGCCAACTACTGTACCTGTTGTGGGTGGCTGTGGGACGGCATTGGCGCGATCGTTGTAGCGACTGCGGGCAAGATCTAACTGATTGCGTAGGTTAGCAGTAACGTCAGACATTGTTAATTAAATTTGCCCTGCGTTAAACGTCAAAATTTTAATCGTATTGTCAGCACTGCCTAACCCTTTGACCTTCACTCGCTTAACCCGTTTAACTTTTTTCTCGATCAGTTTATAGGCAGGGTTGGTCGTGCAATTTTCAGCCGAACCAGTGTAGTTAGGATTAGTCTTGAGGTCAAAGTATCGCAAGTTTATTTGGATGTCTTCGAGGCTGACGAGGTTAGAGGCGATCGCGCCATAGGTGTAAACTGCTTCGCCAACCAAATCATCAAGCGGCGAATCTTCCCCTGTGATGGGGTCGATCAAGTACAGCCCTTTTGTGAGCTTCAAGTTAGTCAAATTGCGATGGGTGAAGCATTGGAGTTTAACGTTCAGCTTGCCTGCCATCACGAGGGCGGCAAGGTCAAGCTCCTCTGTTTTGGTTTTGGAGGCAGCGATCGCGTAAAACAGATTCTGCGTTTCTTGTAAAAACGTCTCCAGTGAAACTGCCTGAGTCCAACTGTAGATAGTCTCACTACTTGTTAAGTCAGAAGTGCCAACGATTTCAAAGAGGCTCATTTTGCACCAATCGTCAGCAGACCCGCCATCATTGCCAGCGCCGCCGTATTTCAGCACCACGTAACTGAGGGAGGCTGATTTGTGAATGATGTAGGGCTTTGCATCAAGAGGCTGGTTAGAGGCAAACTTCTTCAGCCTGATCGGTACTGTTGCTTTACCGCCGTTGTACCAAAACTCAAAGCTGCTCGTAGGATTCGGCGTAGAGTCAGGCGGTGGCAAAACAACGTCGAAAGCACCAACTCTTTGCGACCAGTTATCCAGCTCAGGATGATCTGGATAAGTTCTGTCAAGACGCAGGTTTAACAAAAAAGAGCCGCCGCCATATTGCAAAGTTTGCTGATTTGTTACAGTAACTTGGCGTATAGACCCATAACCAGTAATGAACACAAATGTGTCTTCATTGAGACTTTGACTAGTTAAAAAAGGTTGAACACTTGCACCACCAAGAAACGATCGCGGACTAGTAAAGCTGAATCCTGCACTATTTGTCTCCGTATAAGATACATAGACTGAACCGAAAGCGGTTCCGCCCACATTGCCGCCGCCTGACACTGGTGAAGCACAGACGATCGCCGTACTCCCTGTCACAGTCTTGCTAAACACGTACCCAATCTTTGTCTTAACTGCTGTCTTTTCTTCTGCCACCGCTTGCCGCCTTCTCACTGGCATCTCATTAGCAGTATTGCCGCGCACAGTCACCGGATCGCCCAGCCCGATCGCGCCATTGGTGATCGCATTTTTGGTTGTAACAGTGCCATTGTGACCGCGCACCACCACGCGATCGTCTGACCAGGCAGTGACAAAACTTTGCGACTGAGTAGGGTCGTTATGCTTGGCTAAAACCTGCTTATTGTAATCGCCCCGCTTAGTATTTAGAAGGCTCCGCAGGTTGTCAGTAACATCATCAGGCATTACAAATAATCGTCAATTTTTAGCAGGTAGGCAGGGAAAGTAAACGCGAAATCAGCACCACCGGAAGCGGTCGGTGGTGTGTAGGAATTAGGCGTTTTGACCGTGACCGTGACCGTACCTGAAGCCGTAGCCCGTTTAGAAAGCACGATCGTTGTACTGGTCGGAATCGCCAGAATCGTCGTCTCCGATGGGATGCCAGTACCCGTGATGGTCTGCCCGACACTTAAAGCTGAGAAGCTATTGGTCGTGCTGATGTTGGGTGAGGCAGAGACGGTAGTGGTAGAGGCGATCGTTGTGTCAGTCGTAAGCTCGATCGCGTCAATGATGGGGTCAGATGACGCATAACTACCACCGATCCGCTTGGTAAACCCAATGTGAGTGATGGCAGTAGCAGCCCCTGCATAAAGTCCCGTCCAGGTTAGAGACGTGACACTGGGGACTGTTTTGGCACCTGAACCATCGGCAGACGGTGAACTAAGTGTAAAGTTTTGACGGCTAACATTACCACCACTGGCAACGGTAAGATCGGCTCCTGTGGTGGCAGATTCGGCAGGCGCTGCGGTCAACAGATGAGCGTCGATCGTGGTTGAGCCCGGTAGGTAGGCAGTCAGAAAGTCCAACGACAAGCGATTTGGGATAACAGAGGGCATGAGAAGAAGCAGTGACGATGCTTATATGATGCCACTTGTCAAGTGTTTCGCTTCATTGTTAGAGCGCTAGTACAGTTGATCCTTGCCGATCGCCTCTTGCAGTGGCTAGGCTAAAGCGAAAACAATGACACTCCAAGAAGTTCTCGCTGGCACGGTTGGACTGGTGCTTTTGGTTGGCTGCAAATCTATTCCACAGCCTCAGTCGTCAACACCTCAAGCCTTAAAAGGAGAGATTGCTGTACTTTTTGAATCAAAATCTGACTCAGCATGGCGACTTAGGCATGTTAAAGATGCACCAGCAGTTCAGCAGTGCGATGGTAGTTCAGCAAGCGTTTCCAACGGTGCCGCGATCGGGAAGCAAATAAGATTAAAAAATGGAGCTGGCAATTTAATTGCTGCCGGAGCATTAAGCAATGGCGAAGTCCAAAAAATTAGCAGTTCTGGGGCTTGCGTCTTCAGTTTCGCAATGCAACCAATACCCGCAGCCGACTTTTATACGATTGAAATAGATCCTTATGGCAGTCTAAGCTTTTCCAAGCTCGACCTTGTTGCTAAACAATGGACTCTAGGCATAACAGTTGATTTAACTGCTCAGACTCTTTCTGACAATCTTGCCGCAGTTCGTGAAGAGACAATAGCAAAAAGAAAAGAATATGATGCTGCCGACAGGTTGATTGCTAGCCTGGAAAATGCGACCAGCAAAATTGCAGAAAACGAAGAAAAGACAAACCGAGAATATAAGGAAAGACTGTATTGCATCAACGAACAGAAATTAGCAAACTTCAATGACGTTGACAAAGAAGTTTTATCAAATGAATGCCGCAAATTTCTGGCTAAAACTGGCGCGCTGAATGAACTGGTGAAAGGCGCTTCCGGCGAACTGAAGTATAGAACAGAACTCGATCCTCCAAAGCCAAAAGTGAAACCTTAACCCACAAAAGGGGCGAGTGATGGGTTGTCGCTCGCCCCTTTTTGCTGATTTTCGATCTCAACTCAACCCATCACAGCCTTAATCGCCTCATCCAATATGTCTAAGTCGGCACTACTGTAGACATTGACCTTGCTGGTCGTACCGTTTGTTGATTGAGTTACCTTGGCTGGATTGACCCCATGCCGAAGCGCATAATTCCTGGAAGCTTTACGGGCAATTTCCAGCAAAGTATAGGTATCGGGTTGATAGCCCAGTTCTACACACCGATCGCTGATGAAATAAACCGATTCCTCTACTCTTTCGCTTGGCGCTGCTGACTTACTTTGTGTTGATGAGCGATCGGACATCAGCAAATGCATCACCTCGTTCTTGAGCAGCAGTCTGTCTTGGTCATCAGCAACACCAATCTGCTCCAATAGCTCAAAGCCTTCTTTCAGCAACGCTAGTTTCGCCTGAGACTCTGACTTGTGCCGCACTAACTTCGTCGGCTCTGTTTTTGCTTTGGTTGATTGCCTATGCGAAGCCTTAACTGGCTCTGCTTTGACCTCGATCGTCTCCTGTAGTTTTGATTTAGATGGCAAACCTAGCACTTGGCAAAACTTTGCGGCTGGTTCAGAGCCTCTCACCATCTGCACCAATTTTAAGAACGCTTGTGGTGTCCAAATGACAGCACTACTGGTTGGCACCGCCAGGTTTAACTTCTTCCGCAAGCCTACTTTAACGGGACGTGTGATCACCCCATCCTTGATTAGCGCTTCACGGTGTCGATGCCGAAAACCTGCTACTTTGCTACTCGTCACTTCTAACCACTCAGCTACGCCTTCATTGGTTGCAATCAGATCGCCATGCCATTTGGTGAATGGGTGAGGCTTGATCGCAGACATCACTTCAAGAATGCGATCGTCTGAGATTTCAGGGGCAGAAGTAGAAATTGGTTCAGGCTGTGTTGAGACAACCTTATCCACTGGCAAACCCGATTCACGCCAGCCTGTTTTAGCTTGAATGTGCGTCCTCAGTCCAATGCCTGTGCAAATCATCAAAGCAAGCTTGGCTGCTTGAGTTTGATCCTTGGGACTAGCAAAAGAAGCGTAGTAAACTATAACCGCTGCACAGAAATCATCGGGCAAGATTTCAGAGCCTTGTGGATCAGAGTTGTTTACAAGCTTCAAAGCCTTGCCTGCAAATGATTTGAAGACTTCTGGAAGGGAGTTGTTTACAGGGTCAGAAGTACTAATCTTGCGTTCCCAATAGATGATGGACGGATGAGCTACTCCTGCCATGCGTCCTAATCCACTGTGGCTCATACCCGATCGCCCGGTTGTCTGCTCTGTGTAATATTCAATACCATCTTCCACTTGCTTAATGAAGTCCCCTGCTTGGGGCTGTCGAAAGAAAGCGTCAAAAGTACTGGGGAGAGTAGCGCCGTTGTTAGAGCCGTTGTTTGTGGAGTTGTGCGAAAATGTCATGAGGTTACCTCTAGATAAGTGATTTGGGTGCAACTGAACAGGCGATCGCTACTTTGGAAGGTGGGCGATCGCTTCAAACTTGGAGCGAGAACAATGACTGTCAACGGAAATAATGAGAAGTTAGACATCTTGACTGAGCAGATCGGGCACCTGACCGAGACGATGACCCATCTCTCAAGCACTGTTGACCATTTGGCGCAGACCGTTGAAACGGGTTTTACGGAGCTGAAAACGCTTGTTCAAAAACAGTCGGAGACAGCGGATAAACAAGCTGATACGATCCGGTCATTAGCTGATAGCGTTGCTGTGCTGGTAGCGCAGCTCAACAAATAATGTTAGGGGTTTAAGGCTTTAATCAACCTCTTCGACCGCCGCGCCATGAGTGTTATGCGGGCTGTTCTTTCCTTCCCAGGGGCTACCTTCCCAAGGATCAAGCCCTCGCTCTGCACACCATTGCTTAAGAAAGGCAAGGTCTGCCCGAACTTTTGCGTTCTTCGCCTGTTTTTCAGCAGTCATCTCACGAATACGATCGGATAACTTCTGAAGGCGCTCTAAAAGCTCATCAGTCATGGCTTAACCCTCTAATTGCCGTGCTTGTCTTACCTGCCCATTCAAGGCTTTTTGCTGCATTCCCCAAACAAACAGGTTGGCAGCAGCATTGTCTTGGGTCAAAATGCGACGAGCTTCAGCATACCTTGACTCTGCAATGACGTAGTGCTGACGCAAATAAGCAGCCTCTTCCAGCCCGTCTCCAGTCTCGTAGTCAATGCCGATCGCTTTGAGCCGCTCTTTAGCTTTGCTCATGTCTTTCTTTGAGCTTGGATTTAGACCAGCATCCTTTAAGAGAGATGTCAGCGATCGACCTTTAGCTGTCTTGCCAACTACTAAATCGGTACCCTGCTCAATGAAAACGGTTTCTGGAGCTGGTGGTGCTAACTGAATTAGCTGTTCGCCTCTAGCTTCTGCCATCACACGTCGCCCAGTTTCCTCCCCCATCGTCGCAGTGACAGCAAAAAACGTCGTCTCACGATCGCGTTTCAATTTTTCAAGCTCTAACTCTAGTTCTAATTCTCTCAGTCTTTCATTTTGAGCGGGAACGACTACTTCTGCTTCCCTAGTTTTCACAGCGAAATACGACTGAGCGGAGGCAATTTCCGGCTTGCGTGGATCTCCGTTCATCGCAACTAAGTAAGCACCAAGTCGCGAAAGTTTGTAATCTTCCATCGGTCTACCCCCTAAAGGGTTTTTTCCGGTATCGCGGCTAAAGTGCTCTATGACTGGGTTTCCAGTGTTTTCACAGGCAAGCTTTGCACGGCTAATCACAGGGCTGAAATGCTTCCATTCGGAATAGCCAAGCAACGGCATCAATTCACGACCAGACCAATACTCATTACCTGCTTCGTCAATACGGCAGATTGAGTCAAAGAGATTAGAGGCTGCACGAGAAAGGTTAGGCATTAGCCCGCCTCCCCTGTCTTTCTATTTCAGCCTGAACAAGCTCATCAAAAGTACACCCGTATACAGCCATTACCTGCTGCATATGCACAGGAGTCATTCTAGGCACAGTCTTAAGCTGCTCCCAGTTTCGGACAGTAGACATCGCCACTCCTAGCTCTGCGGCGACCTCTTCAGCCCTTTTACCAGATCTGAGGCGTAGTTGCTTCATATTCATACCAATAGATTACTACGGCTAGTGTATCACATGTAAATGGTACGTTGTTAAAGTACCAAGCAGTTGACAGGTACTAACTAATTAGTAATAATAAGGCATAGAGAAACCGCTGCCCCTCCCGCGAAGAAAAAGCAACGGCTCTCTGAATCCATACACAAGGACTCCTGCTCATTATGACACCCGCAACCGCTCAAGTCTCTCCTGCTAAGCGCTTTACCAGCCTTCCTTTGTCCGCTCCACGCCCGATCGCTACTCCTCCGCAAGTCCGTCACATTGTCACCCTTATCAACCGACGCACTGAGGATGAGCGCACCCTGACCATCACGACCAAGACCGATCGCTTCACCGATGTGATCCGCGAGATTGCTCATCAGAAAGTGATCAACGGCTTGATGGGTTACGAGATTTGGGAAACCCTCTCAGAACCTGGCTTCTAACATCCTCTACTTGCTGCACGGGTGAGCCTCCTCACCCCTCCTTTACTCACTGCACTTTTAGAGGAATAGAACCATGCACCTGACCTATAAAGATGTTTTGCCGATTACGCGCCGTGCCTTTAACTTCACTCAGCGACTGCTCTACGCTCATTCTCAACCATACAAGGATTGGCTGATCATACCGACAGCCACACCAGAAGGGCGTTTTGCCTTCCGTGTCTTTGACCCCGATGGCATGGATTGGACTGATCCGTATGGCGAAAACTACGTTTCGCTTACTGCTGCCCTAGAGATGGGTGAGCACTACATCAACCTGCAACTGGCGGAGTTAGAGGAGTCGTTACGTGAATCAGACTAACCCCTACCAGTTTCCGCAACCGAAGTACAAAGCGGGTCAGCATATCCAGACTGAGTGGCGCACTGATGACACAAAAGAACTGGTGATCGAACAGGGCGTAATCATTGCGCTGACCTATACCGATTACGAAGCCGATCGGCATCATTACGAATCCGGCTTCACCTACCACGTGCAGTTTTACAAGCCGCGTGTCTTTGTTGATGACGTACCAGAGAACGATATTGAAATCATTGGAGACATTGCTATGAGCCAATCTACTGCTACATCGCGTCAGTACAAGTTTCCACAACCTAAGTTTGAGGAAGGTCAACATGTCCAGACCCCAGGAGGCAATTGCGGCGTGGTGTCTGCCTTTACCTACACGACCGACACAGAAGATTGTCGCCTTGAGCCTGGTTTCAATTACCGCATTGATTTTTATAAGCCTATTCAGATGAGCGATGTGTCGCACGAAAGCAAGCTCTTTCCACTAGATGAGAGAGGCGCGATGGAGCGTTTGATCATTGCCGTACCTGAATCTGTACCAGTGCCTAAGTTTCAACTCTTTGAGGAGGCTTTCTACGGCAAGCACAAAGGGGTGATTGTAGCGATGGCTTATGAAAATCCGTTTGAAGCGCTGCGGCATAACTCGGAACCCGGTTGGCGTTACGACTTAAGCTATTCGCTCAATCGGACTCCGCTAGAAGCTGTATCTGTCAGTGAAGATGACACTCTGATCTATGAAGACTCGCTAAGCCGTTGTAGCTGTTAGATAGCGCCATCATTTGGCAAATAAAAGCCCGGTAGATTCACGTCTACCGGGCTTGCACCTTTTATGGAGATAGAAACCTTATTTACCCAAATCCGCAAAATCCGGCTCAGCGCAAGACGGACCAACATTAGCGACGAAAGTTACTGCTGCTGGGTTACCGCTAGCAGGTTTTACTGACTGACAGAGCACGGCTAGAGTGGTAGCTTCCCCTTCTGTCGTGCCAGTCGTGAAGCCGATGCCGACACCACCTGTATACGCCCTTAGTGTAGTGGTGAAAAGGGGGTAGGCAACATTAGCGACAGCGGATTCAGAGGCATCTTGGATCGCGTAAGTGTAGTTAGTCGTCTCGGTTTTGATGCCTAAGCCCAATAACGAAACATCACTAGAGAAAGCGTTGTTTTCCAGAAAGTGAGCCTGTTGAGCACGGTTCATAGAACCTGCATAAGTCTTAGCTTCAGACTCTTTCGCTTTGTTTGCCTGGTTCAGGAAAGATGGCAGGGCGATCGCGGAGAGAATGCCGATGATGATGATAACAACTAGCAGTTCAATCAAAGTGAAGCCGTCGTCTGACTTTTTGATAGCGTTGATGAGCTTGAATTGAATTGGTTGCACAAGGAACTCCAGATTGGATTGAGTAGAACATTTACAAGGCACGACCTGCACCACTGTTGTAGTAGTACGAGAGGTCAACGTTGCCACCCTCAGAAGTTGGCAGGTCTTTGAAGAAACCCGTGTAGCGCATCCTGCCCCATAAGTTAGCGCCGTCTTCAGAGCGATACCCCAGCGTTAGATTCTGTGCCGTGTCGCCGTGCTGTATGGTGGTAGTTGCCTTATTGAATGCGCCTGCATTCACGCTAATGCCAATTTCGTTTGGGGAACCAGGCTTGTAGTAAATGGTGAGAAAATAGAACGTGCTAGAGGTAGCTCCACTAAAATTACTAGCCAAAACTGTTTGCGAAGTAGGCGCACCCGTTGCAATGTTATACAAAACATAAACAAACCGTGACCCGTCGAAGTACAAGACGTATTCAAAAATAGCATTTGAATAATTCGTACCCGGCACAAAACCCTTTTGAAGAATGAAGTAAGCAGTAGTTGAATTTAAATAAGCCCATGTACACCAAGTAAAAGCAGCATTGCCTACGGATATGTCGGCAGTATCAGCCCCGGTCAAAGTAGAGTTAGAACCCCCGCTTAGAGTGACATAATCGCCACTTGTAAAAGTTGCGCCTGCACCAGCATCAAGGTTAGGTGTACCCACAACCGCATTGCCATTACTTGTGAGGTTCCAATAAGCAGAAGGAGAACCAGCAGAAGGAACACTAGCAGCTAGGGTTGCGGGGGTAGCATTTAACCTGAGCACAGGTGCCACACCCGATCGCGCTACAGATGCATTCCGGCTACCACTCAACGCACTCAACCTGAGTACAGGTGCCACACCGGAACGAACCACGGGCAAAGCGTCAAAAGGATATTGAGGATTAGAGACTAGGCTAGTGATTTCGGCGCTACTCAGAACGCGGTTCCACATCGTTACGCAGTCAATCCATGTGCCAGCGAAGAAACCTGAGTTGGGCTGATTCAGTAAGAAACGATTACTGCCACCTGTCCGTACAATCAGCGGCTTACCTGTTGCTGTAACGGTTGTGAAATTAACACTATCAGTTAAGTTTCGGACAGCTAACCCTGCGGTGCCTGTAGGATTATTCCAAATTACTACGAGGTAGGTTTTGTTGATGCTGTACGATTCGCTTGTCTCTAGCCCCACATCTTGAGCCGAATCAAATAGCGCTACGTCTCCGTTGCCAGTCGTAGACGCATACTGGAAGGTGATTTTAGTGCCATTAAAGACAACCTGCATTTGAGTGGCACCAGAGCTTGTGTTGTAGTAGCACAACGGAATATAAGTGTAGCTAGAGCTTTGCGGTCTGAAAACAAAGGCTTGCGTAAACGATTTGTCGTCAATCCGCAGCGCTGTGCCAGTAGCAATGCTGATTTGCAGGAAAGAACCATAGACACCAGAACCAGCAGTGTCGCTACTGGTAAAGGCTTGACCGTTATAGCCAGTGACATAGGTAGGTGTTGCTGTTTGTAGGCTGCCAGCATTTTGATCAAAGTAGCGACAGATCCAATTATTCGTACTAATTGCATCATTGAGGCTGTTGTCAAGCTTCCAGGCACCGATCGCGCCTGTAGCCAGAGAGCTGCCGCCAATCACTCCGACACCTGAACCACTCAAGGCAGAAAGCCTGAGTACAGGAGCTACGCCCGATCGCGTAATTGTTGTAGCAGCTTTGCCACTAGGGGCAAACAAGCGAATGATCGGTGCCACACCAGAACGACTGATCAACGAACCGAACGAGCCAGAGATACTACTGAGTTGCAGGACTGGCGCTACACCTGATCGCATCACTGTAGGCACATAGGGCAGCACTGGCACAGTAGCGTTAGCGGGGATGGTTGCCAGCCAGATTAACTCACACCCCACAGTGGCGCGAGTGCGATCGTGCGAGAAGCTCAGCCCGTCAACTTGATAAACAATCGTGTCATACACCTTTGACCAAACACCACTGCTAAACACAAAGCGCGGTTCTCTGACGTGGATGACCGGGTAAGGGTTTTCATTGGTCAACCATTCGTCAGTCAGCCCTAGCAGGATTTGCGCTCCTTGTCTGCGTCCGACGAGATCCTCACCTATTTCTTGAGCGATCGCGCTTGCTTGCTCATTGCTGATCATCCAGGGGATTGAGATAAAGCGGCGACGGTCTTGCTGATTGGAACCTGCAAAGCTGCCAAATAACGCCACGCCGTCTAGCTGTCGTTCATTGCGTCCGTAGCGCTGTGGTCGCCGTTCAGCAGCAGGAGGGTTGTTTTGCCCACTGCCGCTCACCGTAGAAATTGGATTGGTTGTAGTGAGTCTGATTTTCTCGCTGACCGTTGCCGTATCAGGCACAGCATCAGGAAAGACATCAATCAGCGGTGCGGCTGGCGCTTGTGTGTACTCCCATTGCCCCGGTCTGATTTCGCGGTACGTCTGGATTTCACTCGCAGCAGGGACTTGGAAAATCACGCCTGCTGTCAATGGATTCACGTCAGGCAGAACGCTTGCCAGCATGCGGCTAGTGCGGCTTTCAATCTCGTCTACTACTTCTTTGGGCGTGTAGTGGTAGTAGGTGATCGTGCGAGTATCGATCGACGGACTAAAAGCCGCGTAATTTGCCTTCTGAGCAGTGCTTAAGCCACTCCAAAATTCGCTGGCTGCTACTCGAAACGGACGCACGATCGTTGTCTCGTCTTGCAGCAACTTCCCATTGCCGCAGACATTAACCTCGTAAGTCTTGATATTAGTCGTGCGGCGACTGAAGATGAGCGAATCATCACCTGGCGAATCGTCAGGTGCTAATAAGCCACGAGGCTCAAGTTCCTCGACTTCATGCAGGATTTGCGTTGCGTCCTGTGCGTCTCTAGTGCAGGTAATCCGAGTGACAAGATTAGAGCCAGGGGCATAAGTGATTTTGCAAACGGTTGTGTCTTGCCAGGTATCCGTGATGTCGTAGGTTGAGCCTTGCACGCGAATTTCTTCGCATGGCGTTTCTTGCCCAGCGACAGGCATATACTCAGCCTCGTCTTCTCCGATCGTCACTGTTAGCAACGGCGTAGCATTGACATCAGCACGATAGTCTACAGCGGTGAGATTGCCAGCAGGCGATCGCTTCTGCACCAGCGAGTAAAACCGGGCATAGGCAACCTCTCCTGCAACCGCTAAATAGCTGCCACTGTCATTAGAAACAGGGTAATAGAAAGGATAGTTTTCGATTGAGCCTTCCCATGTGCCCTGTACGCCTGCTTTTACTAGTAGCTTACGGACTACTTCACCAGGGCTTTGCACAATGCCAACATTGCTGAGAGTTGGATCTTCAGGGTCACACGCTAGCAAAGGGTTAGGGTTGGGTGCTGCATAATCTTTTAGCTTCAACCAGCAACCAACTTCTAGCGTAATGCGTGCATCTTGGGGTTGCGGTGATTTTGGCGGTAAAGGCTCCTTAAGGATGAAGAGTTCACTGAAGCGATGGTCAATCCATGCCCCGCTGCTATTTAAGACCTGTACACGAAAAAACTGCCCGCGACTCCATAAAGCACGGGGAATGATGCCGCCCCCAATGTCATAGTTAAGCCTGGGGTTAAGCAGCGCTACATTGTTGTCTAATGCTGTCAATACTAATGTGCCGCTGATTTTGGCTAAGCCACCGCGATCGCGCTTGTCAAAGCCTGCTGCTAAGGTGACAAAGGCTTCATCAAACAGGATCTCATCCGGTCCTACTAAGATTCTAGTTTTAACAGCAGTAGCGTTTACCATTACGCAGGCACGACCTTATACTCTTCAAACGCTAAGTCAATGATGACTTTCCCACCTTCCTGTGCAAAAGTAGGTTGCTTAGAGAACCACACATCAAACTGTGCGAAATACTCAGTTAGTCCATAAGTATTTGTGGTCACAGTATTAAAGGGAGACGGCGCTACAGCACGGGTACGGGTGCCCAGTTCATTAAAGCTTTGATACGCATCAATGAGCCTGATTTGTGCTGCCTGTTTTTTCACAAACAAATCGTTGTGAATGTCATACATTGCTTGCACAACGGGCTGAAGCGCGATCGGTGCTAATACTTTCAACGTCCACACATGAGGTTCTGGCAGGAAACCGCCATATTTCACAGGGGTATTGTAGGCACTGCGTTCAATCCCCGGCGCTTCTGCCCTCACCCGTGGGAAGCTGTCCTGTTTCGCAAAAATAACTTCCCCAGATCCGGCGTAAATTGGCATGGTGATGCCTGCAATACTAAATGATATGTAATTGATCGCCATTAGATATTCGCGTTAACAGGCAGTTTGGAACAAAACTCAGTATGAGTCTATTATGCCCTTCGATCCTGAAACTGCTTGCTCTGCTTACGATTAGCAAAATGCCCGTAGATCATTGATCTACGGGCTAAAGGCTTCTCAACAAAACCAATCCTAGCAGCCGCACCGACTCAGCGAATCCTCAAAAATCAGCGTGTCATCTTCACTGACAGAAACAGCTTCCAACGGTGTGCATCCGAAGGAAAAGCTTAAGTCATAGCGCCATCCGGTCTGTGAGTCCTGCCGTAGTGATTCATAGGGATTTTCATACGCCATCCCCACGATCGTACCCTTGTACTTGCCATAATATGCCTCCTCAAACAATTGGAATTTAGGGGTAGGCACAGAAGTAGGGATGGCAATAATCAAGCGCTCCATGACACCTCCTTTATCCAATGGGAAAACTCTGCTCTCGTGCAGCACATCGCTGATCTGATGCGGCTTGTAGAAATCAATGTGGTAATTGAAGCCTGGATCAAGCCGACAATCATCCGTTTTAGTTGTGTAGGTGAAAGCGGCAATGATGCCACACTCACCCGATGATGATTGGATGTGCTGCCCTTCTTCGTATTTGGGTTGTGGGAATTGGTAAAGGTTAGTCTGATTCACGTACCATCTCCTCTAAATCAGCCAAATGGACGTTGACCCAGTGTTGCGCCATTACTAAGGCAGCTTCAGCAGAGCAGTACGTTTCGCCGTACATATCCTCGTGCCGATCGCCATCGGGATCGAACACCACAAAAGCGAAACGACCATCAGGCGTGACGGTAGGGACGATTAGCCAATCCTGATAAGTCTCAGCGTGGCTATAGAGCAGGCGTTGCGTCAGGTTGAAACCAAAGCGGGTGATTTCGGATAAGTCTTCGTAAAGTAAGTGCATCGTTCTAAGTCCTTCTAAAAGTGCAGTGGGTAAGGAAGGGGCTAGGTGCCCCTGTTGCAGCAGGTAGAGGATTAGAACCGTGCAGCGTGACCTCTGCGCCAGCCATTCATGTAGTCAGCGTTGCTGTAAAGCGAACCACGTAAACCCAGGTTGTTAAACCCATCGCGAAAGCCAGCACTTTCCATTTCATCAGGCGATATCTGACGGGCACGGACAAGAGCAAGATTAAGACTCGGATCAGAGGAGCCGTAGAGAATGGTTGCGGTTTCTACGGTCTTGGAAGGGGTGATTGCTTGAGGCATAATAATGAAGTCTGCTAATAAGTGGACTGAGTGGGAGGGCGGTTAACTTTGGTCGGTGAGCCGCCTTTCCTTTGTCCACTATATCTATTTCTATGCAGATAGTCAACTATTTATAAATGGGTATATGCTTAATTACATAAGGGTTCAAAACCTTTGTATCAACCTGTTAACTGGAGGTGTGTAGAAAGATGAGAGTCATTTTCATGCGAAAAGAGATCCTTCAGGATCGACTAAAGCAATTAGGGTGGACGCGGTATCGTCTCACTCAAGAATATTGCCGTGTCCGTGGTGAGCCTACTACGGCAGACTCTGTAAAGCGCTATGAGGGGACTGTTAAAAGAGCGCTAGAAAATCCTAACCGCTCAAGCACTGAAGTTATTGAGGCGTTGGTTAAAGCGCTCGACGGTGAGCAAGTAATTAAGTGGAACAATCGGGAAGAGATTGTCACTGGTCAGGAAGAGGTCAAAGTTGGCTAATAAACACCCTAGTATTTAGGGTGTTAAACCAAAAATAAAGACTAATAGATTAATAAAATTCAACCAGCGGTAAAATGACTGACTTTGACACGGCTAAATTCTTTGTGGGAGATCTATGCCCTCACAATCATTTTTGGCAAGGTGAACCGCGATCGTTGCGTTACACAAAAGATCGTGGCTGCGTTGAGTGCAAGAAAGCTTATCACCAGCGCAACAAAGAACGCATCCTAGCCAAAAAGTCTGAATACCACAGAGAAAACATTGATAGCAGGAAGGCTTACAATAAGCAATACATTGACAAGAACCTAGAGAGGATAAAGGCTCAACAAAAAGAGTATCGTTTAGCGAACAAAGATAAAATTACAGCTAGAAGCATTGAATACAGGAGAAAAAATAGAGAAAGAAAGCTTGAATACATGCGTCGATATTACGCATTGAACAAAGACAGAATAAATGAATACAGCAGAGCGTATCATCATCGAAACGCTGACAGAAACAACGCCTATAAAAAAGCTTGGCATAGAGCAAATAGGCAGCATGTTTTAGATCAGAAAAAACTGGATCGAAAGCTGAATCCACAGAAGTATAAAGAAAAAGACCGGGAAAGGTATTCCAAGCACAGAGAGACTTGTCTAGCTAGAAATAAAGCTTATCGGCAGACAGAAAGGGGAAGACTGGTACGAAGGCAACTTGAAAGAAAGAGAGAGGCGGTCAAGAAGGGCAACCATAGCGCCAAATACATCCCTGAACAACTATTGTCGCTTCGTCAAGAGTTCGGCAATTTATGCGCTTATTGTCAATCGGGCGGAGCCAAAACTATGGATCACTTCATACCAGTCAGCAAGGGCGGATCTGATGTTTTAAGCAATTTACTCCCTTGTTGCTGGTCGTGCAACAGCAGCAAGCAGGATAAAGACCCAAAAGAATGGTATTTTAGTCAGTCGTTTTCTCAGAAAAAGCGGTGGGCTAAAATTCTAAAAGTGCTAGGAAAGACGGATAGCAACTACTTGGTACTGCCTTTGTTGTGACTTGTAAATAGCATGGTAGATGATTTCTCTAGCGCTATTTCTTGGTGTAGTACATTGCCGCAAAGACAACCCCTAAAATGATTAGAATTATTCCTGCTGGAGGGAACACAAGAAGCATTAAAACGCCAAGCCCACCAAAGATAAATCCCATCCGGTTGTACTGATCTGCCTGTTGGGTGGATCCCTGTTTTTTGAGGTCTGAACTAAGTTCTGCCAAGTCTTTGACATACATCCATTGATCAAGGGTTGGGTTATAAATATAGTCGCTTGGCTTAACACTGCCATCCCTAAGCCATTGTCGCAGCGTTTCAATGTCAGGCACTTCTATTTCTTTATCGCTCTGCTTGACCCTGAAAACCTTTAGCTGGCTCACTTCTGAGACTTGTATCCGCGCTAACTCCACCCGATCGCTCCACGCTGGCACATCCTCACCCGTTAGCTTGCCGTAGACAACAAGACTACTTACGTTTGCTACTCCTAACCCTTGCACTCCTTTGACAATAAAAGGGACGATCGCTCTCTGCTCAGGCACCGTCGCTCCTTCAACCATGACGTGCAAATAGCCATCGGCAAGTCTAACTTTAGCGACGAGTTGTTGGGGCTTGAGCGATCGGTTAATCAATGCTGCTATAGCTTGCGGGTTGCCTTGTCTGGCAGCAGTTAGCACTTCCTGTGGGGTCATAACTAAGTTTGTGGAGGATGTTTAAACCATTCCTCTACCTTAGAGAAAATCCGCACGAGGACAATAAAGATTTTGCAAAGGTAGCATTAGAGGTTAACAACAATGCCGCTAACCTCTGGAAGTACGTCAAATGTTGGCATTGGAAACTTGTTGGGCAGAAATGTCTGAGTAAATCTTGGCTGCATCATTCACGGGTGACGGACTAGAAACTGTGAGATTCGGTCTACCCATTGCTGAACTGATGACATTAATTAACTGATCGAGCTTGCTAGAGACATCACCGCCTCCAGAACCACCCACAGCACCGCCGCCGAGTGATGGTATAGGTTTGTCTGCCAGTCCGCTGCTACCCAGTGGTGGCGCGTTGTTCATGCCTGCACCAATGACAGTTGGACGGAATGATGTATCAGCGATCCCATTGCCAGCGATCGCGGGTCTAATAGCCGTATCAAGTTGACCGTTGCCTGCGATCGTCGGTCTGATCGCGGTGTCTGCCATGCCGTTACCGGAAATCGTCGGTCTAATGGCAGTATCGATCGCGGCGTTGCTCATCTCTTGAGCAGGTTTCTTGATGCCCGACGCTGTGACTCCAATCAGCGTGATGAGAGCGCCTAGCCCTGCCAGTAACTGACCAATCCCGTCCGCTGAGCCACTACCGGACGGTGCAAACGCTTCAGCCCCACGTTCGCCCACTAAGTACGGCTGCCCAGCGTTGACGGGTCCACCTGTGGCGCGGGCTTGAATTGCCTGCTTTGCCCCTTGCATATTCTGTCCGCTCAGTATCGTGGCAGTCTTAGAAGCGTCGATAATCTCGCCTGACACTTTTGGAATAAAGAGTTCCTGACCTTTTTCACCAACGACATAGGGTTTGCCTGCCTGAACGTCGCCGCCTTTGGCGCGACCGGGAATACTACCTTGCATTCCTGATTTGATAAGCTGCTCAATGAATGAAACGTCATTATTAGCGCGTCGATTCTGATCTTGCCCTTCAAATTGTTCTCTTGCCGTCTCTTGGTTTAACGCCAGAACTTGACGGCTATTTTGCGCCATTTCTTTTTGATTTGCCAAGCCTTCCAGCGCTGTCTGAATTTGAATGTCAGCCACCTTAGACATATTGTTGGCGATCGCAAGCGACATTTGAGCGATCGCCATCCCCTCTTTATCACCTGACTTGATCGCTGTGGAATAGTCTTTAACTGCTTGGAGCTTGGCACGATCGGCATCGAGTTTATATCGCTGCCCCTCAATCACCAGTAACTTTGCTGCTATTTCTTGCTTGCGGATATCAAACTCAAGCGATTTTTTAGAAAGCTCAGCCTCTTTCTCGCGGGCACCTCTTTGCTTATCAGCAATGCTGTCTTCAATCTTCTGCCGAGCCAGTAGAATTTCGTAGGATTTTGAGTTGGCATTAACGCCACTAGCGCCAGACTCGTTTAACTGCTTGCCGATCAGTGCTTTTAGGCGCGGATCCATCTTCGGATCGCTTTCCACTCGATCTTGCAAACCGACGAGTCGATCGATTTTGTTTAGCTGCGTCGTGTCACGGGCGATCGCTAAGTCAGATTGAGCCTTTGCTAACGCCCCCTGACTCTCAAGTAATTGCTTGGAGCGATCGAGCTGATCCGTCTCTAATTTGGCAACAGCTTCCAGTGACTTGATACGTGAGTCTCGTAACTGCTGCTGCATCTGCACCTGACGCTGTGCTTGAGCCAGTTGAATATCGGCTGTTTCTTTATTTAGCCTTTGCTCTTCTAGAATGCCTTCTTTCCGTGACCTGCTACCCTCTGCCACTAACGCTTTGTTGTCCTCTATGGCTTTGCGGTTGAGCGCTAGAGTCGCTACAGAAGTGCCCTGCTCAATCAGTGTTTGCGATCGCCCTGCTTGAGCTTGAGAGAATTCGCCAGCGTCGGGGCTGTTAAGGAGATTACCTTGTAAAGCCGTAGTTTGCTGAGTTTGAGCGAGGGCGATCGCGGCGGCAGCGCTTTGATTGAGAAAATTAATCTGCTCAATCTTTTGCCTGGTCGTTGCTTCAATTTTCTTCGCGTATGATTCCTCAAGCGATGCCGCTGCCTCTGTCCCTCTTGCTCTTGCTTCAGTAAGCTTGTCCCCTAGTGCTAGTTCATCATCATGAAACTTTTTAGCGTTGATGCGGCGCTCCTGGTAAAGCTGCTTATTGCGCTGCATCTCTCGCTCAACGTTGACAATGGCTTGACCCGCAAGGTCTTTTTGAGTTTTAGCTTGACTGATGCCCAAATCTGCATCGGCTACACCCGCTTCGGCATCGCTAAAGAAAACATTCTTCGCCTTCTGCATAGTCAGCTTTGCCCTTTGGGTGGCAAAATCCGCATTAGCCAGCGCTTGCCGTCTACTCAATGCGCTAGCTTCAGCCGCAGTGACTTTCTGAATCTGCTCAATGCGCTTGCGGTTAATGGCTTCAATACGTTTGCCCTTGGCTTCCTCGATTTGGGCTTCGGCTTCAGCACTTTTCGCCCTCGCCTGTGCCACCTGAGTAATTAAGTCACGCTCCTGATTCTTGAAGTCAATCTGATCAATTTTCCCTGCCTTGTAGTCTTCACGTAGTCGGCTCAAGGCAGCGCCAGAGTTAGCCAGCCCAGCCCCTGCACTTTGTTGTTGTGATTGGGCTTGGCTCAGTCCTAAATCTGCTTCTGCTACGCCTGCATCAGCGTCAGAGTAATATTGATTGCGCGATTTTTTAACGTTGATTGCTGACTGGTCTTTTCTCAGTTGAGTATTCCGGGTTAACTCAACCCGCGTAGCATAGGCAGCATCATTTGCATCTGATCTCTGTCTGAGATTAGCGGCTAACTGTCGTTCGGTTTGCTGCTGCTGTAGTTTGGACTGGTCAACCTGTAGTTGCTGTGCTGGTAACTGGTCTTGTAGATCTTTGAACTCTGCTGTAGACTCGATAGCTTTTTTAAGCTGTGGATTAGACGCTTGCCCTGCTTTCAGCTTTAATTCTGCTGCGCCCGCATTCGGATCAATACCAGCAGCTTTGAGCGTACTTGTAGCATCGATCGATTGCAAATACTGTTGTTTCTTCGCAAGCTCATCTTGGCTAGCGCCAAGCTTTTGCTCTACCCCTTGCGTGTCAAGTTGCGCTGTTTTTTGCTGCGCCTGTTCTGAATTCAAACCACCAGTTAATTGTTGTTTTAGTACATCCGATTTACTGCCTGACACTGATGCATCGATCGCTTTTTGTGCGTCTTGGGCTTTAGCGGTGGCAAGATTCCATTTATCAGCAAAATTAGCGGCTAAAACTGCCGCCTCAGACAGTTTGCGGTTGTACTGTGTTTGGACGCTTTGAGCCTTTTCCAGTAGTTTGATCGTAGCTTCGTATTCTTCTGTGGGTAAGCCTAGTTCTTTAGCTTGTTTGACAGACTCTCTAAAATTCTTCAGCGCCGAGTCAATTTGGGCTGATTGCTCCAAAATGGGTGAAGCTTGCTTGTCTCGCTGCTCTGATAATGCTTGCCGCTGCTGGCGCAACACTTCTAGCTGATTCTTGTCAGCATTGGGCTGCATCTGTAATTTTTGGCGTTGCATGTCGATCGCTTTCATTTGATCGTCAAGCGCTTTTACTTTGGCGATTTGAGCATTCATGCCACTAGCGTCAAAGGCTTTAGCAGCCACGTCCTGAGCAGCTAACGCTTGATCACCTAAAGATACTTGCTGATCGAACTGTTTTGATTCTGCCAGCGTGGTCATTCGCCCTAGACCAGTAAGCCCCATCTTTTCAACTAAGTTGTTGCGAATTTTAATCGCATCATCTGTTTTGAACGACTTACCGAACATCCCACCCAATCCAAGCGTTAAGTCAAAGCCTTGCGAAGGCAAATCTTTTTTGTCGTTACCGATCCCAGCGACTTCACCTCTAGCGGCTTTTGCCGCTTCCTCTATGCGCTTCAGCCCGCTAACTGCCTCGTCTGTAAACTTGTTAAACTGTTTGGTGTTTTCATCAGGGGTGAACTGCCGCATCAGAGACTGCACAGACTCGATCGCGGCTGAAAAAAGCAGAAATTTAGCCGCGATCATGACTGATTGTTCAATCATTCGGGCTGTTGTGGCATTAAAGATTACGCCAAGTGACGCAACAGCCGTGCTACCAGTGATCGCCGCTGTTGCCATTCCAGTCAGTCGGACAATCAGATTGCCGCCAATATAAGCAGCAGTTATAGCAATGATTGATCCCAACTTTTCCATCGCTCCTGCCAGTAAATCGACAGCAATCGTAGCAGTATCTAATCCCGCTTTTTGAGCTGGCTGAATAACCAAACCAAAAGCTTCCTGAGCACGTTGATTGGCAGCATTGAAGCGATTTTCGGAAGATTGGACATTTTGAGAAGCTGTTTTTGCAGAAGCACCATAAGCAATCTGTAGCTGTCGCCCAAATTTAGGGATAAATTCTTCTGCTGATAACTGACCTGATTCAGTAAGTTTTGCTAATTCTTTTTCAGTGATCCCCATAGCGTCAGCAGCCGTTTTCATCACGCCTGTCAAGCCTGCGTCTCCTAGCTGTCCTTTTAATTCCTCCATCTGGACGGAACCCTTAGAAGCCATGTCACTTAGCGCTTTCATGACTTGCGCCGTTTGTTCGCTAGTTAGCCCTAAAACTGTTGCAGCTTGAGAAACACCCGTAATTGTTTCTTTGACAGCAAAACCTTCTGCCGCTGTGCCCTTGGTTGAAGCTGCCAGATTCTTGAAACCCTGCCTAGTTGATTCAAGTGGGATGCCTAAATCATCAACAGTCTTGTCGACAAACTTAAAGTCTACTCCTGCCTGTGCAGCGCTACCACTGGCAAAATCTAGCGCTGTCTTGAAATTATTCAAATTACGGGCGGCAACCAAAGATTGATCAACGATTGGCTTGAAAATATTGACAGCGGCTATGGTTAGACCAATTGCTCCTACGCCTTTCACAATCAATCCAAAATTACCAAGAATGCCTTTGACAGCCCTATCAGCAAACCCTGGCAACTTGGACAAAATACCTGGAATCGTATCGATTGCAGACTCAACAATCTTTGGTATAAAAATACCTAGTTGCTGCAACCCTTGTTTAAATGATTCAACGTAGCTAACGGCATTCTCTAAAGCCTCAGCCTTCAGGCTGCCTGTTGCTTGAGGCGATCGCGCTACTGACACCTGACTACCAAGACCGCCGAGTGCTGATTCTTTGAGCGCTCCAAACGCATTACCGATCGCGCCTAGTGGATTACCAATGGCGTTACCAACCGACTGTTTCGCCTGAAGTGCTTTGACAAAGAAGTCAACCATCCGCTGATTCGGCTGCGCTTCCTGGATAGGCTGTGGCAGCGCTTCACCACTACGCACGCGAGTCGCAACATTGCTGAAGACTTTCGGTGCTTGCGTCTCAAACGCATAAGCGTCAGCTTCGGTCCGGGCGATCGTGCGTTGGAAATTCTGAGGCAGCAATCCGCCTGCCTGCTGATTGGCTACTTGAGCCGATCGCATGGCGTTGTACTGCATCGATCGCGGTAGCTCCTGGATCGGTGCCAAGGCTACGCCAGGTTGAGCAAAGCCTAGCGATTGCTTAGCAATGCTGGAACGCCCAAAGTCAAACTGGAAGGCATGACGGGATTCGTGGACAACATCCTTAATTGCTTCTTGCTGTTTCTCAATCTGATCCACCGTGCCGCTGAGCATCGCAGCGACTTCTTTGGTGATGATGATCTGATTATTTTTGATGTTGTACAGTGCCCTAGCACCAATGGCTTGCAGCTTGGCATCATCGACTACCAGTTTAGGCAAATCACCGGGCTTGATTGTGACCTTAGAAAGTTTTGCCGCTTCCTGTACTAGCAATTGATAGGTTTGATCAGTCGTTAACTTAAGCTGTTGAGGCAGACGTTCTACTTGCTTCTGCGCTTCTCTTGCTGCTGCCTGCACCTTGGCAGCCATTGAAGGTGGTTGTGCAACGGGCGTAGGCTCTTTGATATAACGTTCTTCTAGAGCATCCATTGTCTTATTCAGACCTGACGCGATCGCTGCTTTAGCTTTCTCAGTGTCAGCTTTCGCTCGGTTGATCAAACCGCCTAACAACCCTTGCTTGGGCTGATCGCCAACTCGTGCTAATTCTGCAACGTCAGGTTCTAAAACTCGCTCTCTAGCATTCACAATACGAGGCACCGTAGCCATTGCCACAGCAGCACCTTTGAGCGGTATTTTGCCTAGCAGTCCTGCACCGGGCACAACACCATTCAGCGCTGATAGCCCAGCATTAGCCGCCATTGCTGAAACATTGCCAATGGCAAAACCAGTCAAGTCGCCTGTGAGGTTTGCGCCCATTTCTTTCTGGAACGCCGCACCACGCATCCCGTTTAGCGCTGCTCGTGCAATCTCCTTAAACTGCCTACCAGTACTAGACTGATAAGCCTTGAACACTTCAGCCGATGCTGCGATCGCCTGACGCGCTACCAATGCCCCGACCAAATCGCCTGCAAGACCAGGGACAACGCCAAAGTTATTGCCTAGCTGAGAAGCGGCAAACCCAGCCGTATTCACTGCTAAATCAGTAGCGATCGCTTTTGCTTTGGGTGTACGCGCCGTCTGCGCCAAATTGCCACGAATGGAACCAACAGGTTCAGCATTAAAGGATTTTGCTAAAGCGCCTGTAGCGTCTCTCAGTGTTTCTCTAGGCGATCTTGCTAGCCCTTCAACATCGGCTGCGTTAAAGTTGGTTCGCAGTGACTCTAAGCGTCCGCGCGTCCTGCCTGCTTGCAAGCGAGTATCAGGAGACTGCGAAGCGCGTAGCTTTTCAAGCTCTGCTAAGGTGGCATTGATTTCATTGTTTGCTGCTGCGGCAATCTCTTCACGACGCTTGCCTTGGGCATCAACAAAAATACGTAGCGAATCATTGATGCGTTTCTCGGCGTCTTTAGTAGCCGCGATCGCCTTTTTCTCTTCAGCCGACTGCGGCAATTTTTTGATCGACTGCCCACCCTTCGGACCCGTTTGCACCAAAGGCGCGATCGCATCAAACGCTTCACGCACGGACCGGGCATCGGCTTCTAGTAATTCTTTGACTAGCCTGTCTTTTGTACCTTTGCCAGCACCACCAGAAAGACTGGAGACTTCCTTGAGTATTTCGGTGTTATAGCCACTAATGATCGAGCGATCGAGCGGTTTCGTTTGCAGTGGTTGCGCCATCTGTGGGGGAGGGATGGCAGCCGCTTCTACGATCGCCTGCTCACGCTGTCTTGCTTTGAGTGCGGGTGCCGCTTGCTGCTGCGTGCCGAACGCCTGATACAGCATTGTTTCAGCTTCAGCCAGTTGCTCATCATAGCCAGCAAGTGTCTGATCAAGATTGCCCGTGGCTTGCTCCATCAGCAATTGCAGCTTTTCACGGTTGATCTTAATTTTGGCAATGACCGTTTTATAGAGTCCTGTTTTCAGGTAAAAGTCAGAACCTTGCATTGCTGCCATGAAATCATTGGCTGCCGCCTCCATGTCCTGCTCAACCGACTTCATCTCAAACGCCACAGCCGATTTTAATTCGGCAGGAATCTGGCGCTTGATATTGAGTTGCTTGAGGATTGCCCCTTGCGTGTCATCAGCACTGAGGTAGCTCGATAGTTTATGCCCCTTACCACCCTCAGCATGAATCTGAGCATCCTTTGCGCCTGACAACCTAGCGATCTTAGATAATGGGTCACCTTCACCTAAAACCGTTTGAAACTGTTCTTTCGTAGTGCTGGCAGTGCTGCTAAAGCGCGGTGTACCAATACCAACGGCGCGAACATTATCAACGTTTGCCGCATTGAGTACTTCAGAGGATTCTCTAGCAGTAAAGCCACCTGCTGAATAACCCGCAATGCCGATCGGTAAGTCTGGATTTTCCCGACGCACCGCGATCGCCTGCGCTGCTGCCTCAATAGCATCTTTGCTAACTACGAGGTTTTGCATGACGATCTTGTTGATCGCTTCAGCAAAGAATCTGAGCTTACCTTCACCCAAATTCACTGATAAATCAGTAGCCTGGTTTTCAACAGGGATAACGGGATTCCGCTCACCCGTCAGCAGTTGCAAGCGTTCAGCGACAGGAATACTGCTTTTACCTCGTTGCGCCTTATCTTCATTGCCAGCAAAGCCACCAATCCCAAACACTACAGAATCAGCATTGTCGTATTTTGGTGCTTCAATTTGTTCTGATCTTGCCTGCGCTGTTTTGGCTGCTTCCTTAACTAAGCGCTGCCGCCTGTCTTCAATACCTTCCAGCGGTGTAGCAGCAATATCGGCAACCGCTCCAGCAATACCCTGGAGATTGCCGACCTGGACACCCACCCCTTTAAGCCGCAGCAGGTCGTCAATGAGTTTGCCGATCTGGGTTTCAAGAACACTGAATTTGCGATCGAGCGTTTTGGTATCAATGATTTCATTGAGGAACTCAGTGGCTTGCGCTACTTTAGGCTTTAGCCCTGCCAGACCTTCTTCAATGCCTAACCGTTTGACAAAGCGATCGCCTGCAAACTTGCCAGCCTTGCCAAACCCAGCACTAAATTTCTCGCCTAGTTTATCTAGTGATGTGCCTAGCTCAGCTTCGATATTCTTGATAGAGCCTTCTGTAAACTTGCGGGCATAGGTAGCACCTACGCCTTCCTGAAAGCCTCGAATCGTGTTTTGTAGCCCACCTGTAATCGGTGCAAACAAACCCGATCGTGCCTGTGCTTTCTTCGTGCCTTCAGTAACTGCCTTAGTTAAATCCTCTTCTAATCCTTTAGTGTCTAGCTCAACCTTGCGGCTAGTATTTGATGGCGTGTCAGCACTGACTGTGACCTGTAGTGATCGCTCTAGCCGTGCCCTGACTTGCTCAACATTGCTACTGTTGATTGTTAGCGTAGCTCTCAGGTCAAGCGTGGTAGAAGTAGTCTGACTGATTTCGTGGGCTACCTGTAAGCGATCGACCTTGACACCGATGGCAATTGTAGGCTTTTGACTTTCAGTTTGTCTGATCTGATTTTGTAAAACCTTGGCATCAAAAGTAGGAGCAACTTTTAGCGATCGCTCCAAGTCTTTACCCATTGCCGCAGTCTGGTTTTTGATACTGGCAAGAGAGCGATCGAAGTTATCTGTCTGTAGCCCCAACTCAAGATAGAGAGATCCAAGTGAGGTCAACTGTCACCTCCGATCAGCTAAAACAACAGGACTCCTGCACTCTAATGAGGTCGAGAGTCGGGAGGAATGCGGATCTGGCGGAGACACGGAGCCGGACAATAATTCACCGGGCATACAGTTGTACTCCTGTTTCTGATGAGGTAGAATAGGGCTATGAATCAAGTCCTGACTGTCTCCTGCAAGCTCAAGGTATCCGAATCGCAAGCTATAAAACTTGCTGCGACACTGAACGCTTTTGGGCAGGCGTTGAACTGGGTGAACCAGAACACACCTGAGAAGATAGCCAATGCGGTCAAACTGCAGTCCCTTTGTTATTACGAAGTCCGCGCTCGTTTTGGTCTGTCGAGTAATTTGGCTCAACAGGTCTGTAGGCGGGTAGCAGGTTCTCGCAAGGTCGCCAAACAAAAGCACCGTCCGGTCAAGGCGTTCAAGCATAGCTTTGCGACCTACGACGCTCGGATCTTCTCGTTTCGAGAAAAGGACTGGACGGTTTCGCTCACTACTGTTGATGGTCGTGAGCGGTTTGAGTTGGCAATTGGTAACTACCAACGGGGAATGCTGGCAGACGCTAACCCCAAGTCCGCCACACTGATCAAGCGACAGGATGGTTCTTACTACATCCAAATTTGTCTGGAGTCGGAGCCGCCAGAGCCGCAAGACGGTGGCGATATTTTGGGTGTGGATTTGGGGCGCACTGACATTGCTCATACTTCTGAGGGTCAAACCTGGGAAGGTCAGAGTATCAACAAGGTGCGTGACCACTACACCAACTTGAGAGCGAATCTCCAGCATAAAGCCAGTAAAGGCACACGCAGTACACGCCGCCGAGTGCGTGAACTGTTGCAACGGTTGTCTGGTCGTGAGCGTCGTTTTCAAAGCTGGTTGAATCACAACATCTCGAAAAGTCTTGTTCAAACCGCCAAGTCCAAACAAGCCAGCATCGCGCTGGAAGATTTGACAGGCATTCGTGAGTGCACGAACCAACAACCCCGCAACAAAACCGAGCGCAGACGGTCGAACAGTTGGGCATTCAACCAACTGAGACTGTTTATTGACTACAAAGCTTTGGGAGCAGGGGTAAAGGTCATCATGATCAAGCCTGCCTATACCAGCCAAACCTGCCACCAATGCCTGCACATTCACCCCGTCAAAAGGGAGTCGTACAGGCACGGTAAGCGGTTTAAGTGTGGTCATTGCGGTTGGCATGGTGATGCGGATTTGAACGGGGCGAAAAACATTCAAAGAATCGGGTTGTCGGTAATACAGCCTGGAGGCTCCTGGTTATCTTGCGAGATCGCTGGCGGGCTACTGAAACTTCCTGGGCTTTTGGAAAGCCCGCGATGCACTGCCTAAGCGGTCAGCATTGGGAAGACGTTACCGATTCCATCTCGCCTAGCAACTCACTAGCAGCACCAATTACTTGCACAGGTATCAGCCCTTGAGCCTCTAACCCTAAAAAAATCCGCGCCGTTTCCTTGGACACGCGGCGACGATCGCGTGTCTCGCCAACAGCATCAGGGAAAGGTAGATATTGAATCCAGGTTGTTTGCACTTCTCTACCTTTACCACCGTTCGCTTTTTTCCAGGCATCCACTAATTGATCAACGCCTGCCCACCCGATCGCGTTAGTCTTCGCTGCGATATTCGCGTCTAACTGTCGCTGCTTTTCGTAACGCTCTAGGAACCAAAAGATCAGCCAATCGGGGCAGTTTCCAAAGTTCTCGTAATTGGCAAGCCGTTCGTCTCTGATTCCGTAGGTGTGGACTCTACCGAAGATGTCATCCCAGTCAATGCAGGCTGATCTGTAGTAGGTTTCAAGATTTTGCTTTTGCTCTGAGACTTTCCCTCACGCTTTGGCTCCTCTTCGCTACCTTCTAGCTGTGGCTTATCAGTCAGCGTCTCTAGCTTTGGCTCCACAAACTGACCGGACTCACGCAGATAGAAGTTATAGATTGATTGAATCTGTGAGTCGCTACCATCGGCATTCTCTAGCGATAGTTCCTTGGTATGTTCGATCGTCCAAAATGGATCGCCCATTGCATAGGTCTTGCGATCGCTGTTGAGAAGAAAGCCAGCCGCGCCGACTGGCAAGACTGTATCAATCTGAGCAATGCCGATCGAACCATCCTCAGCATCGTAAGGTTCAGTGATGGATACCTTTAATTGGTCAAACTTAAACACAGCACCGACGCTGATTTCATACCACGGCTCACGCACGTAGAGTTTACGGGCTTTACCTTCTACTGGTTCAAGTAGTGTCAAGTCATAGGCAACCCTGAAGCGCATCATCAGTGTGGCTGCTAGCAGTGGCAATTCAGCCGCTTCAGCCGTCAGCCCAAAATACTCGGTTTTTTGTTCCAGGTTTAGGTAGGAAAGTGGATTGACTTCGATCGCAGTGCCCTTTTCTTTGTCATCAGGAAAGATGAGCGATCGTGCTTGCTCTGAAGTGATGCCTTGGCGTACCGCTAGGGTTTCGATCGCTTCTAGAATTAACGCATTAATCCGGGCTTGTTTGCGTTGTTTTTCCTGAATGGAAACAGGTGATGTGTTTGGGTCAATGCTGCCAGTGCTGACAAAGTAGACGATCGCGCCATCGGGCATCGTCACAACAGGTCGGATTTCTTGTTTGAGTGAGGCAAAGGGTGAACGGCTACGCATGGTTTATTCTCAGGAATCAAGAAAGGGCGCGGATTTTAGGGAGACAGCGTGAAGCAGGAAACTATTTGGTAGCGGGCTTAGCAGGTTCCACGGTTGGCAATACAGGCTCTTCGCCAAACTGTGAGACACCGACTAGCGGAGTGACAGCAGGAACATCACCGGGCTTGGCTGCCGCTTTGATTTCAATCAAGGACTTTGCCATCGCATCAGGTAGTTCAAACTCGGCACCGGGCTGATGCACAATGCCTTTGTCGTCAGAGCAAGCGGTAATCGCAACGAGTTTCATAGGAGTTTCTCCACGTCGATTTGTAGGTTGTCGTTAGGGCTGCTGAGCAGCGTTGGCGTTTGATTGCGTTGAATCTGAGGCGCGATTTTGATGATGCAAGTTTTTTGGAACTGTGGGTTGTAGAGCGCGATCGTGGGTGGCAGATTCCCAGCGAAATAAAGCAAACCCGCCAACACGCGACGCGCTGATACCTCGCAATTGCAAGCGAAGACCTCGCCATTCTCGGAAGTGAGGTAGTCGTAAACCATCGTTAGTAGAAGGCGTAGGTAGACTTCGTGTAAACGTAGGTCTGACCCTGAACTTGCAACTTACATTGGATTTTCCGCAAATCTTGGACTGAACCTGTTTCAGGACCAGCGGTAATGATGGCAACACCCTCATGCCGTTCGCCGTCATCCATCGTCACTTGGAAGTAAATTTCCTTGTTGTACTTGTCTTTGTCGCGCAGGATTTCTACCAGCAGCCCACCACCCAAGTCACCGCGCACGATGTTGAAGTCAACACTCATTTCTTGCGAAATGGCAGTGATGACCTTCTCCATCCCGATACCGGATAGCAGGTTGGTGGTATCGACCACCTTGGGAGTCGGACTAGGCACCGGGCTAACAGTACAACCAACGACTGCATAGAGCGCTTTAGTTGAGGCAGAGTTGCCAGCGGTTAGGGCTGATGTAATTGCATTAACCCGTAGCTGTGTGGCACCAGCAGGCGATCGCCCAGTCACAGTTAACGTTTGAGGAATGGTGCTGTTGAATAGCAGCGTATCGCCCACGTCAATCAGTGCGGGTAGAGCAGTGACAGGGATGACCCTAGAACCGATGGTGAGCGTGCCTGGGTTGTAGACAAAGGTTGTGCCGTTGAGGATCGTGAAGTTGGCAGGGTAGATCGTGAGCGATGTAGCAGACGAAGCAGCCGCAGCGGATGTGACGACAACTTGACCGCCGATCGATAGGATTGAGTTAGCAGGAACTGCAGCAGTCAGCGCACCGACCGTTAAAGTCGTAGCACCGATCGCAGCATCAGCAGCCACAATCACGTTGACAGATGATCCACCCGTACCAACAGTGACGGTATAGGTAGCAGGGGTACGCACACCGAGCGGTAGTTCACCAACTCGGAGCGCAATACCCGTAGTGACTTTGGCACCACCGGGATAATTGAGAACAGCAGTAGACATTCAGGAACTCCAGTAAGTAAACAGTCAGCGAGACACCAAAACTTGCTGCCCAGACACGAATTGCCGAACAGTGATTTGGAAGATTGCCTGTGGTGGTAGATCCTCTCTGTATGAAGGGATGGACTCACGACGCACAGGGAACGCCGATCGCATTAGCGCGATCGCGCGGTCAAACTTTTGTAAATTGGCTTCGTAAATTGCGTATTCTGCTGGTGTCTTACCGGGTGAACCATGCAGTACTAAATCCACACGCCATTGATAGGTGTCATTGGTTAATTGTGTGAAATGCCGCTGGACAATGGCATGTACACCTTTACCAACTGGCGTTACTTGGGGAGGCTCCGCACGAACTGCTTGCTTCCCATCGGCAAGGGTGCCTAGTTGGGCAGAGAGCAGCGATCGGAGTTTGGCAACTAAATCAGCAACGACTGGATTGTGAATTTCTACAGCGCTCATGCGTCTCTGACCTCCATTTGCAGGGAGTCACGCAACGCGCCACTGTCAGTTATTTTTTGCCAAGTCGGAACGCCTGGACGGTATTGTTTTGGGTTGTCGCTGGCAATACTCCAATTGTGGTTGTCGATCGTGTCGCTGAATCTGCCTGCCATATCGTGAGCAAAAGCAGCAAAGGCAACGCGAATATCACCTCTATAGTGATCAGCAAATACTTTGGGGCAATTAGTCTCAGAAATTGCTACCGTTGTCCAGGGGCGAGCAACGCCACGACCGCCGATGTAATGCAACCCCATATGCACCTCATCTGCGTATGGGGCGCTCCATTCGTAGGAAGCAACTAAGCTAGGGGCTTCAAAGTCTTCATTCCACTTGAGTTCCATTAGGCAGCCCCCGTTAAAATGAGACTGCCTGATATTTTTTGACCAAACTTCTGAGTGATACCGCTGATTCTTGCTTGAGTTGTTGGGAGAAACACCCACTCGCCTTCGTAGGCTGCCTTGGAAATAGAATCGCTATAGACAGCAAAAGCTTTGAGTTGATTGTTGATACTGGCTGGCAAGAACTTAGGTTTAACAAGCCGTCCTTCTAGCTCTAGCTCCTGCCTGCCTGCGCCAGCGATCGGCGTGTTCGTTGCTTGCTTTGTCGGTCGTCTCACTGATGCCTGAACAACGATCGCCTGAGTATTGGAAACCTCATTGCCCGCACTGTCAAACGCTACGCCACCTGCTAAAGGCACCAAAAAAGTCAAGACCAAATTAGGTCTTTGATAATCAGGTGTAGGAAGTGAAGCTACAGCGGCGTCAAGGGCAGCGTTGACCACAGCAAAAGGCAAACTCTACGCCTTCAATCTGCCCTGCTCATCCCTTGAAACACGGGCTATACTTGGGAATCGGACATCATGTTTGCAAATTGAACACAACCGTGATATGCAAGAAACAGCGTGATCGCAAATTGCCCAATCAATTGGGTGGCAACATTGCCGCATTGCGTCGGTACTGGTGCATCACGCAGTCTGATTTGGCTGATTCAGTTGGACTCAGCAGACAGCAGTTAGGCAGGGTTGAGCGTGGTGAAGCGCAATTGAAAGCTGAGTACTTGCCTAAACTGGCGATCGAGCTTCGGTGCTTACCGGAAGAGTTGACAGATCAGGACTATACGGAGAAAAACTAATGGGTGAGTTTAAGGCTGTCGCTAAAAGATACGGTTCGTTTGAAATACACGAGTACTCATCGATGGATGAAGCTATTAGCGATATAGAAGGAGGCAACGACTTAGGTGAGCATTACGGCATCGGTATCTACAACGAGCAAAGCAATTCAGTTTGGCTCCCAGAAACTACCGCTGTACAGATTGATCATGATGGTCATTCGGGAGTCATAAAGAAAGCACTTAATTTACCCCAGGCTCTAGAGTTTGACTCTATTAGCAAGTTTGGAGAGGCAGGATGAAAGTTGAAATAGTATGTCCTGAAGGTCTTGCCCGTGGTACACGTGTTTTTGTCGATGGCAAAGAGATGACGTGCTTAACAGGGCTAACACTAACAATCGACGTTGATGAAATAGCACGACTAGAGTTAAGAACGATCATGGTAGGGCACGGTGATCAGCCTATGCTTAGAACGCTTGAAAATGGCGATCGAGAAATTAGGAAAGAATGCCTAGTCTTTACTGGCGAATTCGCCAATCTGGAGCGTGAAGAACTATGAAAAACTTATTTCTTTGGTTCAAATACATTGTTGTCAAGCATGAATCTACTTTGAACTTTGGCTGGTTGCGGCAATACGAAGTTGCCGCTACGAGTAATGGCGATGTTTTGGGTTATAGAGGCACAGTTTTAACGTTTCCATCTGGTACGGCTGTTGTTTTGAATGCTACGTCAACAACTTTAACGATCGCTAAATTATGAAGTGGGCGTACCTCAAGAAAAACGCGCTTTACCTCACTGAGTCAGACCTAAATAAACTCGGTGAGGAGCATTGGGAGTTAGTAGGTTTCGATGCCGGCAGCGCTTACTTTAAGCGTCCTCTGTCAGCTTCGCAGCAGTTACCTAAAAAGCCTAAATCAGTGCCACAGCTAGATACGGTATTGACTTATGAGGGAAGGGCGATCGAGATTTTCTCTAAGCCATATTACGAACCTAGTAGCACCATTGAGAAGGTTTATCGCTATCAGGTAGAAGGATTGCCAGAAGGGTTTTGGTTGTCAAGCGTTGAAACGGCAATCGCTGCTGCGAAGAGCGCGATCGATGAATACATTGCATACACAGGGCATACACAGGCGCGATCGATGCTTTACAGCAAACAAATGCGGCAATGGGATTAAGCACTGAGGTTTCTGATGGATAAGAGCGCTATCTATAAAGGCTTTCGGATCTCATATAGCAACGAAAGAGACTTAGCTAACGCAAAGACTGATATTGACCTTTACTTTGAAAACATTGAAGGTGGCTACCCTAGAGTCGCTACAAATCTACTTCGCACTGAAACATACAAAGGCATAGACGTTAGGGTAATGGAAAGGTACAAAGGGCTTAACCCAATCGAATATCAATGCATTTTTTCAGGTGAAAAGCTGCCATTAGCAAAGGCTGGCAATGTAATGTATGTAAGTACTAATAACAATGAAACTGTTGCTATAGAAAACGCTAAGAGCGCGATTGATAAAGCAATGGCAACAGCAACCAAAATTGTAGACAGCAATGATTAGCACAAGACAAGAAGAGTTTATTTTTGCTTGCTTTAAGCACAAGAACTTGACGTGTGGGGAGGTTCAACATGGTTTTGTTAAAGTACAAAGCGGCATGTTTGTTGAGCATGTTTCTACGGGCGTGCAAACAGTTAAGCTTTCATATATTTGCAATAAAGGTGAATCTGTTGCTTTAGAACTACGGCAACAATTAAATGCCTATCTCGAAGTAAGAAACAAAACGGCAGCACAAGAGCTTGAAAACTGGTTCCAACGTTGGGAGTCGCCACAGCGTACCCCAGTCGGGATTTTTGCCATTCCTAGACCCAACGGTGTGATGCCTGTACCGATCGGAGACGACAAACCCCACCTACTACGATTGTCTTGTGATGTCTGGTATGTGCAGGAGCGAAGCCTGTTTGATATATGCAAAGGTGAAATAGTTTGCAGGGTTGTATCTCAATCTATAAGTGCAGGCATTCCAGAAGCAGAGACAATAGAGCTAGATACCGACGAGTACGACTACTGAACCATGAACAATCTCTCTGAGTTAGCAGCCTCTAATCTGGTTGCCACAATGGGGCAAATCGCTGCCTGTATGAACCGCTACACGGAGTCACCAGATTGCCGCAATTTGGAAGATGCTTTGCTATTGTCTGAGACGCTAGGAAACTTGAGTGAAGCGATCGCGCAGCTCAAGGCATCGGGCTTGGTCGAGGAAGAAGCTTTTGCTGTGTGGGTGGCACGAGTGGGTCTGATGGTGAGTGAGGGACAATGAAAGTAGAGTTAAAACCCGGCGTTAGAATATTCGCTAAAGATCTCAAAACTGGTGAAGTAACAGAGATCACTGATTGGTTGTACTTCTTTGAAGAAGAGGGCATTCGAGACTTGAGTGGCGAAGGTCATGGAGCAAGTTATACGTTTTGGATAGAAACGCCAGATGAGGCAAATAAGTGAATAAATTAACGAAAGCTGATATAGCCAAGATTACGCCCGTCCATAAGGCATTGGTCAATAACCTGGTGTTTTGCCTTGCTCCTGGAGATCTTGTGCTGAAACATGACGGACTGACGGCGATCGTCTATATGCCATCATGCAATACTGTGATGCAGTGGGAAGCAGAAGAAGTCAGTGGCGGTGAGGACAAATGTCTGTCTTGGCGCGTTGCAGGAAACTATCAGCCAGATTAAGCCAAAAGAAAAAGCGATCGCAGTAGTCCTAAAACCACACGCGATCGCCCCAATCTACAACAGAGAGCATTAGAACAGTCTAAGCAACAGGCTCAGCAGGCTCAACAGGTGCCACTTCATCAGGTGCAATATTCTTGACACCAGCGATCGCAGCATCAACAGCAGCAATTTCTGCCGATAGGTCAACTTCTACTTCAGCTTCAGCCAAAGCAGCTTTCAATTGCTCGATCGTGGTGATCAAGGTGCCAACCTGAGTACGCTCGTCAGCGATCGTGGTTTGCAGTTCGTTTAGTTTGGTGTTCAGTTCAGCGACAGAAGCCATGATGAATTTCTCCAGATTAGTAAGCGTTTTCAGGATACGAGGCAACAAGGCAAGGTAGCCCAGCGATTGAAATGGATTCATCAGTTTGTCCAGAGTGGACAGTTCTATTTTAGCCGCGACTCTTGACTGCGATTACAATTTGTGTATTGGGATAGATAGGTTCCTTTTTAGTGGCAAAGTCTAAATACACTCCAGACCGAGTGCAAACCATCATCGACGCGATCGCTCAGACTGGGGCAGACCGTGCAGGTTGGCAAGCGGGTAAGATCAGCGAAGATACTTTTTATGACTGGGTAAAGCGATATTCCGAGTTTTCCGAGTCGGTATCTAGGGCTAAGGATGAATACCGTGACACGTGTCCAGGAACGTTGGTAAGGCAAGCTAGAAAGGCGTTTGCCGACTATCTGTTTGGTCGGATGGAACGTGTCACATACACGAAAGAAACGGGCATCAATGCACGCACTGGTGAGCCTTACGAAAAAGAGATCACGCAAAGGGTGCCAGTAGGAGTTCCTAAATGGGCGATCGAACGAGTTTTAGGCAAGCCGTTAGACATTCTAGAAGCGGTTAGCACCCTTTCTGAAGCAGGAGTTTTACCACGCTGGTTAGTGCAGGCTGTAAGCGATGAAGTGGGCAACGCTAGAGAAGGGATTACAGAAGTATTTGCAGGAGTCATCCCCGATCGCGACAATCGACGGGTTAGACCTGGACTCTCTGAAGAAACAGCAGCAGCGATTAGAGCACACCTTTTGGGCATCCAGCCCACCGATGCTACTGCCTTACCAACAACGGTGGATCTCAGACAATAGTCCCATCAAGATAGCGGAGAAATCGCGGCGGATCGGGTTTAGTTGGGCAGATGCAGCAGACTCAGCTTTGGAAGCAGCGCAAGCAGGCGGACAAGACACTTACTACATTGGCTACAATATTGAAATGGCTCAACAGTACATCAAGGATGTAGCGTATTGGGCTAAAGCTTATCAATTAAGCGTTAGTGATTTTGAAGAGTCAGTCATCGAAGAAAACGGAAGAAGTATTTTTACTTACACAATTCACTTTCTGAGTGGCTACAAAGTTTCCGCCTTGTCGTCTAGACCAGCTAACCTGAGATCAAAAAAAGGACGTTTACGTATCGATGAAGCTGCTTTCCACGAAGATTTAAAAGAATTGATCAAAGCAGCTTTAGCGGTTGTGATGTGGGGCGGGTCTGTCGGTATCTGGAGCACTCATGATGGAGAGGATAATCCTTTCAACCAATTGATTAAAGCAGTCAAAGCAGGCGATCTCGATTATGGTTATCATCGTGTTTCGTTAGATGATGCCTTGTCTGAAGGTTTTTACCAGCGTATCTGCTTGACTCAAAATCAGGTATGGACACCAGAAGCTGAATTTGCATGGCGATCGCAGCTATACAAAGACTACGGTGATGCCGCAGACGAGGAGCTAGGCTGCATACCTAAAAAACGGCAAAACGGCGATCCTGTTTACCCCAAATTCGATCGCGCCTTAAACAACTGCACAGATACGGTGCAACTTGGTGATCGCTTACATATTGGCATGGACTTTAACGTCACTAACATGAATGCTGTGGTGCATGTTGTCAGGAATGGGATACCAAGAGCGGTCAGTGTGTTGTCAGGCATTGCAGATACACCTGCCATAATTGCAGCAATCAAAAACCGCTACCCTAACCACACCTCTTTAATTTCTGTTTACCCTGACGCATCAGGGCAAAGCCGTAAATCTACTAATGCATCAACTTCAGACGTGGCATTGCTGCGGCAGGCTGGCTTCACGGTAATAGTTGATGGTTCAAACCCCGCTGTCAAAGATCGCATCAACGCAATGAATACAGCTTTTTGCAATCCATTAGGAGATCGCTGTTATCTGGTAAACGCCAGCGAGTGTACGCCTTACGTAGAAGCGCTAGAAAAGCAGGGTTGGAAAAATGGGGAGCCTGACAAATCACAGGGTTTTGACCACTTACCGGACAGCGCAGGCTACTTCATCTGTAAATTTATGCCGATCTCGGCAGCATCAGAAACCACCTTCGCGGCATCAGTACGATCGCACTCTGCCTCTAGTCGCTTCACTGGCAGGCGTTAGCACAAAAACGGCAACTTAGCATGTGTAGGGCATCATAGAAGAAAGATTGATTGTGAGTTATGCGATCGCCCATCCCTACACCTGGCAGAAATCGGCGTTTAGAAAACCTTTGGCAGACGATCACAGGTTTTGTCCGCTCAATCTTTGGTGGCAGTCAGCGCCCAGTCGCCTTCCAGCAATTTTACGGTTCAGATCAGACATCAACACGGGCACGTAACTACGATTTAGAGATTGGCGAGTATCCGATCAGGGATTACGATCGCGCTGTCGAGTTAATCGAGATGGCGGAATGGTGCCCTGAAGTTGCAGCAGCTACTGACATTCTCAAAGGGGCAGCATTGTCCTCTGAAGATGGGGACGACCAGGGGTTTACCATTGCCACCGAATTGAATGATGGCAGCGCGATCGACAAGCAAGTCTATACCGTTTGCCTCAATACTCTAGAGCGCCTATTCCCGCACTCTACTTCTCAAGTGGTGTTAGAGCGGATGCTGAACTGGGGTGATGCGTTCGCTGAGTTGGCGATCGACCTTTCTAAGAATCAAGTCAATTCTCTAATGTTTCTGCCCACGTGGGAAATGTTCAGGGTAGAAGCACAAGGCGAGTTATTAGGCTTTCAGCAACGACGCAGACTCTATGAAGAGGAACCAGCGAAAGTCTTTGTACCAGGGAAGGTAGTACATTGGCGCTATCGTCGCAAGAACCTATACGGTCGATCGCTGTTCCATGAATCGCCGCAGGACTGGGCACGGCTGAAGCGGGCAACAGATGCACTGGCGATCGCGGCTGACACGGTAGGCTATAACCCAAATCTACACGCAATGCAGGAGGGTACGACCCGCGAACAGTTGCAGGATTATCAACAACGGTTAGAGCAGCGACAAGCGGACGGCATCATTACTGACTATTATTTGATGCCGGGGCAAGACATTAAAAAGCTAAGCAACATAAACCCAGACATTGAGGCTTTAGCGGCTAATGTCTTGCAGTGGCGTAGTCGCATTGTGATGCGATCGCGTGTCCCTCCCTATTTGTTGGGATTGCCCGCGATCGGTGCTCAAGAGATTGCAGGACAGCCTGCATTGGAAAATGCCCGTCATGTGAACGAGATCAGAATGTGTTTGACTGAAGGCGTGATGCAAGTCTTGCACACTGAGCTATATCTGAAGGGGATTAATACTGGGCTGTGGTTGAATAAGCTGAAGCTGGTATTCCCCAAAATCATTACTAATGCGATGGCACCGGGTCAAGGGGCAAGTAGCGAGGGTGATCCCGGTGAGTTGGATGAACCGGGGATTACTGATTTAGATTCAACGCGAGTACCAATTTTTAGCACCAATGGGAGGCACCATTAATGAAACCTACAGAGCGGCAGGTAGTAGTACATACAAAGACTATTGACGGCTATGAGTACATCTCTCATTTTGAGTGGAAGCCTGAAGGTTTCTTTGATCCAACCATTCCTAGATATACGATTTGGGATATATCAGTAAAACCTAAAGATGCTTAACCAATGGACATCATCGCTAAAGACGATGCATTCAAGCCACCATCTGAGACTCTGCCACCTATGAAAGAATTAGAGGCGATCGCTGAAATTGACGATGCAGCAGTGAGTAACGCAATCGACCAGTGGAAAGCTAACCCACCTGATGCAGAGTTCAAGTTGATTCTAGAGGCGACTGACGATGCAGAAACGAATTAAGCTTTTGAACAGCAGCGATCGTGATTTTCATTACGGTGCAGACCGCGATCGGATTGTGCGAATCTTTCAGGAACGAGGCTACAGCATCAGTGCCTACGAAGCGCGATCGCTCTGGGAACAGTTTTCAGAAATGATGGCGGCGGGCTGGATGTCCCCACCTGAAGATGATGAAGAGGTTTTCAACAGTGTCAAAACCTTCTTTGAAGTAGAAGAGGCGACTGATGGCGAGTCGTGAGTTTGCCTACGATGCCTCATCCGGTCGTTACCGTGCCACCAGTGGTGCGGGCAAGGGGCAGTACATCAGCAGTAAGGCTATAACCGCTCTCACTGAGTCCTACATTGACCAGTCAAAAGAGAAGGCGCGATCGCTCACCTCTGATCTGTTAGCGGGAAATCTGCGAGTAGGTGAATGGGAGAAGGCGATCGCGCTTGAATTGAAGTCTGCCCACATCAACGCTTTCACTTTAGGCAGAGGTGGTCAAGCACGGTTAGAAACGGCAAAAGAGCGATCGTATGGGCTGATTGGTGCCGAACTGAAGAAAGAATACGGCTATCTCAGGGGCTTCAGCAAAGATATTTTGGCAGGCTACCTGAGTGAGTTGCAAATACAAAACCGCGTCTCTATGTACCTGGATGCCCTACACGGCAGTTTTGAGCTAGGAAGGTTAGAAGCACATAAAGCAGACGGCTTCATCAGAGAACGGCGCATTAGAGACTCTAGAGAATCGTGTGATGACTGCGTTGGGTACGCCGCTCAAGGGTGGGTAGACATTGGCTCACTACCGAATCCTGGCGACAAGTCGAGTTGCCGATCGATGTGCCGCTGTAGCAAGCAGTTCGACAAAGGCGATAGTGGTCAGGATAGTTTGTTAGCGCGATCGTGGGGATGGACAGGTGCTGCAATCTCTAGACCGCTGAGTATGATGGCTTTAAGTAAGAGTTAGAACAATGCTGCAATTCCCATCGTTTGATAGCGCGATCGCGTCCGTCCCTGGCATGGGGCAACCTGAACCCTGGCAACTAGACCAGATGAACAAATTCAGACCCAAAGGCATGAAGCCCTACACAGCCGATCAGATGGTATCGGTGCCCATGCTGGCATCCCACAACCTGATGAGCTTCAGTAATGGCGTGTGGGATGACCAATCGATTGAAAGCATGGCGGCATTCTTCCCCGGCAAGCCCATGAACCTTAACCACTCGTGGGAGGACGTGCAGCAAAATGTCGGGTTTGTATACTCTGCCTATGCCATCCAGACACCAGACGCACCCGTTAACATTCTGAATGCGGCTGATTATTTTGACATCAACCGAAGCATCGTCGCTAACCACGGCTTTCAATTCTTGCTGACCTATGCTGCGTTCCCTGCTGATAGTCCAGCGGTCAATGCAATCGGCTACGGCATGGCAAAAGATGTAAGTACAGGTGGCATCACTGACAGCACGATGATTTGCCCCTTGTGCGATGGGGAGTTCTTCACTGATGAATGTGACGGGCACATGCCACCCCACCCCATGCTGCTATTCTTTTTGGGCGATGAGGAAGGGATTGATTGGGCACCTTATTACATTCGTGCTGGTTTCCACACCGCTGTAGAGCTGACCCTATGCGTCAGTGGCAATTTACCCGGCGCTGAAGTGCTGACAGAACCTGAAGAAGCAGGTGATCCAGTAGAGGAAGAAGCAGGGCAGGCGATCGGGCTTCAGGTGATTCGTTAGTAATTGATGAAGTAAGCTCGCTCTACGAAGGCGCTGTTGATTGCATTAATCATTCTGCGGTTTGGATGAAGATTGCCAGATTCAATTATTTCTAATTGCGAAAGATCTATATCAATATCTTTAGCAAGATGCTCTTGCGCCATCCCTAACCGCTGACGCATTTCTCGTATTGCCTGACCACCCACACTCTCGCTTAATGTTAATTCTCTATATCTAGTCATCATCCCTCCAAATCTGGTAACGGTTTTTCTACTAACAGTCGGGCATCAATCTTCAAGGCATGGGCGATCGGAAATAAACAGGTGGCAGGCAGAGTGCGTCCACGCTCAATACTGCTAACCCATCGCTGCGATCGACCCAGTACAGATCCAAGCTTTGCTTGAGAAAGTTCTAAAGACAATCTTCTGATTCTGATATTACGAGCAAGGATTCTATCAGGATCGTGCAACACTTTTTAGTCTCAATCCCGCTAACTTAGCCAAATACTGGTTACAACCAATTATACCCGCAGAGATAGAGGGCAGCATGTAATTAAAGTTTCTGAAAACTGCTGCCCAATGCGTACCCGTAAACAATCTGTGTTCGTAAAAGACGAACTGAACCAGGATGCAGCCATGAGCGAGACGGATCGCATTGTGGCTGCTGCTAAAGCTTCAATCGCCTCCAAGTCTGCCAACAGTGGTAAAGGCTTCACCAAAGATTCTACAGCGGCAACTGTCGCGGTGACACCTGAACCAGAAAAAGAGCCAACCGAAGAGCCTGAACCCGTAGCGCCTAAAGTTGAGCCAGTTACAGAAGTAGCTGCTGAATCTGTAGCTGTGACCGCTTCTATTACGGCTGATCAATTGGCTGATGTTGTTAGCAGTGCCGTGCAAGCTGCGATCGCACAGCACAAAACGGAAACTGATAGCGCGATCGCGTCAATCAAAGAACAATCGCAAACACAAATTGACGCTGCCAAAGCCGCTGAACAGGAAGCCAGAGACAAGGCTGAAGCATCTGAAGCGTCACGCCTGAACCTAGTGAAAGCTTTCAACCTTGACAAACTCTCTGGAGAACAAACACCCGTGACCAGCAAAGAGGCAGGGATGCCGATGGTAAACCGTCTCACTTCTACCAAGTCGGACGTGCCGATCGGTTCGGTTAAAGAGTTTCTAGAACTGGCTCAGTCATTGCCTAAAGTCGTTCGCAACTCGCAACGCGCTGGGCAAATGGTTTCTTACGACTGGCGTGAGCTTGACGCTTACACCCGCGACAACAAGAAGCAGATGATCAAGGATATGGAATCCTGGGGTAAGGGCATTGGCTTGTTCCGAGGTTCCAACCAAATTACTACTGATTCGGCGACCATCATCAACAACATCCCCGGCGGTTTCCTGGAAACGTTATCAAGCATGATGCGTTCCAATAACCGCCCTGCCTACGTGTTCTGGCAATTCATTGATTATCAATTCGATTTTGCCGCTCGTATGGGTAGCACAATTGACATCCCTCGCGCTGCTTACATCACCGGACCACAGCAAGCTAGCGATCGTCTACTGTCTGGCGGCGGCGTTTACTACCCAATCGATGCAGCCCGTCAGCCTGTACAAACAGGGATTGTGCCTGTCACGATCAAGGAATGGGGTTTAGGCAAGGATTCGACCGCAGCGCCGATCGGTATACCTACGTTTGTCGAAGCCTATTCAATGATCAACCTGCTCGACATCGTGAATCGCAACCTGATGCACGATTTTTACGCTTGGGAAGATCAAAGCGTGATTGAAGCGTGGGACGATACCAGCCGAGTCGTCTACAACAATGGTGGCGAGGTCACAACGCTAGCATCGGATGTTGTTGCCACTAAAGATGGCACGATGACTGAAGATTACCTGCTGTCAATGTTTGGCTACATGCAAGATTTGCAGATTCCTACTCTGACCGATGGTTGCTATATCGGCTGGCTCAATTCTCGCTCTGTCACTCAGCTTAAAAAGTCTTTCCAAACCGTCTGGCAAGCCTCCACGCCTGAAGAATTAAGCGATCTGACCAACATCCTTAATCCTGGCGTCTTGAATGACACAGGCAAGATCAACGGCTATGTTGGCAACTACGGCGGCTTCCACCTGTTTACTTCAAACAACTGGGGGAATGTTTCTGGTCGTGGTTTGCAAACAGAGACGATCGGCGTGACAGCTGGCACCGAAACCCGCAAAAATTACTTTGCAGGGGTGAACACGATCGCTAAAGGCGTAGGGATGCCAGTAGAAATTCGTCAGGACAGCTTGACTAACTTCGATCGTATACATAGTTTTACGTGGCTAGAACACTCATCGGGGTGTATCGGCATCGATGTTGACGGCGCAGGTGATACGTCGCTCGTGCCCCAGCAATTACGTGTGATTGAATCGCGCAACACGACAATCAAGCAATAGATCAGCACTGAGGAATATTCACCATGCCTGATCTAACTGCCCGCGCCAATGAAATCAGATCGCTGCATTGGAAGCGCCAAAAGCAAATGGCTGACGCGCTTGGCTTAGTTAAACCTGACTCTGTGAGTTGGGATGAGCTTGCCGAAACGATCGCAGAAGCTGAAGCGACCAACCCTGACGCAGCGGCGATCGAATCACAATTACCTGCCGAAAATTCTGAAGACGATCCGGCAGTGATGCCAGGTGCTGTCACAGAACTTGGAGAGGATGTATTAATTGCGCCTCTCGCGCTGAGTTTTGCGCTGCGTGGCAACGTTTGCCCTGCCTGCAATGAAAAGCTACGCTCCGACAATAACGGGGTTTTCTGCCCTGTCTTTAATGCTGATTGCCCACGTAACCGAAAGGTAAGCTAAATGGCTGTTTCTATCCCTGTTAAAGCCACCCGACTGCATCAAGACGACCTAGGTGGCTTGGTCAAAGTGCAATACGATTTTGCTGTCCACGGTGGCGCGATCGGTGCTATCGCCATCCCGCTGCTGCTGCCAAATAAAGCTGTCATCTTTGACGGTTTTATGGATGTTGTCACTGCTCCAACGTCATCAGGCTCTGCCACGATCGCAGCTGGCTTCAATACAACTACCGACATTAAAGCAGCTACGGCGATCGCCTCTTACACAGGCATTGTTGCGGTTGTTCCTGTTGGCACGGCTGCGGCTGCTCTGAAATTAACCGCAGATCGACAGTTGACGCTCACTGTTGCAGTGGCAGCTTTGACTGCTGGCAAGATTAACTTCTTCTTCAAGTATTTCATCAGCGAATAGCGATGACCGCAATCTTCACTGAAGACGACAAGGATATTTACGCGCCTTCTGTGACTTTGACTGATGATGCTTTGACAGGTGCGATCTCGTTCTTACAAGCATTAGTTGAAGGAACAGAAGGCGCTAATCGTCCATTGGCGCTCACTCAGTTTGAAGAGATCTTAGAAGTCAATCGCAACCTACAAACAGTCAGACTGTCTTATTTGCCGATCGCTGTCAGCCCAGTCATAGCCTTGCAATACCGCTCTGGCAACTATCTTAACCACCACTATCGCCCGGTAGGAACAAGCGCTTGGCAGTCAATGACAGGCAATAACTACATCCTGGATCGATCGACTGGACAAATCAACCTGAACGCTGAATGGTTGGATTCTTGGGGTCGGCGTGGTGCATCGCCTGCTACCGAAGTGACAGCAGTCTATACGGCGGGCTATGACTTCACAACCGACTCTTATGATGTGCAGCAGATTAAAGCTCTATTTGGGCAATTGCTAACTTACCAGCAAAGTGCTCGATTCTTTGGCTTTGAATCTGTAGACGTTGATCAGGAAGTGGCTGTAAAGATGGCACCGACCGCAACAGTGCCAGTAATCGCTCAAATCCCTAAATCATTACTGCTGCCTTTTAAGAAATACCGACCTAGAGGCACTTAATTTGAAACCCGATCGCGCCTCCCTGTCTCCGCCTTCCTCACCTAACCATGACCACACTGATGAAAAGTAAGAGCAAAGGCAAGGGCGATCGGGCTGTGGTTGTGCTCTGCACAGTTGACTGGAGGTTTTAGGCGATGGCGCTACAACTTGCTGCTAATGGCTTTGATATTGAGACACTAACAGGTGACGCGGGTACTTATACATGGGCTGATGTTGTCGCACTTGGAAGCACGAATCTAACTAGCAATACCGATACCAATGGAGTAACCTACTACCGTTGGAAAGGAACGATCACGGTCGGCTCTACAGCCACACTCAATATCCTGGGTATCAACCTTGAATTGTTAGGTGTTTCAACTTCTCAGCCAGGATGCATTCGAGCGACAGGCAGTGGTACAGTGAATTTTGGGGAGTCTGTCACAGTTGGCAGCAACATAGTCTATAAAAACGGTTGTCAACTAACAATTTCTCGTCTTTTTTATAACAGTGCCAACAACGGGGTGCTTTACGCGGCGTTGAGCTACGACACTTCCAGCCGTAGCTCAACTGGGGCAAAAATTAACCTTTACGCCACGCAAATTAGAGCGCGTCCTGATTTAGTAGCAGCAGGTATAAAACGCTTAGACCTATTTGTATCGAGGATTATAAATACGACAATTGAAAGTGTTGATCCGGCAATCTTGACAGGTGCAGCCGACGCAAAAGGAACGTTTGCCTACTTGCAACCCTCTGGCACAATGGCAGATTCAACCATAATTTATGCTGCTACAGAGTTTGTCACTACTGCCACGCTAAGCGGTGTAAACCGCATCTATCAGCCGTATACAGGGATTGTTGCTTTTAGCGCACTTGATATTACAGCCGCAATTATTGACTCTACTTACGATTACTTTAGTGCCAAAAATTCGGGTATAAAAGTTGTTAACTCCCCGCTAGTAGACCTCACAAAAGGTTTGATTTATTGGGTCAACGCTGCAACCGTTGAAGCCACAAAAATTTATACGCATGACCTTAAAATTACAGACGGCGGTGGCAATGTCAACAACGCTTTTGTAGTGTATACAGGCTATTCCAACCTGAACAATACGAGTGCCCCAGATGGCTCTGTAGGTCGATTTCGTCTTGTCTCCGAGCGCACTAATCTCGGTAGTGGTTATTATACAGGTGGAGGGGATTACCTCAGCTTCTTCCCAACTCCGATTCCAACCGTTTCTACCTCTAGTTACACGCGGCAAATTCGCAGCTATTTGCATCAAGAGGAAGCAGAAACACTTACTATTGATTCTCAAATTGGATCGACAACATTACCTTCTACGATCAAACTTGCTGTTGATGCAGGTATCACGCAAACCAACACCACAACAGTTGGAGCTTATACGGGAATTACAAACGCTTCCGCCTTAATAACTCTTTCTGGCAGCCTGTCTCTAGCTCAAGTTTACGATTCACGCAAATTGTACTGGCGTAACACAGACAGCATCACAGCACCTTTTCGCAGTGGGCAGTTAGCTGATTTTGGGAACACTAATTTGACAATCGCCTCTGGTGGCGTTCTCAATGCTTCTACCGCTAAATTTTCAGATGGCTTCAAATCAAACGGCACAATCACGCTACTTTCTCCCTCCAGTCTCACAACCACATTTCAAACGGATAGCGGCACAGTAGCGCTTCAAGCGGGCGGAGACTATCGACCAATTGCAGCAACAGTTGGAGCGACAGCCACAATCACGGTAGCGGCTGACACCGACATCTCAACTTGGGAGCTAGCGGCAGGCGCTACAATCAATCGTTCCGGTACTGGCACTCGTTTGGTCACGGTTAAAACATTAACTGGCATCGCAGCGGGTACTGACGTAACGCTACAAACGCCTGTGACAACAATCACTATCTCAGGTATTCCAACAGGTGCTAATGCTATTTTAGGTGTCATTGATCTAACGACAATGGCTCAGACGTTCCCCACGATCACAGGGGGCACTGCAACAATCCCTGTTAATCCAGCACGTAGTTATTTTATCGCTTGCGATGCTAGAGGCTATCTCAGAGAAACGGTAACGCTAGCTGGTAACGTGCCTAGCTACACATTTAACCTAACTAACTTCAGGTCACTCTACGATGCTGGTGTTAGCCGCTCAAGTGATATTAGTTTCAATACAAGCACGTTTGAGGTGATGATTGGTAGTGGCACGGCTAATCTGTCATTGGCTGATGTTTTCCATACAATCGAGGATTACCTAGCAACTCCTGAAGCTGTCTTTTTTAGTACTCCTCCCTATCCACAAATCGTTTCTACTGGATCTGGTACTGCAAGACAATATTTAATTTTCCCATATGATGCTGTTGCAGGAACACCAAACCCAGTACGCATTAAACCCAAAACAACAAACACATCAGATCCAACGCTGACCGACTTTGTGATTGTTCATGAAGGTTCGACAGCACCACTATTTACTATTTTCGATTTTACTGGTGCTAGTGGTAGAACGATTCGCTTTCAAACCGAAGCAGTAGCAGCGAGTGTAACAGTGAGTGGTAGTGGCGCTTTAACAACTGAGCAGTCAGCTCAGTTAACGGCTCTCAGCGCTACGCTATCAGATTCAGGCGTATTCAGTACAGGCGCTTTAGTCAACACAAAAGGCGTAATTGGGCTTGCTACTGCAAACTTGGACACACAGCTAACAGGAATCAATACAAATATCGATCAAATTCCGTTAACAGATTATAGCGAGGATATTACAACTATCAAGGACAAAGTTAATCCGTTAACCTATACAGTCACAAATCAAGTTGATTCCAATCCAATCAATCGTACCGGCTTCAATCTTTCTAGTGCTGGAATACAAGCCATCTGGAACGCCCTGGTATCTAGTTTCACTGCTGATGGTACTATCGGCAAATACATTGTCGATTATTTAGACGGTATTGTCGGTTTAGCAGCAGGTAGCAACTTAATCGTCACAGCGATTCAAGAAAGAACAAATCAATTGTCTTTCACAGATGGTAAAGTTGATGCTCAAATTAACAATTTGCCTGCCATTCCAAACAATTGGATTACCGCAGCAGGCATCGCCACTGACGCTATTGATGCTGATGCTTTAGCTACAAGTGCTGTCACTGAGATTCAATCAGGGCTATCGACCTACAGCGGTGGCGATACAGCAGGTACTACAACGCTACTCAGTCGCCTCTCGGTGGCAAGGTCGGGATACCTAGACAACCTAACTAACCTTGATGCGTCAGTGTCAGCGCGTCCAACGCTAACGCAGATAGAAGACTCTACAGTACTGTTCAAAACCTCTCAATATACCGCACCCGCGAATAGTGTTATTTTGAGCGCGATCGGCAATATCCCCACTGTTGTTTACACGTCTACGCTAAGCAGCATCTTGTCGAGCGTGAACGGTATCCCCAACACTCCATTGCTGGTTGGTGATAGCCGCTTGAATTTCCTGGATGCGTCGATCGCAGCTATCCCCACGACAAAAACGGGCTACTCGCTAACAGGTGGCGAAAGAACAGCGATCGCTACAGCCGTTGAAACACAACTGACGAGCGAATTTGAAGCACTCCCCACCGCCACAGAAATCAGAGAAGAGATGGACGCGAATAGCAAACTGGTAGCGATCGACACTAACGCCCAGATTGCAAGACAGGGAGTCACCAACCGTTACAAAATCGATGAGGATGCCAATACAGGCACACTGTACGCTGATGATGGCACTACACCGATTGCAGTGCAAAACCTGCTAGACAAAGATGGTAATCCTGCCAGTACGCAAACTTACGAGAGGGTACCGCAATAGTGTTGTTCCCTTCAGGCGTGAACCCAGACAGCACAAATCCGGGCTTCCCGTTGGGCATCGACCCAGCAACACTGCTCGTCCTAATCCTGATTACTTGCCTCACATTCACCCCGGCACCAGCATCTATTGTCACCTTCACTTTTATCAGTCCTTCAGCAACACTCGCATGGTTCTCAGTGCTGAGCGACCTTACCTTTACCGATCGCCCTACCGTTGAGGTCGTCTTCAATGCCAATCACACAGCTTGCCCTTAAACCAGATTTGACGATCGGGAATGACCCGGCAGTCTACGCCTTTGACTTGGTGATCAATGGAGAAGTCGTCGCCACAGCGCAGCCAACCACCGTGATTAAAGTGGGCGTAAAGGCGATCGGACAAACCGCCCTACTGGTTCCTGCTACTACAGCTACGCTGACTCCTGGCAACCCTACGATCGGCAAATGGACGGTCAGTTTTAGCAACACCACTACGCTGCTGCAAGACCCTGCCAACCTTGGTAGCGCCATGCTCAAAGAATTGCTGAAATATCCAGACGATCGCGCGGACGATGTGACTGGGCTGCCCACTGGCTTTTGTAAGGCTTTAGTGGAACTTCAGATTGGTGCACCCTATAACAAACGCACGGAGCAGGCGTTAATTTATATCGGCAAGGGGTTGATCGCTTAAACCATGCCTGAACTAACTTGGCTTGAAAGCCGCGAGACTCTACTCAAATACGCTATGGTGCAAGCGCTTAACACAATGCCCTGGTGGATGCCTGCAAGCTGGGCGATCGCGCTGGCTGAGCGTAGGGCTAAGGCAGTGTGCGATCGGCTTGCCCAATGAACCGCTTGATCCTTCCCACGCTCCAAGGCGACCAACAGCGGCAAGTGCTGAACGAATTGGCATCAGCAGACCGTATTAATAACGTCGATCGCCTGAACATTTACCGTCTTTTCGGGTTAGGTGCTGGCGATAAAGTATCGATCGCCTCACTCTGTTTCTTTACTCATCTGGACCTGAGCGCTGTCACTCTAGGCAGCGAAGTCTATATCAACCACGCCGTTTACTTTGACAACGGGGCAAGCATTACGGTGGGCGATCGCGTAGACATCGGCGATCATTGCCGTTTGCTCACTGGTACCCATGCGATCGGTTCTGCCCATGAACGCGCTGGGTATGGCTGTGTACGCAAACCCATCAGTATCGGCGCTGGCTCGTGGCTAGGATCTGGAGTGACGGTGTTGCCAGGGGTAGAGATCGGGCTTGGATGCGTGATTGGTGCCGGGGCTGTGGTCAACCGCGATTGTGAGGATGGGTGGCTCTATGCTGGGGTGCCTGCCAGGAAGGTGCGGCTGTTGCCAACACTCTAGAATGCCGCGACTTGGCAACAGCCGATCGCTTCAGGGCACAAATTTGACGTTGTACCGCTCACAGCAATCAATAAATTCAGCCTCGGTTTCAGCCCATATGTAGCCGATACCTCTCGCTGAAACCTGATAATTATTTGGGGCGTACAAAGTGTGCGCGACATCACGAGCAATCAAAGAGCCGTCTCTGAGTTGGTTGAAATCAATCAAACAGATGAGCGATCGTACCTGCATCTGCTCTACAAAATAAGCATAATCGTTTGAGAAATTCGACTCGTCTACAGCCCTTATGGTTGTCATGTCCGCGATCGCTTATTTTTACGTTTTAACTCTTTAAGTCTTGCCATTTCTTCATAGGCTTCATTTGCTCTCGCTAGTCGTCCACCCATAATGTTGTCGTACCAATCAAGAACGTCTTGCTTTGTTTCTGACACGTCACATTTATCAAAAAGCTGTAGCAAAATCGCCCGACCTCGCACGCCGCCTTTTTGCCGATAATCCTCAAACTCAGCAGCACTATTGGGCGACTCCTTGTGGCACCAAGAGCACAACGTAATCAAGTTATCCAAATCATCCTGACCACCAAGGCAAAGAGGCTGAATATGATGCACTTCCAGCCTACTATCAGCGCTGTCTTCATAGCAACACTGGCACATATGCCGATCGCGCTCTAAAGCTTTTTGTCTGTGACTAGTTCTTTTGGGGCGATCTTCTGCTGGTGCCCAATCCGCAAAATCGTCTAAGCTTGAATCAACCATAGCCTTCCTCTAAAAGGTTGATGGACAGATCGCTTGTTGGGTTGCAACCCTTCAGGCGATTGTTTTATACGGCAAAACCGCTCCATACCATTGTACTCGCTGTTTACAGGTAGCGTCTACGATCACTCGAGTCGCGCCGTGTTTGAGGACAGCGCGGAAGATGTCACGAGGATGGGCGAGGGTTTCGGTAGCGGTGCCGATCGTAATGACCTGTGTTCCCAGCAACCGATGTTTGACATCTAGCATCAAGATGGCGAAGCGTTCTTGGGGCTGCCACATGAGGTCTTGGCTGAGGGCAGCGGCAGCGATCGCTGGGTCATCCACGATCGTATGTTCAGGGGGACGAGACTGAAAGACGCGCTTGCCAAGCTCGATCGCTGCTAAAATGGTAGCTGCCTTCGCTTCACCAACTCCTGAGATGGCGGTTAACTCTGGGATACTGACCTCTCGCAGGGCGGAAAGCGGGTCATGCTGATGTTTACCCACAAATTGCAGGATGTATTGTCCTAGCCCAACCGCAGAGAGTTTGCCGGGTCCCTGCCCCGTAGCGAGAAGAATAGCCAACAGTTCAGCCGTAGCCAGATGCTTGGCTCCATAGGCAACCAAGCGCTCTCGCGGGCGTTCGCTGGCTGGCATGTCGGCTACTTTAAGACAATAGGTCATGCACCAAGAGATTGTTGAGTGAAGAGTACCTCTTAGTTATGCCCAACACTCAGTCATGCCCAACACCAATTTTAAAACTGACAACGGGGGCTAGCTGCTCCTTTCAGAGCGACAGACCATGCCATTAATTGCTGTCATTGAAGCGTTACTGAAGCAACCACCGATTCCGTTTAAGCCAGAGCAGCAGTCGCTCAAAGGCTGGGTGATGTACTGTTTGCGCGATCGCGGCTTCAAGGTCATTTATGCTCAAAACGCTGATTTTGCGATTGAAACACGAGAAGGTGGCAAGGTGTACTTTAACGTCACCGAGGCGACTGTGGAGCAAGATAGTAACACTGTTTGGATTGTGCGCGATCGCGCCACCCAGCAAATCACTGTACTTCCACCACAGGCATAGTTTCCAGAAATCAGCCTTTGTGTAGCTAGAACGGTGCTTATGAGACGCGTGCTTTAGAAGAGGGTCTCAGGTTTGCAGTCTGCCCGCGCATGAAGCGATCGGCAATGCGAGACCGCTGCTGCCAGTCCAGGCGAAGTTTGTCGTCTGATCTGCCCGTCAGTAAGGTGGTGATTTCGTCCCACAAGGCGCGATCGGCGGTATGAAGGTCAAGGAGCATTAAGCTGACCCCTAATAGCAGTAGCGTTACGCCAAACACAAACAGCCCTAACGAGATAGGCACTAGCCATTCCAGGTTAATCAAGGTTCTCAGCGCCAACGCCAAGGTGCTGACGATCGCACACATGAGCGCGTAAGCGTTGGCTAAAACGCTGTAACGCACCACTTTGTAACGATGTTGTAACTGACGCAGGTGCTTCTTCGCCTGCAATACGCGACCAGTATAGCGATCGCCCCCAGTGCCCTCATTCCCCAAGCCCAACCGCTCAATGCACTGGCGTGCTGCTTGCAAGCCCTCCTCAAGTGCGCTCTGACGGAGACTGATGCGGCTCAGCAGCAGCGCACACGCTAACGTCATCAGCAGTGAATTCAGAATTAGCTGGATTAATTGGGTTGTCTGCTCAACGCTCATGGGATTTCCTCAGCCTTGCAGGCAATGTAGGCAAATGATACGAGTTGTTGGTCAAGGAAGCAATCAATAGTCATGAATAGCATTATTATGTTAGTACATACGAACTATTTGCGCTACCCCAGCCGAAGAGAAGTGCTGATTCTTTCGCTACAGTACGCAATGCGTTATGGCAGGAAGGATGTACAAGCTAAAGTTCTCATCTACACGGCTCGGACATCTAGGTTGTCAAAACTGGCAAAGAAACCGCGATTAAGCAAGACGACGATTAAGCAAGACGACCCGACTGGATACTTCTTCAACCGCCAACGAGCAGAGCCACAGGAAAATGCTGAAGTGCCTCACTCACCGCGATCGTGCCCTGAGTGTGGATGGACTGATTTGTCACTGCGTTTGTCCAGGTTGATGGGAAATTTGAGGGCACAATGATGTGGGTATCGTGCCAAACGTCTACTCCTAAAGGACGCTCACCGGGTTGAATCAAACTGGTCAAAAAGCGAGGTGCGATCGCGATCGCAACCTGCCCCTCAAAGGTGCGAGCAAACGCGACTATATGATTCTGCAAAACACCATCTACGGTTAGCGGTTGGTAATCACCCTGCTGAAACAACGCTGCAAAGTTCTTTCTAGCTTGCAGTAGCTGATAAGTCAAAAACAGCTTAATGTTGCCATTAGTTCTATTAGTAAAAAGGTCATCAATGAGCGCAAGCGGATCATGCAGCACGTTTGCTTGGATTTGCATTAAAGCAGCCGATCGCTGGTCGTAAGCAACCGGACGACGGTTATCAGGATCGACAAAACTCAGGTTCCAAAACTCATCGCCTTGATAGAGGTCAGGTACTCCAGGAGCGGCATTTTTGATCAAAACCTGTGACAGTGAGTTGAAGATACCGTACTCTGCAATCGTTGCTTGAAACGGTCTAAATTGGCTTAAAAAATCGTTTTCAGGTGTAGCTAACAACGTTTCAACAAAAGTGCTAAACCCTCTTTCATAATCACTATCAGGGCGCAACCAGGCGGTATGAACTTTCGCTTCCCGAACCGCTTTGATCACATAATCTTTGACCCGATCGACAAACTCAGGAAACTCCGCGTCAGCAAATGGCAATGATCCCACTAACGTTTGATAGAGAAAATATTCGTCATTGCGATCAGGAATCGTTCTGCCCCCAGTACGCACTTTTTGACTAAAGTTGAGTTCTGCCCAGTGTTTGACTTGTTCTGCCCACGCATCAGGAATTTCTGAAAGTACATTTAAGCGTGCTCTCGCATCTTCGCCACGCTTTGTATCGTGTGTTGATGTTGTATTCATCGAGTGCAGCCACTGCTGTACTTTACGTTGATTAAACTCATGAAACTGTGTTGGGCTAATGCCAAAATGGCTCGGATTGCCGCCGACTTCATTGAGCGAGAGCAAGCGATTGTAAACATACAGCAGCGTGTCTTCAATGCCTTTTGCCATCAATGGTCCAGTCAGTTGCTGCATCCGCATGACAAAACCCAAACGTTCAGCTTTTTGATCATCCGCTAAGTGTTCGCTGTCTTCTCGCAGCAGGATTGTTTCAAGGTACTCCAGCTCTCTTACAAGCAGTGGCAAATGCTGCTTAGCAAGCGCGATTGTTTCCTGAACAACACGTCGATCGGTATCGCTGACCGTATTAGAAGCAACATAAGTGCGGTAAATCGGAAAGAGCGCTAACACTTCGCTTAAGGCACGCTTTAAGCCATACGCAGTAAAGTCACCGCCCGATCGTGTTTGAGCGGCAATACGCTTCAAACGTTGTGCCAGGTTTTCAACATCGCCCGCTAAATTCTTATCAATGATCAGCCATTTCTTTTCGGCTGATAGGCGATCGTAATCAGCGCTTACGCCTGTAAACGTAATGTAAAAATGATTGAATGCAGCTTCGTTTGCTGTGTTGCAAAAAAGCCCGTTGACATAGTTTAGAAATTCGTAGCCACTGGTGCCTTGAATTTGCCAACTGGTCGGCAATGCTTCCGTTAACTCTAGAATTTTTTCGACTGTAATATACACATCACCAATTTTTTCACGAAGTCGCTCTAAGTATTCGGCTGGATTATAAAGACCGTCAATGTGATCAATCCGTAACCCTGTAAAAATACCATCCTCAGTTAGTTGGGTAATGAGCGAATGCGTTTTGTGAAAGACTTTAATTTCTTCAACTTTGACTGAAATCAACTCATTCACTGTGAAAAAGCGGCGGTAGTTGATTTCTTCTGCTCCAACTTTCCAAAATGAGAGCCGATAAAGTTGTTCACTCAGCAAACTATCGAGAAGATTGAAGCTTTCTGAGTTGCCGACTTCACCGTTGAATGACTGCACATTAGCAACAAATAATTCTCTAACTGCTTCATTTTGTTCGTGCAATTCCCACAGTAAGCCCTTTACAAATGCCACCTGATCATACCGTTCTCTGCCTTTTGCTTCAGTCGGTATGTTCTTAAGGAGATAAAGGATGCCCAGTAGTTTTACAAAGTCTGGGTGTCGTCTGCCGAGAGATTTTGTTAACTGCCCTAAGTTATAAGTAATGAACCGTGCATATGACTCGATGCGAACTGGTAAGCGTAGACCAAAGTAATTGACACTCAAACCTGTTTCGTCATACGCAAGTTTGATTTCGCCATTCTCTAAACAATCGCTATATAAATTGCCTAAGAGCGGTGCTAGTATTCGTCCGCGAATATCTTCATATGCGTGATTCCAATCAATATCAAAGTAGTCAAAACTATCCGAATCAAAGCCGTTTTCCAAAACATCCATCAACCACAGATTCTGGCTGTCGTATGCCATGTGGTTGGGCACAATGTCTTGTAGCCAACCCATTTGATGCTGCTGAGTCGCACTTACCAGCGCATCAAAATCTTCGTGGGTACCCAGTTCAGGGTTAAGTTGTGTTGGGTCTACAACATCGTAGCCATGACTACTTCCAGCTCTGGCTTTAAAGATGGGAGAGGCATAGAGATCAGAAATACCTAGCTCTGCAAGGTAAGGCACGATCGCAGTTGCTGCGGCAAAATCATACTCTTTACGAAATTGAAGGCGATATGTAGAAACCGGAATTCTCATATATCATGACTCATGAATGAATGCACCTAACTGTCACTCCAATTACTTATAGGTTATGCCTGATAAAGGGCAAAACTGATTGGTGGTATTTTGAGGGTTTGATCAAGCACTAATGTGGATGGCAGCGTTGGGTTAGATCCCAACCATTTCTCATCAGCGGAATCAAGAATTTTTTGCCATTTGGCATCAGGCATTTTTGGGTTGAAGCTAACAGCCGACTGGCTAAAGTTCATGAAACAATAAATTTGGCTTTCAGGAGACCAACGATGGAGCAGCAGTAACTTTTCGTCTTCCAATGCGGTTGCCTTCAGATTCTGTTTATCCAGTTTCTTAAGGGCTGGAATGGTGCGCCGAAGCTGGATGAGCTGTTGATACAGATCACGCAAAACTTTGTGCTTGCCTTCGTTGCGTGTTTCCCACCGCAGTTGCGATCGCTGAAAGGTTTCCTCAGCTTGAGGGTCAATATATTCTCCCTCTAAATGGAAGTGAGCAAATTCTCGCTTTCTACCTGCTCTGACTGCTTCCACTAAGTTTGGGTCGGTATGGCTCACAAAATAGAGAAACGGCGCATCTTCGCCATACTCTTCGCCCATAAACAACAGAGGTACGTTTGGTGACAACAGGAGCACTGCCGCACCCAACTTCAGTGACTCAAAGGAAACAAGATGGGTTAAGCGATCGCCCAGCATCCGGTTCCCAATCTGGTCATGGTTTTGAATGCACACCACAAACTGCTGACCAGGCAGGGCGCTGGAATCGCTCCCGTGCCAACGATCGCGGAACGGCGAATAATCCCATGAGAAGACGAACCCCTGCTTCATTGCTTTTGCCAATTGCTCACACTTGCCGTAATCCTGGTAGTAGCCAATTTGCTCCCCTGTGAGTAGCGTATGGGTACAGTGATGAAAGCCATCATTCCACTGAGCGTCCATCCCATAGCCGCCTTCATTCAGCTCACGGAGAATCCGCACGTCATTCACATCATTTTCAGCAACAAGGTAAAACTTTCGTCCTTGCTGCTGAGACAGCTCAGCAACCCGTTCTGCCAATTCCTGTAGGAAGTGCTTGGCGTTCAGATCAATGATGTGATCGGTGGCATCCAAACGCAGCATGTCGAAGTGGTACGTGTCGAACCAGTACAGCGCATTTTGCAAAAAGTAATTGCGGACAGCATAGCTTTGAGCGCCATCAAAGTTCAGCGCACTTCCCCAAATGCCCTTGTATTTCTCGGTAAAGTAAGGACCGTAATCGCTGAAGTAGCTGCCTTCTGGACCAAAGTGGTTGTAAACGACATCTAGCGCGATCGCCATCCCATGCTGATGGCACGCGTCAACAAGATGCTTCAAGCCCTCTGGTCCACCATAAGAGCTTTGGACTGCAAAGGGATAAACGCCGTCATAACCCCAGTTGCGGTTGCCCGGAAATTGGGCAATGGGCATGAGTTCGATCGCGTTAACTCCTAGCGCTTTGAGGTCAGGCAAGCGGGGGATGATTGCCTCAAACGTCCCTTCAGGCGTAAAGGTGCCTGTGTGCAGCTCGTAGATGATCAGCTCATCCAACGGTATCCCTGTCCATTGACCGTCATGCCAGCTAAAAGCGGTCTGATCAACGACCTGAGAGGGACCATGCACGCCGTCTGGTTGAAACTGAGACGCTGGATCAGGACGCTCAGTATCGTCGTCTAACTGATAGAAATATTGTGTGCCAGGGGCGATCGCGTCAGCCGTTAACTGCCAATAGCCAGAACCAATTGCCTCCATAGGCATCAGTCGCCCTCTGGGGGAGACAACGGCAACAGTAACCTGCTCGTGTAGCGGTGCCCAAACCGTAAACTGGCAGCGATCGCCACCGAGATAGAACGCGCCAGCATCCATAGAAAAACTGCCTTTTTCAGTTTGTTTCTAGGGCACTATATTTTTCTTACGGCGGCGTTGAAACCTGTCTAAAAGAGGATTTTTGCGACTAATGACCTAAAGATGGCTTAAGCGGTAGGAAGGGGCGGACTCAATCGACTCACTTCAAACTATCCGCGAGTGGGTTCAGTCCGCCCGGTGAGGCTTAGTCTAGTGCGTTGTTTTCACTTAGCACGATCTTTATACGTTCCTACTTGGAGTTTGGATTCATCGATCAACTTAGAAACCGGGCTTCTGCTAGGCACAGACCGTTTGAACATCGGTAGTGCTTGTGCAAAGATCCCCGACTTCTGATTGAGTCTATGCGCGATCGCACTATCTCGTTAGAACTATCTCGTTAGAGCAGTCGGGGATCTAAACCGCTTTACGTGCGTCTGTTTGGGTCGTGCCCAGAAATCCGTTTGCTCTCAAACCATCTGTGGCTGTAACTGTGTCTGCAAGAGCGCGATCGGCTCCATTAAAAGGCGAAGGCGATCGCCCTGCATGATGGTTCCCGGACACTCGATCGAACAAATAATGCCACGCCGTTTTTGGGCGATCGGCACAAACCGCTTCATCAAATTGGGGTGCGCTGGATGCAGTGCCTGGATAATTTCTCCTGGATGGCGGCAGGGTGCATTCTCCCCTTCGCAAACCAAACCTGCTCCACCAGGCAGTAAGAGCCGCGAACCCGTAGGTAGCTGCGTCAGGTGCGGGAAGTCTCGAAGCAACAGATTCGCTCCCAACCATTCGGGCAAGACAGCGTTTAAGCCCAACTGCTGGGCAATCTGGTCACACTCTTCGGCTGAGACAACACTAATTTGCCGTCGATTACGAATGGTGGTGCCACGCGGATACATCGGTTCGCGTGCGCCTGACAAGCGAGTCAGACCATAATGGCGATCGCCCGGAATGCCAGCCATATCCAGAGTGACCTGATCGACTCGACGGGTCACAAACGTACCGGGACTATCTGCAAGCAAAACCGATTCCACTGTGGCAGAGAGAAATTTCATACTGTCTTAGGTTAGAGAAATTGAGCGGTTAAACAATCAGGCAATACATTCTCTCTCTAGACGCGGTTGTAAAGAGTCAAATCTACTACCTGAGGCGATGAAGCAGCGTTGCTAAAGCGGCACAATATCAGGAAAGCAATCCTTAAAAGACTTAAAACCATCAAGATTTATGCGCCGTAATCCAGTGATGCCAGCCAAGCCAGACTTGGCAACTTTGCAGAGTCAGTTTGCCCCTTTCAATGCACCAAATTACCAAGAAGCAGAACGCCTTTTTGTCACACTGCTGAACGCGAACAATCTGGACGAGAACCTCGAACGGTTAGCTTCAACGCGAGATGCCTTTGAAAAAACAGTCGCTGCCGCACTGACCGCTGCTTACAGTGATGCCTACAACTCCAGCGCGGCTCATCGGTTTTTGCAACGTGTGCTGTATCGCATTAATCGCCTGAAGTTCTTTTGGTATGACGAGCTGAGCAACTATGTGAATGAGCGATCGTTTTACATGCAAACCGTTCGCAATCGCATTGAAGCCGCGTGGCAAACCTGGGAACTAGCACAACTGGATGTCACAAGCCTGCAAAGCCTGGATGTTGTAGCGGCACTGCGCGATCGGGCGGCTGCCGACCTTGACCCCGAACTTTCTGCCACAGGGCGCTACTTCCAGGACGAGATGACCGTCGCAGGCTACTGCAAAATGTTGGAGATTGCGTCGCTGGATGGTTTAGTAGAGGCGAGCCAACTGTCCCGCACGTTGGGTGGTGTTGCCAATGAGATTCAAAGCGTGATGACCCGCTTGCTAGTCGAGGAATATGGCACTGGCAAACTGTCGCGCAAACACTCCACCTACTTCACGACAATGTTGTCTGAGTTGGGCATGAACACGACACCCGAAGCTTACTTTGACGCTGTGCCTTGGGAAGTCTTGGCGACAATCAATCACAGTTTCCTGCTGTCAGAGCGTAAACGCGATTACCTCCGCTACGCTGGCGGCTTGCTCTACACAGAGATCTCTGTCCCGGCTGCCTTTCATCCGTATCACGCTGCCGCTGAACGACTCGGCTTGTCTAGCGATGCAATGAGCTACTGGACGCTGCACATTAAAGTCGATAAGCTTCACGGTCGCTGGATGCTGGATGAGGTCGCGCTACCCTTAGTCGAACGATACCCCAACGAAGCCTGGGAACTGGTTCTGGGCTACGACCAGCAGCGATTGATGGGCGATCGCGCTGGAGAAGCCGTTGCTCGTGCAGCGCGGTTGGCGGATAGGGAAGGGTGAGGCGAGAGGAGAGAGAGGTGAGAGGGGTGAGGCGAGAGGTAAGGATTTTTCATGGTGTCTAAGTTCTACTCCCCATTCCCTACTCCCCACTCTCAATCAACCTCAACCTTAGGCGACCCTGATAGGATGAAGAAGAATGAACAATACGTAACAAATTTGACTCATGTCTTCTCTTGGCAATTTGCGTGATCTCTACCAGCAGGTCATTCTGGAACGCTACAAAAAACCTAGACATCGCGGTAAGACTGATCCAATCGATCGCCGTCACCGTGGGCACAATCCCTCTTGCGGAGACACGATCGAGCTGACGGTGCAGTTAAACGCAGTCGGCGATCGCATTGAAGATGTCAAGTTTGAGGGCGAAGGGTGCGCGATCGCGATGGCATCCGCCGATCTGATGGCTGAGGCAATGCGCGGGCGCACACTGGAGGAAGCGCTTCAAATGGTGCAGCGTTTTCAGACGATGATGCAAGGCAAGGACGAGTTTCCTACAGAGTTCCGCAAGCTGAATGTGATGCAGGGCGTGTCGCAGTTTCCTGTGCGTATTAAGTGCGCGACTCTTACGTGGCACACGCTCAAAGCTGCATTAGAAGCCTCTACCGAAAGTCAAGCAAAAGAGTTCGTTAGCAACGAAGGTGTTGGTTGAAAACGGTTTATCGATCGCTAAGAGTATTAGTCTCACCTAACTCGCAGCGGTGATCATCTAGGCGCTTTGCTACGATCGCTTCAATCTAGAGGCGTACCGATGAACCAGAATCTTTCAATCATTTTTTTAGTCTCAGTTTTACTAAACCTACTGTTCCTTCTGTTGAGCGTTTGGTTCATCTTTAAACGTGGTGGTTTAAACTATCTGGCAATCAAGATTCCACTGCTTAAGACGCTTGGCATTAGAGTTGGTGCGTGGAATCAGGGGTTACTGCTTCATCCTTATTATCACCATCGCAAAAGTCAATTTGCACTGCTGTCAATCAGCAGATCTGACATCGTTTTTCTGGGAGACAGCATTACCGATGAAGGGGAATGGTCTGAGCTGTTTAACAATCCCGCCATGAAGAACCGTGGTATTTCAAGCGATACCACGATCGGCGTGTTGAGCCGCTTGGATACGCTCGTTCACGCATCTCCACAAACGATCGTTTTGATGATTGGCGTGAATGATCTGTCCAATCTGAAGCGATCGCCTGCTGAAGTCAGCCGGACGTATAAAGAAATTTTGACTCAAATGCGTGAGCGATCGCCACAAACTAGCGTCTTAGTCCAGAGTGTTTTACCCATTCATCAAAACCTGTTTCTAGGCTTTACAACCAACAGCAGCATTAGGGAACTCAACCATCAACTCCAGCAATTAGCGAAGGAATTTTCTTACCCCTATATCGATTTACATTCCCATTTTATTGATGCCCATCATCAGCTAGATCCAAAGTACACATCAGATGGCATTCATCTCAATGGAATTGCTTATCGCCATTGGCAAGCACTCATTGAACCCTATCTACTATCCTGAAAGCTGACCGCATCTACTATCCTGAAAGCTGATCGCTGGCTGCTGACCGCTCAAAAAGGCTTGGATAAACTGAACGTGCAGTGTAGTGTGAGTTGAGATCGCAAGTCAATTTACCTCAATTCCTATGCTTTCCTCCACACTTACAACTAGCCCTGCACCGATACCTGAGTTAGTCGATGATTTGCCGAACATTTCAGGCTGGGAAACAGAGTTACGCTCAGTGACAAGTGAGAATCATCCCGTTTTTTTGCCGACGACCAATTTGCGGTTGGAGGATCTTTCGGCAACGTTTGCGATCACTCTTCACATGCACCAACCTACTGTTCCAGCAGGCGTTAACGGTGCTTCGATCGGTCATTTACAGTATATGTTTGAGCATTCCGGTGAGGGCGATAACCACAACGCGGGCACGTTCGCCTGGTGCTACTCCCGTATGGGCGACTTCATTCCAGAGTTAGTTGCTCATGGCTGTAATCCCCGTGTGATGCTGGATTATTCTGGAAATTTGCTGTGGGGACTGCGGCAAATGGGGCGCGGCGATGTGCTGGATAATCTGAAGCGCATCACGTGTGACCCTACTTACCAGCCTTATGTAGAATGGCTGGGAACCATGTGGAGCCATTCAGTCGTGCCCTCCACGCCCATCCCAGACATCAAGCTGCACATTCAGGCGTGGCAGCACTATTTTGCTGCCGTCTTTGGCTGGGAGGCACTGGCACGAGTCAAAGGCTTTTCGCCACCAGAAATGCACTTGCCCAACCAACCCGATACGCTTTACGCGTTTGTTAAAGCGCTGAACGAATGCGGCTATCGGTGGCTGCTCGTGCAGGAACATTCTGTTGAAACCTTGCAGGGCGAACCGCTACAGGATAAGCATCTACCGCATCGATTGGTTGCCCGCAACGCTCATGGTGAAACAGCCAGTATCACCGTGTTGATCAAGACACAGGGTTCTGATACGAAGCTAGTGGCGCAGATGCAGCCCTACTATGAAGCAAAAACGCTGTCGCGTCGATCGCTTAACGGTATCTCAATCCCTCCAATCGTGTCGCAAATCGGCGATGGCGAGAATGGGGGCGTGATGATGAACGAATTTCCACCTGCATTCAAGCAAGCCTGGTATCAAATGGCAGAGCAGAATGGCGGTAAGTCAGATGTCGTCGGCATCAATGGGACAGAGTATCTGGAACTGATTGAAGCAGCGGGAGTGAAGCCTGAAAACTATCCGACTTGTCAGGCGATCGCGCAATACCAAATCTGGCAGCGTGTCTCGTCCGAACGCACAACCCCAGAAGCCGTTGCAGAGGCGATCGCGGCGATCAAGCAAGAAAACTCCAACTTTCATATGGAAGGCTCGTCGTGGACGAACGATCGCAGTTGGGTCAAAGACTATGACAACGTCCTCACGCCCATGAACCAGCTCAGCGCTCAGTTTCACCAGACCTTCGATCCGCTGTTGCAGACACAAGATCCGCCTGCTGAACCGCTTACACGTACAGTCCGCTACCGCAAAGCACTGCTGTCCAATCTACTGCTGCAAACCAGTTGTTTCCGCTATTGGGGACAGGGCGTTTGGACGGATTATGCTCGTGAGCTGTATCAGCAGGGACAGGCAGCGATCGGCTGATTTAACATCGGCAAGACATTTGCCAGCGATGTGAATGTCAGTTTACATACTGCAACTTACATTCGTGATTGTTTAGACAAAGCTTGAGTTTTCTGTCGTTTTGTCTGTCGCCACTCTTATGTGAGTTACAAATAGTGAACGTGAGGCTGAGTTTGGCGCTTGGCTTCACCGTACTAACTTCAGTGAGCTAATGTTTGATTTCAGCAATCTGCTTGAGTTTTCCCACAATCACTGCATCGCTATTTGTGCCGCACTGGTGCCTGCGAACGTGCTTTCGACTTTTTGCGCGATCGTTCTTGTGGGACTAAAACGTCCGAGGTCTCAAGTTTGGCAGGTTTCTGGGCTGGCAAGCGTCTTCGCCCTTTTGATGGTGCTGCACGTGCTCACCTGGTTTATCATCGGCGTTGTCATGATGCCAACCTTCGTGCTGCTGTCGCTGGGAGGGCTTTGTCTGAGCACAAACCTGTGGGTTATCCTGCACCCTCAGAGTCTGCGTCGGGTTCTAGCGAGCCTTAATCGACGAATGCAAAGCCTGCGGACAGGAACAGCATCACTCTCTTAGGAGATGTACAGACTTAGGAGTTGTACAGAAATAACAGCATGGTCTGTAGCCGTCAGCCGTCAGCGAAAAGCTGATCGCTGGTAGTTGTCCGGGGTGAGGCAGAAACGCACGTTTAAGCGGCGATCGTCTTCCAGACTCCTGGGTCATTGCTTGTAACCCGTTAGACGCGATCGCGGTTTTAGATCTAGAGTAAAGCTTCTATCTGTTCTAAGACTGCATGACTGATTCTGCTGAAGATAACGCACCCGATCGTGCTATCAACCCCGCTGATCCAGCTCAGGTCGGTAAGGGTGAGCTTGCTTCAGAGGCGGCAGCTTGGCTCGAAGCAGACGCTGAATTAGAGCCTCCTGATAGCGAGTTGGACGATCGCCAGCCATTACAGGAACCGACCTTTGGTCAGCGCCATCTTGCAGTGCCGCGAGTAGTCGACCCAACGCTGCCGCTCATGATGGTGGAAACAGCATTTTTGGCAAGCGCTGCCAGCCTTGTCTTTTTGGTGAATTATTACTTCCCGATCGGTCCTTTACTGCGGCTCTTTTTCTCGATTCCGATCGCGCTAACCTACTTACGTTGGGGCAGTCGCGCTGCCTGGATGGGTGCGTTAGTTTCCGGATTACTGCTCAGCGTACTGATGGGTCCCGCACGTAGCATTCTCTTTGTCATGCCTTATGGCTTGATGGGTGTAGCGCTAGGCGTACTTTGGCGGCGAGGCGCACAATGGAGTCTTGCGATCGGCATTGGCAGCATTTTGGGTTCGCTTGGATTTTTCTTTCGCATTTGGCTGGTCTCCCTGCTATTAGGTGACGACCTTTGGCTCTACGCAACGACTCAGACCACAGATTTACTAGAGTGGCTGTTTATTAAGCTTGGTTTTTTGTTTCAGCCGCGCCTAGAACTGGTGCAAGCAGCGATCGTTGCGATGGTCATCCTCAACAACATCGTTTACGTCTTTGTCGTTCACCTAGTTGCTTGGCTACTGCTAGACCGCTTAGGCAATCCTATTCCCAGACCGCCAAAGTGGGTACAGGTTTTGATGGACTATGAGTAAGGCTAAAGGATGAAGGATGAAAGCTCAGGAAAGCAAATAGAAGAAGGAACCAGACAGCAGGCGGCTAACCAACTCTCCGCATCTCTGCGTCTCTGCGCCTCTGCGGTTTCACATTGCCCCATTCGCGTTTACACTCAGCAGCAGCAGGGAGAACGCTGGCTAGAACAGCACCGAGGTCAGCGACCAATCTTCGCCTGTGTCTTGGGCTTTACAGCCACTGGTCTCCTACCAGGAATTTCAGCAGCGGGTAAAACGCCAGCCGATCGCCAGTACACCGCGATCGCCGATGCCGAGTTTTTGTACCACGGTCCACGAGCGCACCCTACTTGCCCTCTGCCCCCTCTCACGGTTGGCGCATCACCCGCCCTAATTTCCCGCGCCATTATCGCCGAGCAGCAGATTCCGCTCTACCTCTTTAATGCGGGTTTGCCATCTGTGCCTGCTGTACCTGCGATCGATTTAGGTGGTGCCCCTGCTGACTGTCTGAGCCAAGGTCAGGCGCTGACACTACCAACCATTGAGCATTTGCTGCAACAAGGCTTGCTCTGGGGCGCAAAGCTAGCGGTTAAAAGCTCTAGCTATCTCATTCTCGGAGAGTGTGTGGTTGGGGGTACCACAACCGCTCTAGCAGTTTTAACAGGTTTGGGGATCGCTGCGGCAGGTAAGGTAAACAGCAGCCATCCTGCCTGCAACCATGACCAAAAATGGTCACTTGTAAAGACAGGTTTGCAGCGCTCCGGTCTTTGGGGATCAGAGCTGAAAGATGCAGAACCGTATGCTACACCCCACACCCTACACCCCACACCCCTCCAACTTGTCGCTGCGATCGGCGATCCGATGCAGGTTGTAGTCGCTGGGATGGCGATCGCGGCAAGTCGTACTGGTGGCGTTTTGCTGGCAGGCGGTACGCAAATGCTGGCAGTCTACGCGCTACTAAGGGCGATCGCAGAGTTTTATCACCTAGCATGGCAATCAGAACGAATCGTTATCGGCACCACGCGCTGGGTTGCAGACGATCCTACCGGAGATACGGTCGGGTTGGCACACTTGGTCGGCGATGTGCCTCTCATTGCCACGCAGCTTAGCTTTGCCACATCGCGCCACGAGCAGCTACGGGCGTATGAGCAAGGTTTTGTCAAAGAAGGTGTTGGCGCGGGCGGCTGCGCGATCGCGGCATCTCTATACCAGCATTGGACTCAGGCTAAATTGTTAGCGGCGATCGAAGCGGTAGCCGAGCAATACCAGCAGATGAGCCACAACAGCAATGCTACCACCAAGAGTCAGTCAGAACTGAGCCATCAACGACCCGCTCAAGACTGACTACCAATAGCCACAGAATAGTCAATGCCAACTCGACTCCAATCAGCACCATTAACTGTGGATTCGTCTGGAGAGCAATTGCTCCTCCAGTGCTGCAATTCTGTTGTAGGCAGCCGTTAGCTGTGCCGTCAGACGTTGCACTTGCACTTCAGGTGCTAGTTGCCTTTCGCCGCTGTGAGTGGTGGAATCGACACCCGTATGATCAGCCAGAACGTCTTTGTGCTCCATACTGGAATCGAAACCAGCATATCCCTGGTAGGAACGATAGCTGGGCGTTGAGCCGCTTTCAGAGTGTTGCAGTTGATCGGCTCCAAATTTGCACTCGGTTGCCACATCCGACAGTTTGCTGCTAAGTTGCTCAATCAGTTGATGGAGAGCATCAACTTTTGTGCTCATGATATTGATCTGCTGTTGCAGGGTATCCATTCAGTCTTCCAATTGCTCTAACGTTTTGTAAACTATTCTAAATAGATCTTTGCCTTAATCAAGGTTATTCCTGAATCATTTAACCTTTGAATTTGATGGTGAACCGGAGAATAGCACACGATCGCTCTGAGTCAAATGGGTTTCAGGCAAATTTTTAGACGGTGCAAGACTGCGAAAACTCCATCAGTTTCTACGCATTACCGTGCACCATGCAGAAAAATAATGGTTCATAGCAAATCATTTCGTTGCATAGCGCTCAATCTGGAACTGAACGTTCAAGTGTATGGTCGCCTCAACCAATGCGTTGCTCCTGGGTATCGGTTGAGCTTAAGACCAGTCGTTTATAGCAGTTCTCGTTTGAGTGCGGCACAAGCTCTGAGGTTTTAAGGCATGAGGAAAACGGTGCTCCTTTTTGCTTCTGCCCTCTGCCCTCTGCCCTCTGCCCTCTGCCCTCTGCCCTCTGCCTCCTGCCTCCTGCCTCTTCGCAACTGTACCTTACTGAGCTTAGGAACCGTTCTATTGTGCCTCAACGTGACGTATGGCGGGCAGCCTTTGCTGTGTCACGGCTTACTGACGCTTGTTATAGTGAGCGTAGAGCGGCGATCGACATAAGATAGAAGACTGTTAGCAGCGCTTGCTATGCCTAATCCATCGCAGTTTTACTACAAAAGCTGCAAAAAAGGGCTGATCTAGTCAGGTTTTTAACGAGAAATGCTAAGCTTTCAAGATTTTTTTACGACCTGTACAGGGCTATGGACAACTGAGAGAACGTACCATTCCACCCTGCGGGGCGAGGTCGAACGTTCATATACAGAGTTTCGCGTTGCTCCACTAACAGCGGCAGAAAAGCAAAGCATTCTCTCGTCTCAATCCATTGCGTCTTTTCAAGCATTGCCGCTTGATACGGTGAAGTTGACAGATAATGAGACCGTTTGCCCTGGCTTTGCGATCGCGTTTGACACCCGCTCTGAGACAGGCGAACAGGTTTCAATGAGCCTCAAAGCGCTGTTTGTGCCCGATCACTACCTCACCACTACACAACCAATCGAGACTCCACCCTTGCCGATCGCCGCCCAAGTCACTACACCGCTAGGAGAAACCATTCAGGGCTTTTACCTCCGTGATGAGGGCTATTCCGAAGCGGGCGCGATCGCAGGACGTTTTAGCTACCAACCCACTCGCCAGACGCTTGAAATGACGACCTACTATCGGCGATCGGTTGCCGTCGATCAGATGCGGATTATTGCCCCTGACCTGCGGCTGCGTACCATTGTCACTTACCAGCGCCCCGAAGCCAATGAGCCACCGACCGTCATCGATCTGGTTGGGTTTGGTGTCGAGCGCAAGCAAGCGATATAATCTCATGAACCGTCCTTCTCAGCCCACACCCCACACCCCACACCCTGCACCCCCTTTCAACCGCCGTGTCTTTCTTACAGGCACGATCGGTATGACTCTTGGCAGTTTCCTCGTAGGGTGCTCTGGACAAGATCGTCAGACTCTCAATCTGCGTGTACTCAATGGCTCGCTGCCATTGCAACTGGTGGGTGCGTTTCGCAAACATTTGCAGCAAACGGCAACAAATGGTGCGTTGGAAGTGGCGATCGAACCGCAGTTAGCGCAGATCTTTGCATTACTGCAAACCTGGAAGCGCAAAGGACAACCGGAGGCATCCGGTTGGTTCAGCCAGATTCCCTTTATTGGCAAGCGCAACAATACGACTGTGCCTGACCTGGTAACGTTGGGTGATTACTGGCTAGAAAAGGCAATTCAACAAGAATTGATTCAGCCACTTGACTCAACGCAATGGCAAGGCTGGAAGCAGCTACCGCAGGAGTGGAAAGCGCTTGTGACACGAAGTGCATCAGCAAAAACGCCCGATCGCGTCTGGGGCGCACCCTACCGCTGGGGTAGTACAGTCATTGCCTATCGCCAGGATTTGTTCAAAGAGAAAGGGTTGCAGCCACCAACCGATTGGGCAGACTTGTGGCGATCGGATCTGCGAGGACACATTTCCCTCCTTGATCAACCGCGTGAAGTGATTGGTTTGACGCTCAAAAAACTAGGGCAATCTTACAACACCACTGATTTAAAGGCGGTGCCTCAGCTCAAGGCTGAATTGACGGCACTGAATCAGCAGGTCAAGCTGTACAGTTCCGATTCATACCTGCAACCACTGCTGCTCGGCGATACCTGGCTCGCTGTCGGGTGGTCGACAGACATCTTGCCGCTGACTCAGCGCAACCAAACGATCGCAGCCGTTGTACCTAGAACAGGCACAGCACTGTGGGCAGAACTCTGGGTGCGCCCCGCCATCGCCACACCTGAACGGTCTGCTCTGGTAGCCAATTGGATCAGCTTTTGTTGGCGACCTGAAATCGCCAGCCAGCTATCACTGCTGAGTCGAGCGGCTTCTCCAGTTTTACTAGAGACCGGTCCAGCGAACCTACCCATTGAGCTACGCCAAAATTCAGTGCTCTTGCCGGATGCTGCCACTCTAAAGGCAAGTGAATTCCTGAAACCCCTCGATCGCGCTACCGCTGACGAGTATCAAGCGCTTTGGCAGCACCTGCGCCGGGTAGTTGGTTAGACCCCCCTCTCAACCCTGCTTTACCGGAAGAATCGAGCAGGATACTACAGGCAATGGAGTCTACGGGGTTGGGTGGTAACGCAGACTCATTCATTGACGGTGGACTGTCAAGCAGACTCGATCGCTCGGTTTGCTGATCTTGCAAAGCATCAATACGGATGGTGCTGAAATCGCAGGTAGACGCACCTAACAACGTTGCCTGTCCATCAAACACGCGCACATTGTAACCATAATCGCGCGCTGCTTTGCCGAACGTGTGAATGAATGCATAGCGATCGAGATAGTCTAGCAAGCTCCAGGACTGGCGATTCACAACCAAATCAACGCGCCCAACGCTGTTACCGCCGCCCGGATATGCCAACCAATTCTCTAGTAAGTTGCTACCATAAGCCGCTTCGTCGGCAATTTGCTCTCGAAGCCACCATAGGCTGGGAATCGTCAACTGGGTGAGGGAAATACTGTTAGCCGTGACCACATACGTCGGTGTGTTACCTGGTTTCAGTGCTTTTAGATCTAGCGGCTGCGAGTCAGGCGAGAGAGTAGGGGTTTGGTTATCTGGGGTTGGAGCGGCAGGAAGAGGATCAGCCGCGATCGCGGCTCTATTGCCGCTTGAAATGAAGCTGATGCCAAATGAAACAGTCGTTACGATCGCCACAGCTTGCATCAATTTGCCAAACTGCCCGCTGCCTTGAAGCCACAACCCTTTAGAGGTAGTATCGACTGTCTTGCCACTCATTGCGTTGGGCTGCTGCATTGCCTCGTTTGCGCCATGTTACTTCTCCACGGGCTGTGCGGATGAGGGCGTTTTCAACCGCATCCACTACATTACGCCAGGAAAGCTCTCCCTGTCCCAATAATTCTTTTAATTCTTGCAGTGCTACCTGCGACTCTTGATCAGCACCAATTTTTAGCGGCACAACGGCTCGTAGCGGATCTCGCTGCACTGCCGCGATCGCCTGACGTACTGCTGCGACAATCTGGCTACCCAACTCTTTTCGCGCTCTAGCACCCTGCTGCTCCCAACCTTTTTCGCTGGTAGCATAGAGCGCTGGCAAACGATTCAGCGCGTAAGCAATGACCTCTGCTTTGTTAACATAGACGCTCACCTTTGCAGGCAGCTTTTGAAACTGTTTCTCAACTTCTTCAACAATCAGCGACTCCATGACGTTACGGTAAGTCTGGGCGGGCTTGTGTTGCATAGTACTCATGACGATTTCCAGGAACGAAAGTGCTGAGCAAGAGCTTAAACGGGGTAAAGATGCTTTCTCAGTAGACGTGGAGCGGTGTGACAATTAATCAATTTGAATACGTAGTATATCTCAGTTACCCCTTCGCCTTGCAGCAGAACTAGTAATGAAGTCCACTTGCTTACAAAACAGAGCCAACAAAAAGATAATTCTTTGTTAAAGACGATAACAGCTTAGACCTAGAATGTCCAAGTTTGTTTATGCCTTGCGCCCGCGCTGTGATAGAAACATCCTGTCAGGTTGCAGCGGTCTGTAGTCTGATCTCACACAGCCTTTCGTTGACCTGTGAGGTATCTCTACGCCTTGTACCGCTGGAGTTTCTGACACTGGCGCATTCATTGGTTGGGCTTGTCTAAGAATTTGTTCTGGCGATCGCTTTGAATGAACGGCGCAATACAGCACGCAGGTATTTGCGTTGATCCAAACTATGCAAAAGAATAAACGCCAAAAAAGTGTAGCTCAACCAGAAATGAACACTACGTCCCAACTCAGCCAGCACTTTATCCGCACCAATGAGGGGCGGTAACACAATGTTTGTACCAAAAATGACCACATCTTTAGCGTTGGCATTTGAGAATAAGTAGCCACTCAGAGGCACCAGCAGCATAAACGTATAAAGCGCTGTGTGGAGGGCAAACATGCGCCACCAGTGGGGCGTAGTTTTGGGTAAGCGATGACGATATTTGTGCAGCACCACCCCTAGCAGAACGGAGATTCTGGCTAACAGCAAGCTCATCACTACGACACCCAACGTTTTGTGAAACGTGTAGAGAGACCCACGATACGCAACCTCTCTAGGCAAATCAGCCATGTAAATGCCGCCTGCAAGCAGCACCAGATAAAACGCTGCCATGAGCCAGTGCAAGAACCATAAGCGCTGAGCGGCAGACTTCTGAGGTTTCGGGGCACTGGAGTTATTTTGCTGTGCAATTGCCACGTCTAAGGCTCCTGGTATGAACAACAGTTAGACACAAGAACGCGTATTTTGGTTCGCTAGAAATTGATGCACTGGAAAATCTCACCCAGGAAACGAGTGATACTTGCTCCTAGATGAGATTTTACTGATGTTTTACAGCAGATGTTGTGACGCATTTACATTATTGCAAATGCTACTAATTGATCACCAACTAAGAGTTTGCCTCGGTTGGGAATGCGCCAGGACTGACCGATAGGGTGACAGGTTGACCGTTGCGATCGACCTGAATCGGTAAACTACTGCCAATTTTGCTTCCCTCAATGACCTGCTGCACGTCATCGGCTGTTTTCACCGATCGTCCATTCACTGACTGAATGACATCTCCAGCTTTAAGTCCAGCATTGGCAGCAGGCGAACTGCGGGCGATCCCCACCACGACTACGCCCTGATCCGCTTTGACTGACACACCCAACTCAGAATCCTGATTCAATGCCTCTTTTGTCGCGGCAGTGAGGTTGGTCATTCGTACACCAATATAGGGATGATCGACCTTGCCACTAGCGATCAGTTGATTGGCAACCTGCTGCGCCCGATTGATGGGGATCGCAAAGCCCAGTCCTTGAGCACCGCCGATGATGGCAGTATTCATGCCGATCACCTGCCCTTTCTGGTTGAGCAAGGGTCCACCAGAGTTGCCGGGATTGATTGCCGCATCGGTTTGAATGAAGCTGACGCGCTTATCGGGTGCGCCGACCACACCGCTAGACCGTCCTGTGCCGCTGATAATACCAGCCGTGACCGTATTATCTAAACCGAGGGGATTACCGATCGCGATCGCCCATTCCCCCGGTTTGATTTGCTCTGAGTTGCCAAGCGGTGCGATCGGCAAATTCGTTGCCTGGATTTTTACCACTGCCACATCTGTCAGTTCATCCTTACCCAGCACCTTCCCTGTAAATTCGCGCCCATCTTTGAGCGTCACCGTTACACTGCTGGCACCATCGACGACATGAGCGTTGGTCAACACTAAACCGTCGGCTTTGATAATGAAACCAGAGCCAGTACCTCTTACCATGCGCCCGTTCGACTGGGGCGATCGCCTCACGGTACGAGACGAATCGATCCGCACGACAGCCGCACCCGTTTTGTCTGCCACGGCTGAAATAAAGTTGCCGTCTGAACCAGGCAACGGGGCGGAGGGCACCTGAGCGATCGACCCCGGAGCAGACGGTGCTTGGGCGATCGACTGCTGTGTTGGTACAGCATTGGTGGGTACAAACTGTGTGCCCACCAACAGCCCACCCAGGGCACCCATAGATAACAACGACAGTGATTTGAGCGATAGTTTGCGCGAAGAAGGCTGAGACATTGTGAGTTTCCTTAGTGAGAGAATGAGTCGTTTTAGGGGTGCCCCGATGCTGGTTCCAGTCTGACTAGCGCCGATTTTAAGGGCGGAAGTTGGCAGGAACCTTGCTGGGGATCACCCAGTAGTAAACAGTGTGCTGCCGACCGCCAACATTGATTCTTTCGGTTCGTTCGGGCTTCCAGTCACCCATGTCAAAATCGTGGGAGACGACCCGCGTTCCAGGCTTGAGTTCCTGAAAAAGTTTGGGGCGCAGCTTCAGGTTGAGATCAGGTAGAAGGTAGAGGGTCACAACTGATGCCTGTCTTAGATCGGTTTGAAACAGGTCTTGCTGCCGAAACTGCACGCGATCGGTCACCTTTGCTTTCTGAGCATTTTCGTTTGCCTCCCGAATGCGTTCGGGATCAATGTCAACGCCAACGCCTGTAGCACCCAGCTTCTGAGCCGCTGTGATGACAATGCGCCCATCACCACTGCCCAGGTCGTAGATGACATCATTGTTTTTCACCTTTGCCAGTGCCAGCATTCGGTCAACCACTTCAGTTGGGGTAGGAACATAAACCACATCTGGCTGTCGCTGGGCTGTTTCTGGCTGTGCCGTTTCTGTTGGGTTAGAAGATGGTGTTACCGAGGCAGTAGGGGTCGGTGTTTGTGCCTGAGCGTTGTCCTGTGCGCTATCTCGCTGCTGGACACAACCTGTTAAGGCAAGGCTACCAGCGCTGAAACTAACGATCAGTAAGCGTGTGAGGTGCTGTTTTGTCTGTTGTAGACGCATCGTGATTTCTCCTGGTGAATGAATAAAGAATGAACTGTCATACGGTCAGGTGACTGCAAGCGATCGCGCTACAACTGGGTACGCCGTCGCATGAGCCACAGGATGGGAACGCCGATCGCCAGCACTGCCACACCCACCAATGCGCCTAAGCCCGTAAAAACGAGGCTGGAGTAAAGCAAATAGGCGCAAACGCCGCAAAAGAGCAGGGGCACTATGGGATATAGCGGCACCCGAAACGGTCGCGGGGCATTGGGTTCACGCCAGCGCAACACAAACAGCGCAATGCCCGACAGCAGAAAAAAGAACCAAAAAACAGGGGCAGTGTAATCCACCATCGTTTCAAAGCCTTTGCGAGTCAACGCGCCCAGCAGCACCAGTGCCAGCGCGATCGCACCTTGCACCAGCAGCGCGTTCGTGGGAGCATTGGCGCGATCGTGCCAGCGTCCCAAAAAGGCAAAAGCTGAAAAATCCCGTCCCAGCGCGTAGTTCGTCCGTGCGCCCGTAAAAATCGTGGCATTCGTCGCGCCCAACGCCGAAATGGCAATCAAAAAGCTGATGAATTTAGCGCCGCCTTCACCCGCTACCTGTCGCATAAGATCCGCTGCTACTGCCTTGGAGCCTGCCATACCTGCCAGACCCAGCCCTTGAAGATAGGCTAGATTCATCAACAGATAAATACCGACGATGATACCGATGCTCCAAAGCAGCGCCTTCGACATATTGCGCTGGACGTGGCGCATTTCTGCCGACAGATACGCCGCCTCATTCCAGCCACCATAAGTCAACAGCACAAACAACATCGCCAGCCCAAACGTGCCCTGAGAGGTGGATTCTGCTGGTGCTGTAGGTGCAGGGGTAACAGCAGTGGTTGCTGCTAAACCCGCCACAATCACCAATAGCAGCCCCAACACTTTTGCCAGCGTCAGCAAATTCTGAGTCCATTTGCCCTGCTCAACGCTCATAAAGTTCAGCCCTGTCAGAACGACAATGCTGAGTATGGCGTAGACGAAAGAACCATAGCTTCCCAGGGGCAAAAGTTGTGCCGCATAGTCGCCAAAAATAAATGCCAGCAGCGCGATCGAACCCGTTTGAATGACTGCCATCCGCGCCCAGGCAAAGAGAAAGGCAAGGTTCGGACCATACGCCCGCATGAAATAGTGGTAGCTGCCCCCCGCATCGGGAAACGCCGTTGCCAGCTCGGCATAGCACAGCGCACCCACCAGCGACATGGCACCACCCAACACCCAAACCAGCAACACGACACCCGCACTACTCGCATTAGCCGCGACTAACGCAGGTGTCTCAAAAATGCCTGCTCCCACGACCATGCCAACGATAATGGCAGTGGCATCTGTGACAGAAAGCGTTGGCTTGAGCAGTGTTGGCTGTGGTTCGATTACTTTCAAAATTGTCATGTCTTACTACCGAAACATTTTGCATGAGAGACTTTGAACACTGAATCCAAGCGTAGAACGCCTGAAACGCATTGATAACGAACAACTCTCGTTGCAACAGTGAATGAACCAAAGCTGCTCTTACTCAACGTCAAATTTAGTATTGCTCACGTCCCTCTCAGGGGAGAACTGCTGTGAAAGAAGGTGGTGTCTTGAAGGGGTTGTTTTCAAATGTACGCAATCAAACGACCACAGATGATGACAGAAAACCACAGCAACACCGAGATAGCCGCGATCGCCCTTACAGCTAGCGGCACCACAACCCCACGATTCCACAGCCGGACTGACCGATACCTAAAATGAAACAGTGCTGCGTTGATGCCAGCCACAGCGATGAGCAGCAGCTTCAGACGAAAGGCAGGGTTTGCAGCCAGTTGGGTCGCATCGACAGCAAACAAGCACCCTCCAGTCACGGCAGCGATCGCAAACCCCAGAAATGCCCAGGGCAGCAAATGCTGTGCCAGATCAGTGATCCAGAGTTGACGTGAGAAACCTAGCAGACGCAGATCAAACATCGCGATCGCCCCAACCAGTAGCGCCAAGCCCAACAGATGTAAGCTTTCGATCGCTGGATACAACCACACCCACTGGCGAATTGTCTGAGACAGGGCACTTTGCTCTAGCCATAGCCAATCAGTGACTGCCAACACAAGCATCAGCGCAGTTCAACCGTGCGATCGCCCACAATAATCCGTTCTGCCCGCATCTCATTCGCTTCACTGCGATGCGGATAGCCCACCAGCTTCACCATTTGCCCTGCCTTGAGTGACCCTTGCGGCAATCCCCGACGCTCCATGCGGGATGGTGGTGCCAAAACAGCCGTCCAAACTTTATCCCCCGCTTTCAACTGAATCGTTGTGTGAGGATTGCCAGCACTGACTTTTTGAATTTCACCCGTGACATTCAACGTTTGCTGATTGTTGTATTCACTCCACCCATGATGAGCACTTGCCTCATTCACATCAACCGTTAGAAAGGTGGCGATCGAGGCTGTCACCATTGCTGCGTGCATTAGTCCTTTCCTGGACATAACTCAATAACTCCTACTGCTGTGATCGTTCTACTGCTGTGATAGAGAAAGCGTTAGCTGTCACCAGAGGGACAACAGCTAACGACTGATCGCTTCAGTTGTGTAACCGTCTCGCAGATCTGGGCTTGGTCTTTCAAGTTGTTGTGACAACCTCCAAGCCCATGTTCTTAGTGTGAGCGACGAATATGACAGAAAAATGTCAGCAGGCGATCGGGCTAAAGATTGGCGGTCAGCGGTCAGCCATTAGCGGTCAGCAGTCCAGCGGTTAAGACGTTGTGGCTTAAACGATCAACTTGCCTCTATAGACAACCTCAGACCCTTGAAAATTCTGTCAATTTGTGAATAATCTTGAAGTTAACCTGGCATTAAGATTGCCTCTCCTGGCTCTTTGCATTTCTTGCTACAAAGGAATCGCGCATGAACGCAGCCGAACAAGCAACATCGCTGGAAACAACCAGCAAAATCGCGGCGGCAGCCAATCTCTTCAAAGCCGAGTTTCCAGATGCCAAAGCGGATTTGAAGCCGTGGGTGAACGATTCGGACACGCGAGAACTGGTTGATCCAGAGTCGATCGACATCGGGTTTCATTTTCCTGGTTTTTCGCGCCTCCTGCAAAGCCGCAGTCTTTTGCTGCAAATCCGCTTTTACCAAGATCTGCAAACGGGAGAGAGACGGGCGATCGGTGCTGAAATTACAGGCTTTGACCATCGCGGCAAACAATGGTGGCTCTCAACTGTTGACCATTGGGCATTTGAAGGTAGCAGCTACCCCACACCTGAAATGGAAGAAAAGTTAAAAGCGTTTTTGAGGAACGTTTTGGTATTGTTCAGTGGTTAGTGGGTAGAGGGCAGAGGGCAGAGGGCAGAAGGGAACCTCAAACCGTATGGCTTTTGGACTCTTCTCACCAACTTTTTTTACTTCTAAAGTTGGGCGGCGCTTGATCGATCGCAATTCTTGGCAGTCGGTGCTTGAAGCCACAAAGGATTTCCCACGAAATCGTGCCCAGTGTGGTTGCCCAATCATCAGCTGCGATCGCTTCGTTGCCGTCCTGTCCTAAGAGCGTGACCACTTCGCCTTCACGTAGATTGGAGACAGCGCTGACATTCAGCATGAGTTGATCCATTGTCACAGCGCCAACTTGAGGGACTCGCTGCCCCCTCACGATCGCCTCCATTTTGTTGGATAAATTGCGGGGTACCCCGTCTGCGTAGCCGATCGCCACGACAGCAATTTTCAGTTCTCGATCTGCCACAAACCGATGCCCGTAGCTGATCCCCGTTCCTGGTGGGATGGTTTTGACTTGCGTCACTCTAGCTCTCACCTGTAGAGCGGGTTTGAGGTCAAGCACCGTTCTTAAGTGGTCGGCTGGATATAGCCCATAGAGCGCCAAGCCAACCCGCACCATATTGTAGTGAACCGCCGTATCAGACAAGGTGCCACCAGAGTTTGCCAGATGTAAACAGGGCGGCTTGATGCCACAAGCGTTGATCTGAGCGATTGCGGCTTCAAACTGCTGCTGCTGCTGCTTGGCAATGGTCTGATCGGGGTCTTCCGCAGTTGCCAGGTGAGAATAAACGCTGGCAAGCGTCAGATGGGGTAAACGTTGCACCAGTTGTACAAAAGCTGCTGCCTCCTGCCATGCAGTGCCCAGACGCGACATACCCGTATCGAGCTTGAGATGCACCGCTAACGAACAAGGCTGAGGTAAGTCTGCCAACACTTCGGCAAAAATGAGCGCTTGACGAGGTGTGCAGAGCGTCGGCTGAAGGTGCCAATGCGCGATCGCCCGAATTTGCTCCGGCGTGTGGTTTGCCCCTAACACCAGTACAGGGGCATCAATGCCTGCTTCCCGGAGTTCAATACCTTCGGGGATCGTGGCAACGCCCAGCCAGGTTGCTCCCGCTTGCAGTGCTGCTTGAGCAACGGTTGTAGCGCCATGTCCATAGGCATCTGCCTTAACGACTGCCATCAATGCTGTTTTCTCTGACAGCAGACTGCGAATCTGCCGCACATTATGGGCGATCGCGCTCACATCCACCTCAACCCAGGCGCGTTCTCGCTGCATCAACGCAATACTTGGACTTTGCTCCCAACTCAACATTGCGATCGACTCCTCTATTCACACTCCATAAATAAACAGCACCTTAGCAGCTTTCTGCGATCAGCGAAATGGTGTGCGATCGCCAACAAGCAGCAATGAAGAATCACGTCATGCCCTGTAGCCCCCTTCTCAAGCTCCTGCCCTCTGCCTTCTGCCCCCTTCTCAAGCTCCTGCCTTCTGCCTTCTGCACCCTGCCTTCTGCCTCCCACCCAAACCCTTACTTTTGAGCATTCGGAGCGATACGTTTTTGCTCAGGCAAGACAAAGGTTAGCTGTCCATCTTGCGTCCGCGTTTGTCCACCCAGCGACAAAATTTCTCGTTTTGCTCGTTCCTGGGTTGTCTTATCGCGGGCAGCGCCTGCCTGGTAGTAGATTGACATCCAGGCTTGAAACCGGACGGGCACACTGTTGGGGTCTCGCCGCAAAAACTCTGCTGTTTGGTGAAAGAGAGGTGCCAGTTCTTGATAGGGCGTTCCTTGCACCCACTTTGCTGCCATTTCGTGCGAGTAAATCGAGCCTGGAACATCGCCTAATAGCAGCAGTTGATCCAGACCTTTGAAGCGCCAGACTTGAAACGCTTTGGGGCTTGCTTGGGGCGATAGGGCAGCGGTACCCCGATTCATTAACTGCACCGCTGTCTCTGGATCGCCCAATTGGTAGGAAATACTCCCAGAAAGAAACAGGTAGATGTCAACGAAGCGCGGATCTAAACGCGTGATGATATCAAAGTATTGTGGGCTGAGAGCGTACCCTGTCTTGGCTCGAACCTCGTTGTCGCCGTAGTACTGCAAAAAGTTCAGAAACGTCCAATCGGCAATGAGATTACTAAAACCAAAGGTGGGTAGCTGCTTGAGCAACCGTAGTTTTACCGCTTCCTGTTGTTCTGCTTGCGTGGGGTCAGAGTGCCACAAAGACGGGCGCATTAGCTGCGATCGCTGCATCAAGACCACACCAGCCAGCGCTGAGACGACGATCGCCCCGCTCACCCACGATCGCCACCCACTTGCATTCACTCTCACACCTTTAGCTTTCATCATCATCTCTATCGCTAGTTACACGCGCCCCTTGCTATGTTCAGTTGCCCCGTTTTCAGCATTCGCCATGCGTGATTCAAATAATCTTTGCAAAAAGCAATCAAACTTAAAACGAAGGTATAACAAAGTTAATACAATTACCCCTATGCCAATTTATTGAGATTCGGTTAGATTGGCTAAAAGGTTTAAGTCTACTAATCGTCAGGGTGTTCATCTAAGCGCGGGTCGAGGATTGGGCTGCCTAGCAAACTGTCCTCTATGCAGTGGACTGCCGCCATGCTACACGAGTATTCTGGGTTAACGACTACTGGGACCGTTTCAGTTTCCTGTTGCTGTCTTTTGGGTGTTGTACGTGATATTGATCGCCTTCAATTAGTCTGGCTGCATAACGTCTCTCTTTATTTCTAAGCCACTTCATTTATCATTATCTTCAATGAACCGACCATCCAAGCGCTTTCCCTTGTTTCAGATTGCTCTCTGCGGTGGGGCTGTCGCAACCACAGCAGCAATTTCACTCTTTGTTCCTGGTCTCAGTCGCGTACGGGCGGCGCTGCAAGAGAGTCCGAAGACCGTCGTTGATGAGGCATGGCAGATTGTTAATCGTGACTACGTGGACGGCACCTTTAATCAAACCGATTGGCAGGAAGTCCGAAAGTCGCTGTTGGGTAAAAATTATTCGTCGCGCGAACAGGCATATGTAGCCCTGCGATCGGCTCTAGAAAAACTCAACGATCCCTACACTCGCTTCATGGATCCAAAGCAGTATGAAGCGCTGAGCAACCAGACCTCTGGTGAACTCTCCGGCGTGGGCATTCGACTGGAAGTGAGCGACCAAACCAAAGTGCTAACGGTGGTTGAACCGATCGAAAATTCTCCCGCACTCAAGGCAGGCATTCAGGCGGGCGACCAAATTCTATCGATCGATGGCAAGCAGACGAAAGGGATGACGGTCGAGGATGCCTCAAACTTGATTCGGGGGGATGTTGGCACCAAAGTCAAGCTTGAAGTTGGGCGACAAGGCAAAGACAACTCGCTGTTTGCGCTGACCCGTGCGCGTATTCAACTGCAAACCGTGCGCTACTCACTGAGGCAAGAGGGCACACAGCGCATTGGTTATATTCGCTTGAATGAGTTCAGCGCTCACGCGGCTGACCAAATGCGTCGGGCGATTCAGGATTTGGGCAACCAGAAAGTCGATGGCTATGTTCTCGATCTGCGAGGCAATCCGGGTGGACTGCTGCAAGCAAGTATCGACATCAGCCGGATGTGGATGGATAAAGGGTCGATCGTTCGCACGGTCGATCGCAAAGGCAATAATGAAGAGATTTCGACCAATCGAACGGCTCTAACGAAGTCGCCGCTTGTTGTCTTAGTCGATGGAAACTCAGCTAGCTCCAGCGAGATTCTGACGGGTGCGCTTAAAGATAACGGACGCGCGACAGTCATTGGTAGTCAAACCTTTGGTAAAGCGTTAGTGCAGTCGGTGCATTCGCTGTCTGATGGGTCAGGTCTGGCAGTGACGATCGCTCATTATTACACGCCCAAAGGTACCGATATCAGCCATAAAGGCATCACGCCAGACATCAAGATTGATTTGAGCGATGAACAGCGTCAGAAGCTGTCATCTAATCCCAAGCTCGTGGCGACTAAAGACGATCCTCAATATGCTCGTGCTCTCGCCACACTGCAAAAGGTCGCTTTGACAACACCAACATCCACCACGCAACAGGCAAATCAAAACCAGAAGTAGCGAGTGCTGTTTCAACTGTATGGGTAGCACTGCCGGGATACTATATGTAACGTCCCGGCAGATTGCTGTGACGACTAGCCGTTTGCAAAGGGAAGGAAACCGATGTCTAGCGTTTACCTGTAGCGAGCTGACTCACCAGATGTCTCAGTTCTGGCAAAATCAGCGCCTGCATCGCTAGTTTCACCGCACCTGTAGAGCCAGGTACTGAAAAAACGAGCTTGCTACCAAAAACACCCGCGATCGCCCGTGACGCGATCGCCCGTGAGCCAATTTCCTGGTAGCTCAACGAGCGAAAGAGTTCGCCAAAGCCAGGTAAAGTCTTTTCTAGCAGCGCCGCGATCGCGTCGTATGTGGTGTCTCTCGGTGCAATGCCCGTACCACCATTGACAATGATTGCTGCAACCAGTGCTTGCTGGCTGAGCTGTTCAAGCTCAAGCTGAATCTGTCTCGGCTCATCCTTAACAATCGTATAGGCAACCATTTGATGCCCTGCCTCTTGCAACATTAGCTGAATTAGCTGACCGCTGCGATCGGTTTCTACCGTGCGGGTATCACTCACTGTAATCACCGCACAGTGAATTGCTAGAGCGGCAGTGTCAGGATGAGGAATAGCCGCCATTGTCCGTAAAATCGCTTCAGCGTTTGGTCTTAATTAGGCTTGGGCTTTATTAAATTCTAACCCGTGGTCTTCGCCGTACCGCTGCATGAAGCGCATGAAGCGATCCCATTCTGCGGGCGATCGGATCACGTAGGTTGCTTCTAACGCTTCGGGCTGACCATTGATGAACTTGGCGTTGACTTCTCTAGTAACCAATTCACCTTCCTCATCCACCATGTACATCCCGGTAATGCTGTCAGTGCTAGTACCACTGAGTGCGTTCGGGTTTTGGAAGTAAAAAATGGCTTTGCCGTTACTACCGTCGCGCGCACGGGTCAGGCTAACATCAGGCACTACGTCCTCATCAATACCTCTAGAAAATTGAATTTGAGCCATAATTCTCAGTCAGCGTTATGTTGGGTAGAATACTATTCTCCCACGTCGCGGTAAGTTGGAAAAACTGGGCGTTCAAAAAGATGGGCAGTCAGCAGAGGTATTTCGTAAAATGCCCTGTTTGTACCTCTGTCGCTTAACCCTCACGAAGTTTTTCCAGTACGCTGCGGTCTTCTAGCGTGGAGGTATCGCCCGAAATTTCCACGCCGCTCACCAGGTCACGCAACAAGCGGCGCATGATTTTGCCAGAACGCGTTTTGGGTAAGGCATCGGCAAAACGAATTTCACCTGGACGGGCGATCGCGCCAATTTCCTTCACCACATGCTGCTTGAGTTCTTTTAGTAACTCGTCACTGGCGCTATACGTGCCTTCCAGGGTGACAAACGCCACAATATCTTGACCCTTAAGCTCATCGGGTTTGCCCACCACAGCGGCTTCGGCAACGGCAGGATGTGACACCAGCGCTGATTCAATTTCCATGGTGCCAAGGCGATGCCCAGCGACATTAATGACATCGTCTACACGACCCATGACCCAAAAGTAGCCGTCTTCGTCTCGACGGGCACCATCCCCAGCGAAGTAGGTATACTGACCATCTTTGGGTGGAATGTGCTCCCAATAGGTGCGACGGAAGCGATCGGGATCGCCATACACCGTTCGCATCATACCGGGCCACGGATGCCTCACTGCCAAATAGCCACCTTCATTTGCGCCAACAGCATTTCCGTCCAGATCGATCACCTCTGCCAGAATGCCAGGGAACGGTAGGGTTGCCGAACCCGGTTTCGTCGGAATCGCGCCCGGTAGCGCCGTGATCATAATGCCGCCCGTTTCGGTTTGCCACCAGGTATCAACAATCGGGCAGCGTCCACCGCCAATGATTTGTTGATACCAGATCCAGGATTCTGGGTTAATGGGTTCACCCACCGTACCCAGCAGTCGTAACGAGGATAAATCCCGCGCCTTGGGATGTTCGTCACCCATTTTGATAAAGGCGCGAATCGCTGTAGGAGCAGTATAAAAAATATTGACACCGTGTTTTTCGATCACATCCCAGAAACAGCCGGGGTTGGAGGCACGGGGGGCACCTTCGTACATCACCGTCGTCGCACCATTGGATAGGGGACCATAGACAATGTAGCTGTGCCCAGTGATCCAGCCGACATCAGCCGTACACCAATACACATCGGTGTCTTGCAGGTCAAAGATCCACTTGGTGGTGATGTGGGTGTAAAGGTTGTAGCCGCCAGTGGTGTGCACGACCCCCTTTGGTTTGCCTGTGCTGCCTGAGGTGTACAGAATGAAGAGCAGATCTTCACTATCCATTGGCTCGGCAGGACAGTTGGCTGAGACGTGTGCCTGAAGTTCGTGCCACCAATGATCACGATCGCCCTGCATCTGAATCTCTTGCCCAGTGCGCTTTACCACCAGCGTTGCCGCTATGCTGGGGACACTACCCTTTGCCAGTGCTTTGTCTACCTGTTCCTTTAGAGGCACGATCGCGTCTTTACGCCAGCCCCCATCCGCTGTAACCACCACTTTCGCTTCCCCATCGATCAGGCGATCGCGCAATGCCTCAGCGCTAAACCCACCGAACACAACGGTATGCGCGGCACCAATGCGGGCACAGGCAAGCATAGCGATCGCCGCTTCAGGAATCATCGGCATATAAATACCGACGCGATCGCCCTTTTGCACACCCAGATGCTTCAACGCATTGGCAAACTGACACACTTCTCGATGCAATTGCGCGTAGGTAAGTGTGCGTGAGTCTCCTGGTTCGCCTTCCCAAATCAACGCGGCTTTGTTGCGTCGCCAGGTCGTGAGATGGCGATCGAGACAGTTGTAGGAGATATTGAGCTTGCCATTCACAAACCATTTTGCAAAAGGCGGTTGCCAGTCCAGCACAGTATCCCAGTTCTGGAACCAATGCAGTTCGGTTGCTGCCAATTCCGCCCAGAAGGTTTGTGGGTCGGTTTTTGCCTTCTCGTAAAGGCGGTGATAGTCATCCAGGCTTTTGATGTGCGCGTTTTGAGAGAATGCCGCCGATGGGTGAAAGAGGCGATTCTCTTGCAGAATGGATTCGATCGTCGGCTGTGACATGACGTGTTAAGTGACCGAGGCTATGCTGTCAAACAATACTTTTACAGCATACCGACTTACAGCCCCATCGCTCTTATCGCTTTGCATTTATTGAGGGCATTTGCTGAAGGCAGGCTGACTTTGATGTCCAGCTTTGGTTCAGGAGTCAGGAGTCAGGAGATAAAAACACGCAACGCTGTGGGAGTTCAGGCAGGTGCCGTTGTGATTAATGGATCGGGAACGGGGAACGATCGCTTTTCCATCAGTGTAAATTGTCGCTTCGGTGCATTGTAAGCAAATACGGTGCCTGTTTCAATTTCATACATCCACGCATGGAGATTGAGCTTGCCGCTGTGTAGCTTGGAGCGAATGGCTGGATAGGTTTCTAAATTCTCGACCTGCGTCAAAACATTTTGCTCGATCGCAATTTTCAGTAGCTCGTCAGCTTCCAGATTGGGATAATTGTCCAATACCAGCCGTCGAGTTGCTTCGCCATGCCGCTTTAACCAGTCATAGACAGCAGGCATTGTCTCTGATAGCGTGCCCACTTGGAGCAACCCTTTCATCGCGCCGCAGTGAGAATGCCCACAAACAATAATATCTTTGATACCCAATGCTTCCACCGCGTATTCAATGCCTGCTGCTTCAGCACTGCTGGTCGCTCCGTAAGATGGAATAATATTGCCAACGTTACGCATCACAAACAGTTCACCCGGTTGCGCCTGGGTAATTAAGCACGGGTCAATGCGAGAATCAGAGCAAGTAATGAAGAGCACTTCGGGTGATTGCCCGCCAGAGAGCCGTTCAAATAATTCTCGATGATCGTTGAAATAGCTGCTGTGGAAGGCGTTGAGTCCTTGAATCAGTCCTGTCAATGACATAGTTGAGTTTCCAGGTTTCGGTCAAGACAGCGAATCATTCGACGATCAGCAGGCTTCAAGCGTTAGCATTCCCCCCACCTAAAAAAACTTACCACTTTTGGCAGCTTTGTAAAGCTACGTAAACTACATACCAACCTTAACCAAAGGATATACAAGATGGCAACCGCGCTTTCCGCTTTCTTGCTATGTTCCTTTCTGTATGCCTGCACGGAGATAGCCCGACGGGTTTAAAACACTACCTAGCCCTACTAGAACATGGAAATCTACAGGAACGATCGATGCATTCGCGGATGGTTCCTGTAGTTATACCATTTCACTAAACTGTGGCTACACAGGCAAACTTCGGCTGGCAGTCAGCGGTCAGCGGTCAGCGGTCAGCGGTCAGCGGTCAGCAGCAAGAACGAATCTGTAGGGCGATTTTGTAGAATTGGTATTATTGGGATAGGGTTACTTCTACTGATCGCCTGGAATTGAATGTCGCCTGTGTTCACCGACGGATGGTCAAACTACCATTACCAACGAAAACAGCCGGAAATTTGGTTTCTGGGTAAGCCGCAATGCCGTAGTCATAAGTGGCAGCGGGAGATGATTTAAGCGTCTTGAGTGCAAGCATGAGTTGCGTTTTGGGTGGAACAGAGGCATCAAACTCGACCCAGAGAACGCCTGTTTCATCAATCCACGTATCTTTAATCCCGATCGCACGTCCCCCGACCTTAGATGATCCAGCAATCGCTTTGGTACTGGCTAAATCAAATCGAATCGGTGCTACGGTTTTGTCTCGATTTTGCTCTGTAAATGAGAAGGAGAGTTTAGTGAACCGCTTGCCCGCTCGATCGGGCAGGGTCATTGTGAAATAGTGCGTGCTTCCCGCCTGGGGGCGATCGCTCGTCACCATCACACTTGCCAGTAGTGAAGAGCGGTTGAAAGGTGTGACACTCTCGCTGGGTGTCGTCGTCATCCACGCGCTCACTAGCACATTACTAGCAACCAGCATCAGGACATAACTCATCTGTCGCATGGCTCAACTCCATCATGTAGTTAACGCTTAAATCGTGTGGAAGTTCTCATCTGTAGGCAAAAAACCTGTTGGGGTGTCACGCCCAATGGGTTATCAGTCTCATCACCAAACTTCTGAGGTAATGGCTTTGTGTAGGTTTCAGGCTGGTGCTTTAGTAGCGCCAGCCTGTCATTCAACCGTTACGCAAACTGCACCACATTTTTATTGAGGTTGAGGCGGTTTTCTCCAGTGGCAAAGCCTGCTCTGCCATCGCCATCCACGTCAACATTGGAGTGGATATTCACGTACAAATTGCCAGCCAAGAAGGCGGCTTGCTCTTCAGGCGAGAGTTCAAACTTGCCACTCAGGGTGCCAGACTTAGCATCAAGCGGCGTATTCTCGAAGTAACGAACAACCGTCGCATCGGCAAAGTTGCCGCGATCGTCACCAGCTGGGCTAAAGTGCAGATGGGTGCCAGAAATGGCATTGCCTTCCTTATCTACAGGCACTTTCAAGAAGCCCTCCATCAATGCTTGGGGGTTAGATCCATTGAGAATCTTAGTGTTGGGATCGAGTTCCTTTTCTCCCTGGCTAAAGAGCGGCGCGCCATCAAAGTCTTTGTAGGAACCGTTGAAACTGAGCACACCATTCTTGAGCTGTGGTGTTAATTCAGAGGTGCCAGGGCTGTCGGTTTTGAAGGGAAACTCTGTTCCACCGCCGCCTTTTGCCGTCCCTAATTTGAAGCCATCGTCACCAACATACAGGAAGTCATCACCTTTCCCACCAATTAAGCGATCGTGCCCTAGCGTGCCATTGAGTTGACCATCGCCGCGCTGATTCTTAAACCCATCTTCTTTAAGTTCCTCATTCTTTAAGCTCTGGTTTGCTTCACCTGTGAGTCGTGAAAAGTGGCTCTCATTGAGATCACCTGCTTTGGCGAATGTCAACGATGCGAGAATATGACCGCCGTTCTTGTCAATCACCAGCGCATTATTCACAGAGTCGAGAGGCTGTTCAAGCCCACCCTTACCGGGGTTTTTGCCTTGTGCAATAATAACGTCCTTGGGATTCACACCCTGTAGAACAAAGCGATCGTTCGCTGGATCAAAATCAAAGATCCGGTTAGTCGTTTCCTTGCCCAGAATAATCGTGTCTTTGCCAGTGCCCGTGGTGATTGTGTTCAACCCTTGCCCTGAACCGCGAATGACATCATTACCACCGCCAGCAATGACTGTATTGTTGCCACCACCAGGATTCAGAAAATCACCTTTGTCACCAAAGCTACCCTCGAAGGAACCCTGCTTGCCAACCTGCTTACGATCTAACGTTTTGGAGTCTGCAACGTTATTGAGATCCACATGATTGCTGAAAGGACCCGTTTCTGGGGCGTGGTCGTGATCATCAGGCGCAGTGCTGGCTGCTGGAGCGGCAGCTTTTTCATCAGGTGATAGCGTTTGATTCAACGCTTGTTCAAGGTCAGAGTCCAACACAGAAGAGCCTTTCGAGCTACTTGCAACGGCGCTAGAATTAGCCGGACTAATGGATGGATCTGCGATTCCACCAGCGTTGTGTTGTTCTTGATGATTTTTATTGTCAAAGCCGTCCATAAGGACTCCTTAAAGTGTGAGAACAAGATGAAGAGATAGCACATGCCTAGCGTTAGAAAGCCAGTCTCTACGACGCTTTTGGTCACTGGAGCGCATACTATGGAACGTGCACACCAATGCTTTAGCAGTCGAGACTAATTGACCTAGTACTCAAGTGACACTAGCTTAAAGTCTTGAAATCAATCGATGGTAAATGCAGAACAATAGACAAACTACCCATTCAATCACTTCATGTGATAAGTGATTGAAGCAATACCGTGTCTATGAGAATTAGAAGTCGGTGAAAAAGTGAAAAACTGACTAAGCCTCTAGAGACTTGCAATCCTTGGCGATCGGTCATTGTGGTCTCTTCGTACCAACTATAGCAAATGTATACCCATTGGCAAGGCTAAATTGAGCAATTTTAGAACTAAATTGCAATTAATTGGAACCAAAGATCAAAAAGAGTTCTAATTAACGTCATGCTTGCAAGCTTTCGATTCGAGTAAGCAATGTTAGCAGACGCTTTCGCTCCAAACATTCATGGTTCAGCTTAGGCATGAAAATTAAATAAGATCGGCTTTTGTAGGATGTGTGAGGCATTAGCCTTAACGCCTCACAAGCCTTGGAGTCAACGCGTTACGCTGCGCTTTTCTGGGATGCCGGAACGGCTTTACACATCCTACGCAAGTATGCGGTTTTATTAAATCCACAATCCTTAGCTAAAACAGTGGGTGACAAAAAAGCCTGATGAGGCATAATCAGCACATCACCAGGCTTTGTCGTTTTTACTGCTAAACCGTTAAGCTTGCAGGCTATACGAGCTGTACAACATTTTTGTTAAGGTTGAGGCGGTTTTCTCCAGTGGCAAAGCCTGCTCTGCCGTCGCCATCAAGGTCACGGTTGGAGTGGATATTCACGTATAGATTACCAGCCAAGAAGGCAGCTTGCTCTTCAGGCGAGAGTTCAAACTTGCCACTCAGGGTGCCAGACTTAGCATCAAGCGGCGTATTCTCGAAGTAACGAACAACCGTCGCATCGGCAAAGTTGCCGCGATCGTCACCAGCTGGGCTAAAGTGCAGATGGGTGCCAGAAATGGCATTGCCTTCCTTATCTACAGGCACTTTCAAGAAGCCCTCCATCAATGCTTGGGGGTTAGATCCATTGAGAATCTTAGTGTTGGGATCGAGTTCCTTTTCTCCCTGGCTAAAGAGCGGCGCGCCATCAAAGTCTTTGTAGGAACCGTTGAAACTGAGCACACCATTCTTGAGCTGTGGTGTTAATTCAGAGGTGCCAGGGCTGTCGGTTTTGAAGGGAAACTCTGTTCCACCGCCGCCTTTTGCCGTCCCTAATTTGAAGCCATCGTCACCAACATAGAGGAAGTCATCACCTTTCCCACCAACCAACTTGTCACGTCCTAAAGTTCCTGTCAGTTGTCCGTTACCGTCCTGTGTTTTCCCAAATTGAACCTCATTAAGAGTATTGAATATTTTGTCATCGACCAGGCTAAAGCCCTTCCTGTCACTCTGTTCAATGCCTTGCAGCGCCGTTGCTTTAGTGAATTCCAGCGATGCCAAAATGTGCCCATCAGACTTATCAATAATCAATGTGTTATTGACTGAGTCAAGGGGTGTGTTGACACCGCCCTTACCAGGGTTTTTCCCTTGTGCAATGACAATGTTGTTGAGATCCATACCCTGTGTAAAGAGGAGCCGATCGAGGGTTGGGTCAAAATCCAGGATGCGGTTGGTTGTCTTGTCATCGAGAAGAATGCTGTCTTTACCACCACCTGTTGTAATGGTATTGAATCCGCCACCACGTCCATCGATCAGGTCTTTGTCTCCGGTACCAATGACGGTATTTTTGCCAGCACCTGGGATCAGAAAGTCGCCTTTAACGCCGATATCATCGGTGAATGAAGCCTCTTTTTTCAGGTTCTTTAAATCGATACCGCGCAATACATCCACTTGATCCAGGGCAACGTGATTTTCGCTGCTGGCTCCTGCACCCGTGTGATCATGATCATCCCCTCCAGTCGAGCCACCAGCAGAACCACCCGGAGGAGGCGGTGTGTCAACCGCCTCGCTCAGCAGGTTGTCATCGCCATTGCCACCAACCAACTTGTCACGTCCAGGCGTACCCGTTAGCTGTCCGTTACCTTCCTGTGTTTGATCGAACTTCACCTCATTAAGTGTGTTGAAGATGTTGTCATCAACCAGGCTAAAGCCTTTTCTCTCACTTTGTTCAATGCCTTGCAGCGCCGTTGCCTTAGTGTTTGCTAGGGATGCCAGAATGTGCCCATCAGACTTGTCAATGATCAATGTGTTGTTAACCGAGTCAAGCGGCTGGTTGTCACCGTCCTTGACCGTGTTTTTGCCTTGTGCGATGACAATGTTACTAGGGTCGATATCTTTAGTCAAAAGAAGCCGATCCAAACTCGTGTCAAAGTCTAAGATAAGGTTGGTTGTACTGCTGTCGAGGAGGATGCTATCTTTACCGCCGCCGGTCGTGATGGTGTTGAATCCACCCCCGCGTCCATCGAACAGGTCTTTATCACCAGTGCCCAAGACAGTGTTTTTACCAGCACCTGGAATGAAAAAGTCACCTTTGGCACCGATGTCATCACTAAACGAAGTCTCTTTCTGCAGTTTGCTGAGGTCAATACTACGCACAACGTCAACATTGCCTAGCGAAACGTGGAATGGGTCAGCACCAGCACCTTCCTTCAGTCCTTTAGAAGCCTCAGGGTTGGAAGCATCTAAAGGCTCAGACGAGCCATTCTTTGTTTTATTGCAGTTGCACGCGGGTGTGCCAGCAAACTGACAAGTTCCCATCTTTTCTTCAGCTTTGTTCTGGTCAATAGCTAGATCGGAAGACCCTTTGGCAGTACCTGTTCTGGAGGCTTCTGCTTTAGCTGGAGTGGTATCAAGACCTGAAAGGTTCTGGTTTAGTGCTTCGTTAAAGTTAGAGTCCAGAATTGAAGAACCTTTAGCTTGGCTTCCAGAAGGCTTGAGACCTGAGGCATTAGGGGAGAGATTGCTTGAGTCAGCCGACAGTTCGTTGGCTTTCTGTTGGTTCTGGTCGAGTAGCTCCATGATTGCTCCTAAAAGGTAAAACTAATAACACAATGGGTCAATTAAGCTAATTGAGAAGGCTCATAGAAATTGAAAGGCTGAAGTGCTTTGACGAGTCACTTCAGCAATGGTCATGTGTATGTTCAACGACTAACTGATCGAGTCGTATCGTAGATCACACCTCAAAGCAGTCGTTTAAACGCTAAATTCAAACGGCACACACTAAAGTCATCCGTAGAAATGGTTCTTGAGGCAGCTTGTAGGAATAAGCTGGTCAAAGCCTTCCATAGATCTCCTTAAGGGTTGAAAGATAGAATAGTGAGGTTGCCATGCACCAGCATTGAGGTTTCACTCTCCGAACAATGATAGGTGTTTGAAGTTTACACTGTGGCTTTTAAGCGATCACGGTCAGCCAAGTAAATCATGATATTGATTTCAAAGGCGGATCGATCCACAGTTTGAGGTTTGATCAAAATGGTAAATGCAGTGATTTACAGCCAATCGCCACTTTGGTAGTGTCCAGCGATCGTAACTTTAAGTAGTATGGATGGCTGTAAATAGTGTGAAACCTGTCAGGAACGCTTAAGCTCAGCGGGAAACTTCAGACCCCTACCAAAAATGCTTGCAATCCCTATGAATAAATTAAAGCACAAACTCATGAAAAGACAACTTCTTCATAGTAGTTTTACAACAATTCTCAAGGGAATCAATCACGATCGTTGACAGCGGTAGACTGCCCAAACATGCATTTCTGAAAAATCAATGTTGTATGTGCTAGCACATCTGCTGGGTCTGTGGCATAGTTAATGCGAGTCAAGGCTGTTTGCTCATCAGAGCATGAGTTCTTGCTTCAATCATTTAAAGGCTGTGTCTACAGCAAGGAGAACGTTTTCTAATGTTATCGACAACGACAACTCCCACCTTGAGCTTAATTACAATCAACGGTGAACCCGCTGTTGCCCTTGAAGCAATGCCAGAGAGCTGGCAGCGCCTCGTGACTGGAACATGGATGACTGAGCCACGTGTTTATACTGCAATGGCTCAGGTGTTTTTGGCAAAGAATCAACAGGGGCATGTACTTTTTGCAGAGCGCCCTGAGACTGCACATCTCAAGAGTGCCTACTGTGAAGGCAATGGACTGTTGGCATGGGAAGCGGTGTCTCATTTTGGTGAGGCATTTCTGCCAGAAAGCTATCCTGATTTGCAACAGATCAAGGCTACGCTACAAGCCAATGATGATCAGCGTCATGAGCGACTAGCTCTGGTCAACGTGGTCAGTGACCTGTTTGATGAACTTGGTTATGATGTCCCTGCTACGTTCTACTGGACGTTTTTGCATCCCCTGCAACGATCGAATTTGTTTGAGGTGCGATCGTTCCGCTTTAGTGAGCAAGATCTTGGCATTGCACGGAAGTTTGATGCGATCCTGCATGGTGGCTATGTGTCGATGCTTCGGCGCTTGATTGACAGTATTTCCAGTCAATATGGTTATTTTCTTGAGCATGGTTGTGGCTGTGAAAATCATTTGGCAAAGCTAAAGCCATGTGAGGCACCATTTGCCTATACAATTCCAACCGAAGCGCGGCAAAAAACGCTGCGTGCTTTTCTATGGAGCGTGATGGAAGAGTACATGCTGTTTGAGCTGCGATCGGCAACTCGCTTAGTCTATGCTGATAACCTGACGCTCTGATGAGTGAGTTATCGTTTGTCGGGGCACTACACATAATGTTCCGACAAACGAAACAGCACTTTTGATCATCCGTTTCTAGCAGTCTTCAGGTTATTTTAATGCCTTTACTGATGCAGGTAAAAGTGATTCTAGAGGATCAATATCGCCAGCATTTCGGTACACTGTCCACAGATCATCATTGCGGTGGAGTAAAGAACCTTTAGCAGTGACACAAATTGCCACCGTAGCTGCTTTGTCAGGTCCGCGAAAAAGAATCGCTGCGTCTTGCTTACACCCGCCTAGTTCGTACTGATCGCAAGTAATTTTCTCTTCAATGACAATGAACGTTTTTTGAACCGTTTTGCAATAGATTTGAATTGCTAGAAGGCTAGTTTCAATTTCCCTGAGGCAGGCAATTGGTGATAAATCTTTAGCAACGTGCAGAGCGGTCTGAATTTTCTGTTGTAACTCTTGTCTAATGCGCGATCGTTGAAGCTGAGCCGCTACATCAATGTTGTTAGTAGAAATCTGTGCTTTGTTGTTAAGCAATATAGTCATGGTGTCACCACATCTTAAGGGTCAAAAATGACGTGGAGAGTACCCTGATCGAGAAACTGTTCGGTGCTTTAAATCAATTAATGAGGCATCGCGCAGTGAATGGTATCAGTAAGAGCACGTCGATCGTTAAAACAGAAGCAACCAAGAATAATTGAACCGATCATGAATGAAGTCCAAGCAGTCAACTTTGGCTGATAGTATTAAGGACGAACTATTACTGGAAACTTAATTTCAAACGGTGCAAAACTTTTATCTTTGGCTTGTCCAGACAGAACGACTGTATAAGCACCAGATTCAGGAAACATGATCGTCGTCTGAATGCCCTGGTGTCCTTTTTGATGCCCTTCGAGTGATATAGGTGAAAGTGGCAGTTGTTGAGCGATCGCCTGGTTCTGTGCGTTGTAAGCGGCAACGCGACAGTTACAGCTTGAAGGAGAAACCATGTCACCACCGCTTCGTGTCAGCATAAACCACGTTAGAGTGGATTTTCCAGCATAAGGTGAATCATCGGGTTCAAGGTGAATCATGGCTCCAACGCTATTACCGGTCTTCTCCTGATGAGCAATCAAGGGCAAAGCAAATGCCAACGGTATGATTGAACTGCTGCAAACAGTCCAAATAAAAATGGGTAAAAGTCTGTACATGACTATCTCCTGTTAAATGAATGCAAGTGGATTAAAACTAACGAACGGATTTCAGTCCGTCGAATGCTTTCGTGATTTCTTCGGTAACATAACTGATCGGTGCTCGCTGACGAACTTTGACTAAAGCCGCAATACTCATGCCAGGTGTCAATGGAAAGCGCTGGGAGCGGCGTTCTAAAAATTGGCGATCGAGCTGCACTTCAATTGGGAAGACAGTGTTTCCTGGAGCTTGCTCGCTCAACTTGACCGCTTCACTACCAACTTTTGAGACAACCCCTTTCACTGAGCCATATTCAGTAAATGGATATGCATCAATACGAACATCTACAGGCATACCAACACGAATATTGGCAATATCTGCATTGGCAACTTTAACTTGCGCTGTGAGTGATTCGTTAGGAACCACTTGTAATAACGTTTGACCGGGCTGAGAGACCACACCAGGCAGTTTCGGTCCCAATTCAAAGACAACGCCATCAGCAGGTGCGCGCAAATCCTGTGTTTTTAAGTCAAGCTGGACTTGACTCAGTTTTCCATTGACTTCAATCAGCTGACGCTGGCTGTCTTTGATGATGGTGTCAAATCTTGTGTCTAATTCACTTAACTGACGTTGCAAATCTTGCAGCGTATCGGTCAGTTGCCTGCCATCTTCAACCTGCGTTTGCACTCGACCAATTTCTAACTGCTGTCTTTTTAGGAGCGTTTGAGCGCGTTGACTTTGGAGTTCACTCACACTCACTTTGCGTTGCAGCAAATTAACGCGAGAAATAGCTCCTTGGTCTGCCAAAGGCTTTAACCGTGCTAGTAGTTCTTGTTCTGTTTGCAGTTGAAACTCTGTTTGCGTACGTTGTGCCTCTGTTTCGCTGATTTTTGCTTGACTGTCTGAGTCTTGCAGGCTGCTGATGGATTGTCGTTCACGTAGTTGCCGCTCAAAAAGGTTATAGCGTTGACGCTGTTCTGGCGATAGGTTGCTGGGGTTTCCTGAGAGTTGAGCGACCAGCAGCAGGCGCGTTTGTACCTGATTCATTAATTCGGGCGGTACACCAGCCATACGCTCACCTAATGTATCTAATGGTTTGCCCTCGCGTGCTGTTCGCAATACCGCAATCTCTTTAACCAGGCGATCGCGCTGAAGCAATAATTGCTGCAGTTGATTATAAATAGTAGTTTTATCCAACTGCATCAATAGCTGCCCTTGTTTCACCTGCTGTCCTTCCTTTACTAGCACAGCCGTCACGACTCCACCTGCCCGCGATTGAATCACCTGCGACTGTGACAGTGGCTCTAGTTTGCCGCTTGCCGTCACTACAACATCCACTCGCGCCACGATCGACCATCCTGCACCAACTGCTACGCCGACTAAAATCACTTGCGTAATGAGCTTTGTCCAAGGGGCTACAGATGGCAAGCTAATGGCTTTGATCTCTAGATTTTGCTCAACCTGGTCGAGCTTTGTCCGGTAGTGCTTTTGCAAAGCTCCAAACGGATTCATTAACCAATGACGACTCATGATAATGCTCCAAGTAGTTTGAGAGGGGGAAGCACGGGAAGCAGGGGGAGAGGGGGAAGCAGGGGGGAGAGTTTTGAGTTGCTAGGGTGTTGCAAAACAATGCTGACGGCTGACCGCTCTAAGCTTCGCGTGACTGTTGAGCGTAGAGACAGTAATAAAGCTGACGACGTGCGATTAATTCTTGATGCGTTCCCTGCTCGGCAATGATGCCAGCTTGCATAAAGAGAATCCAATTTGCGTGGGCGATCGTATTCAAGCGATGAGTGATAAAAAAGCAGGTGCGTCCTTGAAAACGCTGCATCAGATTCTGACAAACGCGCCGTTCGGTTTCATAATCCAAAGCGCTCGTTGCTTCATCAAAAATCAGTAGGCGAGGATTGCGAATGACAACACGGGCGATCGCAATGCGCTGCCGCTGTCCGCCTGAAATCGCTGAACCACGCTCACCAATCTGTGTTGCGTAACCCTCTGGTAATTGCATGATGAAATCGTGCGCTTCTGCCACTCGCGCTGCTTCGATAACAAGCTCATCTGGCAGATCTTCAAATAAGGCAATGTTGTCTCGAATCGTACCTTGAAACAGTACTGCATCCTGCGAGACAATACCAACCTGCGATCGTAGTGAACTTAAATCCACTTTATTAATGTCATACCCATCAATGGCAATGCTGCCACTTTGTGGCATATATAAACGGGGCAACAGCTTCATCAACGTACTTTTGCCAGAGCCACTTTGTCCCACAATACCCACAAAAGTACCTGGTGGCACTTCCAAATGCACATTCATCAGTTGCAGTTGCCCTGGTTTGAACCCAAAGCTAATATCGGTGAACTGGACGTGACCTTCGATCGCAGGCATCCGAAGATAGGCTCTTTCCTGAGCTAGCTCCCCTTCCATCGGCGCATCCGCAATGTCTGCCAACAGTTCCATCGAGAGTGAGGTCTCTTGAAACTTTTGCCAGAGACGTGCCAGACGCAGTAGTGGACCTGTGACATAGCCCGTCAGAATCCGAAAGGCAATCAAACCACCCAGAGACAGTTCTCCTTTGAGTACAAGTCCTGCACCAACCCACAGCACGAGCAAACTGCTCACCGTATTCAAAAATTGACTGTAGGAATAGAATATGGTGTTGATCGTTGAGGTGGTAAAGCCACTGGTGAGATACTGCACGTAGCGATCGCGCCAGGTTGCTTCCACAAGCGATTCCATATGCTGAGCTTTAACAGATGAAATACCACCCAGCACTTCAACCATGTAGGATTGCACTTTTGCACCCTGTTCTGCCTTCACGCGAATCAATTTTTGCTGAATCTTTGACATCAGCAAGGTCGAAACAATTACGATCGGCACCGTTGCTAATACACATAGCGTCAGTTGGGCACTATAAAGCAGCATCACCCCAATGTAAAACACCGAAAAGGCGACATCCATCACGGTTGTAATCGCCGTATCCGTCATAAATTGGCGAATATTCTCCAGTTCTAATAATCGTGATGACAGTTCACCAACCGGACGCTTTTCAAAAAAGTTGAGTGGTAAATGCAGCAAGTGACGAATGAGTTCCACGCCCAGGTGTAAATCCATCCGGTTGGTCGTACTGAGCAGCAGATACGTTCGTAGAATGGTCAGTATGCCTTCGACAAACGCAAATGAAATCATCAAAACGCCAAACATCGACATGGCTTCACCATTTGCATTGATGATGACGTTATCAATGACTTGCTGAATTAATAATGGATTGGCTAAGCCCAGTAGTTGAATGACGGTCGAAGCAAGCAGCACCTGTATCAGAGTACCCCGTTGCTTTGTCACCAGCGGTAAAAACCAATCAAAGCCAAATCGCTTTGTTGGTGTAGTGGCAAACCGTTCCAGCACGATCGCGCGACAGCTTGCCGTATCACGATCACTGCCGGAGGGCGCATCTAACGTCAACCGTGATGCCAGTTCAGTAGGAGCTAATCGTAACAAGCCTGTGCGTGGTGAACCAATCACTGCTGTTGTGGGTGTGGCATCATGCAGCACAGCGAGAATGTTGCTGCACTCAACCAGAGCTGGTGTTGCCAGGCGATTGATGCCACCTGCTGTCGGCGTAAAGCGGACGACATGGGCATTCAATCCGATCGCGTGAGCAATGCGTACATATAAATCAAACGGTTCAAATTTGTCGAGCGCTTGCTGTTTCAAGGAGCGACGCAGCGAATCGGCGCGAAATGGCACCTGCAAGCGATCGCAGACCATGCCAAAACAAGCCACCACATCTTCAAGCGGGTCAGGTAGGGTCGCTTTCCAGATGGGATACGCTTTGGACGTGGAGGAGGCAACCTGAGGTGTAAGACTGTCGCTTTCCAGTGGCGTTGTATCTGGCAAACTCAAATCCAGTACTGGCGCAATCGATGACGTGCCTGAAGCGGGCAGACTTGGAACATGCCGATTTAAAACAGCCGATGCCAGACACGTGCGATCGATCCCCAAGAGGCGCACCGGAAAACGGGAAGGGCGCGTCTGCTGTAGTTGATCAACGCTCTTTAGAGGTGTGCCGATCGGCAGGCTGAGATCCTCACCACCGCTGACCAGCCACACCCGATCAGAAGACAGATTGGGGGACAAAGCATCTAACTGCTTGGAATCGGGGTACCAGTGTTGAATGACCGCTAATTTTTCGCGATCGATATGATGCACCACCTCAGTCAGATTGATTGCTGTTGCGCGATCGGGCATTTTAGCCAGCGCACGAGACAGCGTATCAAACAATTCCATCAAGCTGACGCGCCGCATCAACACTGGCATCAAATGTTCCAACGCCAATGTTTCAAACGCATCGGCAGACAATGCCAACGTCAAAACGTCTCGATCGCTCTCTGGCGATGCCATAGCAGCCCGCACAGATCCGGCTGATACACGCCGTAGCAAACTATCCCAGCCGATCACGCTACCTTCACCCACCACTTCTAACGTTGGGCTTTGGTATGAAGTTGGACCAAGAATTCGCACACGTTCCTGTACAACACAGTGAACCGCCGAGGGGAGTTCTCTAGATGGATAGATCAATTCCCCTGACTGAAACGAACATAGCCGGAGCGTTGGGGCGATCTGTTTCTGTAATGGGGCAGAGAGGTGATTAAACGGCCAAGCCGCAAAAAAATCAGTGAGAAACGAATGTACGGGTGCATCCACTTGCATCATTGCGATAAGCCCTCAAGCATTTCTAAATGGTTCACTTTGCCGCGACTGGCAACCGTCCTACCGCGTTTGATGGCACCGCGTTTGATGGCACCGCGTTTGATGGCACCGCGCTTGATGACACGGCATTTGATAGCACTGCGATCGTGCCAGGTGTCTCAGTCATGGCTTTGATCTGAGTTTGCAGCCACTGGTTGTACAGACGATTCATTAGATCAGCGCGAGTCGCCTCAGTCAGCCGTGCTGCTGTAAACTGCTCCAAGCGGACGACCCAGAAACCATCTGCAACAGGTATTGGTCCATAGACTGTGCCGACCTGTTCACTGCGAAATAGCGTTGCAACTTCGATCGGCAGCGTTGACAATGGCACTGGACCCACTAAACCACCCGTTAAACGCTCTGAACCCAGCGAGTACTGCTGTGCAAGTTGTACAAAGTCCGCACCATCATCTCGAAGCTGAAAGTAGAGTTCCTGCGCCCGTGGTAAATGAGTGAGTTGAATCAACGAATATTCCACCTGATCCAGTTCTGACTTGATGTGCAAAAACTCTGATTCCACCTGATTGGCAAACCGGAGCTGCTTGAATTTTTGCACTTGCAGTTCTCGCAATACGACAGACTTGAAATAATCCAGAGTGACTCCTTTAAGTTGACACCATTGCTGGATAAAGCCTTCAAAGTCATCGGGTATAGGAGCCTCTGTTGTCCCAAATAAGGTGTAAAACAGCTCTTGCTTCGATAAAGGAACGTCCTTAATCGCCTCATCTAACAAGATTTGTCCAACCATTGTCTCCAGTAGCTTGTACCGCACCAACGCAGAAATAATCTGATCACCATCTAACAGGTAATCGCCAATCTTCAAACAGTCGCTCATAGCAATGTTCCTAAACCATCCAGAGAAATTTTGCGATCAACTTATTCATGCCACTGAGCGAACATTCCTCACTACCGCAAGCCGCTCTCTTCAACTGGGCTGAGCCGCAGTCACAAGAAAGAGCAAATCGCCCTATTTTTCAACATTTGGAATATAGCCTAGACACTCTATAAAGTAGAGCTAGCTGCTTCAACAGCCTCAATATCTTCTCAGTTGATAGTATCGGTAGCGTACATACCAGATACCATACATCTCTAATATTAGAAAATCCTACAGGGAACGCACCAGATTGATGCACTGACCAGAAGATAACACAATCATCGGCAGGATCACTTAATTAGAACCAATTTACAAACTGTTCCAATTAAGCGGTGAGCGATCGCGCAGATCCACTAATGAACACAAATCATGATTAGCATTAAACGAAACTCTAGGCAAGTCTAAATTTAATTAGAACCTCAGTTTAAATTGGTTCCAATTAATCCGGATACGGTTTTGACGTAAAAAATGCTACACGTTAAACCTTCATCACCCATGCTTTAAATGCTTTGTATCTTCAAGATTGCTTGCAGATGCTGATTTCAACCCAATTTCTGCTTTGTAGCGCTGTCTGTATGTAAGTATAAAAAGATGAAGCAACTCCTGAAAAGTTCTGAGAATTTCAGGTTGGCTAAATCTATTCACTTCTTTATTCTTGGTACAGAGTGGTATTACACCTCGGCTGAAGTTATGGGTGTACGTCTACAATCAATCATGTCAATCCATCCTGGAAGCGATCGCAAAGTTCTGTGGGGCAAGCCTTTGAACCTTCCCCTTCAGATTATTGATCGATTCTAGAGCGTTAGTTAGGCGATCAACAAAATAAGTGCAGCCATCCGATCGCCCCCAATACCTCCAAGATTCTACCCACTGTCACTATTCGTCGAAGCAATGCACACTCCCTAGTGCAAAACAGAGACAGTACCCCTGGTTCTGCTTCCGCTAGACGTGCGTGCGCACAGTTTGACCGACACAAGCAACTTAACCAATCACGAGGAAATGATATGAGCATTAGTGCACAAAGAGGACTAGACACCCTTTTAGCCTTCTTACAGTCCAATCCATCGTCGTTTCTGGGGCAGGATCAATTCCAGGGACCTGGTAACTTCAATGTGACTAGCAATCCAGCCGCTGGCATTAATTTTATTGGAGATGCAGGCGACAACATTGCACGGACTGGTTCCAGCGCAGATTCTGTGCGTGTAGGTAACGATCTGATGCTCGGCAACGACGGTAACGATTTTCTGGCTGCTGGCGGTGGCGACGATGCCTTGTTTGGTGGCAATGGTGACGATCGCCTTGAAGCTGATGGTGGCAATGACACCGTGTTCGGCGATGCAGGGAATGATCTACTCTTTGCCAGCACAGGCGATGATTTCGTCGCTGGTGGCACAGGCAATGATTTGCTTGAGGCTGAAGAGGGCAATGATACGCTCATCGGCGGTGATGGCATCGACACAATGAAAGGTGGTCAGGGGCTTGACCAATTTGTCTATGAAGGCAATGTTTTTGCGAATGGCACGCCTGCCCTCGCTGGACAGACGGGAATTAACGTTCTCAACACCCCTGACATTGTCCTGGATTACACGATCGGCGAAGACAAGTTTGCGTTTGATGGCACAGATTTAGGTCTGAAAAATTTGACGTTCCAGGAAGGTCAATCCTCCCAGATTGCTGGCGATGGCAACGTGATTGTTTTAACCGATGCATTCGCTGCCGCGGGAGCTGCTGCCCGTGCGATCGCCAATAACCCCAACATCACTTCAGATGCAGGGGCTTTTGTGTACTTCAACTCAACGCTGGGCTTGACCCGACTTGTGTATTCCAACGATCTCAGTGACGGTGGAGACATCAGCGTACTGGCGAATTTAGATAACCAACGTGGCGCTGCTGGGCTGGCAAATATTGCCAATTTCTCAGCAAACGACTTTACCCTGGTTTAAACCTTCGCATACAGGTAACAAGCGTGGCATTGCTGAATTTGGGGATAAACGTAACACGCTTACCCTTGTCCTGCCTTTTGGAAGAGAAACAAGACTTCTAGCTCCTTGGTTAGGAATGAGGGCAAGTATCCCTTGATTCAGCAACACCACGAGCGCAAATTCAAAAAGTGTTCATAGCGCAATCAGGGTGCAGCTATTTTTTACGCAAACTACAAAGAAGTATCCGCAAAACACTAGACCAGATATCTTTCTGGCACGCTAAATCGAGAAGCTTTGGTCATGCCCTTATCTTAGGAAGGAGTGTAGCCATCCGTAAACTCAAGGTGTGAGCTTGCGGCTCAGATAGAAGATCGTTTTGTGGGAGATGGTTTTGACCTACGGCTGCACATCATCCACTGCTTTCATGGCTCGATTGACTTGTCATCGCTTGCTTGAGTGTAGCGCCGCATCACAGTCTACTATTGTTTATTTTGAAAAGGTTTGGTTATGAGTCGTCAGGTATTAGAGCGTGGAGTACTTGCTTGCTCTGCATTAGCACTTTATGGTTGGTCGCAACCTTCTGCATCAGAACCGATTATGCAGCCTGACTGCAAGCCTGCTCCAGCGGTTTCTCATGCTAAGAGCCACTGCGTCAAGAACACAACAAACCGCATTTCTAGTGCAACGCCGGAGAAAGTTGTGAATGATCAATGGAGCGATCGTCATAACAATCGGCTCCCTGATGAGATGGAAGCGGTTTATGGCAATCTTCTAGCGCAAACGCAGGCGTTAGTTGATCGCAATCAATTCACTGAGGCTGTGAATCTCATTGGTGGCATCCCTAAGAACAGTCGCCATCATGGCATGGCACAACAGCTTCAGGAAGATTGGTCACGGGAATTGTTACGTCAAGCGACCAGTGAATGCGCACAAGCTCGTGTCGGTAAAGCGTTGTCGATGCTCGATACAATTCCCCCAGTCAGCCAGTTGAGCGATCGCGTGACGGAGCTACAGCAACGCTGGCGTAAACAAAAGGCATTATTGCAACAAGCGATCGATCTTAAACAAGCAGGTGATTGGCAAGGGGTGACTGATACCATCAAGTCGTTGGAAGGCACACCGATGTATCAGAGCCTTTTAGTGCAGGAGCTTTTACAACAAGCCATGATGCAACTTTATAAGCCTGATGCCACCATGCTGCAAGTAGCGATGGAAGATTTACCCACCGTGCAGCCATCAGTGGCTCCTCCAGAAACGGTTTCTGTGATGTCCAGCCCTTAACCATTGAGGCGTTGCTGCATGGCGGGATGAATTGCCCTCATCCCCTTTCTTGAATGCCCGAAGGGCTATACCCTTCTCCCCAGTGAGAAGGGAGCAAGAACTCTGGTTTCCTCTCCTTTTGGGCTTGAGTCCTTTTCGCTCCCTAAAGCCCCCAAGGCTGGCAGGGGGGTTTACCCCCGCCACCCCCAAAATCATCCTTAGTTTAATTACACTCAGCAACTTAACCGCGATCGGGCACAGTTTTAGAGAACTCGACCCCAAATAGTTTCTTGAGTACGATTAGTGGATCGGTCTGGGGTAGGCTCATATCCACAAAGAGGCTGTGAGCAAGCTGTAATTGTGCAGTGCTGTATTGCCTCTGGTTCTGGGTTTGAGAGACTGCCAAGCCCAAATCATGAAACCATCGCACTAAAACTGGCAGCGAGTTGTCGAATGCTATAGACGCTCGATCACTGGAGAGTTGGAGAATGCGTCGCTTAAAATGAGCATTCATGAGCGTATAAGTTGTACCGTCTTGAACAATTTCCCAGCGTGATTGTGGCATTGCTTTCTCACTCCACGCAACCCACAAACGCATCCGTTTCAGAAGCGTATCCAGGTTGCGGCAATTTGACAGATAAAACGTGAGCCATTTTGTCGCTGGTAATTCAAGTACTCGACGAGGCGCTAGAGGTACCACAGGTTCAGCAAAGTTGACCGTTGGTTCAATATTCACCCGTGCAGTTGGGTCAACGATCGCCGCTTGATTGAATTCATTCAGGCGTGTCCCTACGTCACCAGAAAGCGAATGATCACTCAAATCAGCTCGTCTTTGGGACGCAGCAAGCAAACTGTCTGCCGCTAAAGGGGCTAAGGAGGGCAAGCGATCAAGTGGTTTACTTAAGGGAGAGGCAGTCGGAGAAAGCAACAGGGGTGTGACCTCCCAACGGTAGCGATCGAGCCTGCCTGCTTCATGCATACAAGCAGGAAAGGGATACGTCTGCTTGGCGATCGGTTGGTGAGTTTTTAGATCAAGATATTCCAGTTGCAACTGGATATCTGGAGTATCGTTTTGCTGTTTATCAAATGTGTAATCGGGGGGGGGGGGTTCTAGACAGAGCAACCGTACAACTTGATTCACAGCCGGATTTGTACAATCCTGCAACTGAAAAACATTGTGAGGCGGTTTGAACACCATACGCCCTTCTACATCCATGAAGTAGTCGAGCGTACACCCTTGAGAAACGTAGAAAAGCGTACCAATATAGCGATCGAGCTTAGGTTTACGCCGTCTTAAATAGACGTAATATTGGGTTGGTTCATTTAAGCCTCGGTCTTGATAGCTGTAGTCTTTTTTGAGCAGCAGGCGAGTATTGTGGTTCTCAGACGATACGCCTCGACGATGGCGATCGCCAATCTCTCGTAGCCCAAACTCTAGAATTGTTTGAATATGGTCAGCTTCGAGCTGCGTCATCAGTTGGCGAATCAGCGCTACTTTTGCTTTGGCTTTTAGTTGGCTCACACGGTCAAGCACACCGTCGGCAGCAGCCAGATCACCAGCTAAGGAACAATCTGCTTCTAGAGGCATTGCTTGACTAAATGGCTCAGCCACGGTCACGGCTTGAGGGGTTGCTTGAACAAGCCCACCATTAACATCTGGGTCAGGAACTTCACGACTCATGTAGGGAAAATTTCAGGAGCTGGACACCACACTCATCAGCTATCTAACAGGGTCAATACAATTAACCCATGTCGATCAATCGCGATGGATTTATTCTATCCCAAAATTTTCTGTAGACAGAGAGCCTGAGCGAAAGATTGTGCGAAGCGATGTAGGATTTCTGTTAAGAGTTGGCTGAGCAGCACTGATAGGGGACTAAGAGTAGAGTTTGTCCTCAAAGTAATGGGTGTGTTTGAGCTGGTGTAACGCGGCTTCTGCCTGCTTGCGATCGCTGATATCTAGCAACACACCATCTAACCAAAGTAAATCACCGTTCTGGTCAAAAACGCCTTGTTTGCGCTCAAGCACCCACCGCACCTGCCCACTGGCATGAATAATGCGATACTCCACTGAGCAGCGATGGCGATCTAAAACAGATTGAACCAATGAGTCTCGAATGAGCGTGATGTCATCAGGATGCACAATACTCAGAAAAGACTGGCTCTGGTTATGCAACAGTGCTGCGGCTGGATAGCCTGTAATGGCTTCAATACCATCGTTTACAAAGACCATTGTATAAGTTGCATTGCAGCGAAAGACTGCTCCTGGAACGTTCAGCACCAGCGATCGAAAGCGCTCTTCACTCGTTTTTAGCTCCATCTCCAAACATTTGCGATCGGTGATGTCATGTCCACTCAGCACCACACCGTCAAACTTTAAAGCTGATGGAACGGATTGACCCTGAAGCGAGAGAGCAACCCAGCGACCAGACTTGGTTCTCCACCAGCACTCGATCGCTGGCTGGTTAGCCTGAACGCCACTGAGCCATAGCTGCAACACGAGTTCAAACTCGTTGAAGTGGTTGGGGTGAAGGAGTTCTGTCACATGCCGACCCCGCAACTCTTCTTCTCCATAGCCTAAAAGACGCTCGACAGCAGTACTGATGTAAACAATTTGTCCCGTATGACTGGTTTGAATAAAGAGGTAGGGGCTGTTTAAGACAAAGGCTTTCCACTTTTCTTCTGTTCTGACTAGCGCATTGTAGACCTTCCGGCTCTCCGTTATGTCTTCCAGTGACACCGCAAAACAACACTGGTGACGATCGGTGCAGTCATCCAATCTCGTCAAGGAAACACGAAGATTCATCCAAATAATGTCATTATCTTTAGCGATAAAGCGCTTTTCAACGGTGTAAGAGTCGATCGCTCCATCCAGTAGTTGTTGCTTCAAGTCTGCATCAATCAAGCGATCATCTGGACACACCAAGTCTTCTAAGCAAAGGCTTTCGTGCTTTGTTGTGTTGAGAAGTTCATGTAGGCGTTGATTACAGCGCATAATGACTCCTGCCTGATTAATCAGAGCAGTTGCCAGACTGGGGTGAAAGAGGGTAAACGATCGCTCGTATGCCTCTATAAGCGGTTGATCCACAGGCTGATGCAGCTTGTCATCTGACTTTATTGCTTGAGCCGTTAAGAAAACTGCATTTGCCTCTGCATTAAATTTTAGGGAACATTCCAGGCTCTTTCCGTCGTCTCTAGTTTTAGCAACGAAATTAACTGCTTTCCCCTGCAAAGCAAGCCCCCACAGATTTTCTAGCAAAGCTTGCGAGGTTGACTTCGATCGGAAACAGGTAAAAAAATCAACCGCTTCTGTAACCGTTTGCAGTAGTTCTAAAAAGCGTTGACTGGCATAAAGGGTTTCCCCGCGATCGTTATACACACAGATTGGACCCAGCGATCGTTCCAGAAACTCCAATGATCCGTGAGAGCGTATCCCAGGAACATCCCAAAAAGTAGAAACCATAGTTCAGTGCATTCCTTGCATTTCAGATAGAGCTATACCAGAACAGAGTGACGCGTTCATTAGACGCTCTGCACTGGTTAAAAGAATCGTGACTCAGATGCTGTTTGAGCACTTGAAGCAATGTGGGTTGAACAAGTTTTTCAGCATCCCGAACGCTGTCAATTCGCTACGATTCGTTTGCTTTCTGATCGATGCACCCATGGAATTTATACAGGTACGCCTCTGAGTCGGGATGCCGTCTTTGCAACAGCAGCCCTCACAGTCGCCTCACAGCAGTAATTAGAAGCGGCATCATCCGTACTAAAGGTTAATTTTCTTAGACTTTGCTCCTGACTACCAGATAACGGTTAGCTCTATGCACCCATTTAATTCGTTGGTGCGGTACTTCCTTCGTCACCCTGTCATTTTTGCAAACTCTAGTTACTGCGCTTTTATCTTTATGTAATCCTCTCCCACTGGATGTCTAGTATATGCTTGTTTGCAAATTGTCACAGCGTTTTTCTCCTTGTGACAGTTAGCTGCTGCCGCTACGAGCGAAAACTAATTGGAACAGTAGCGCCAAGCGGGTTCCAGTTAGTCTCTGCTCACTGTTTTCGCCACAGTTCTGGCATAAGGCGTGGACACTAGTGTTAGTGGCGATTATAATCTGTGGAGGCATCTATCTGTGGAGGCATTTAGCAGATGGACATATTAACAGGCATTGCTACTAAGGTGTGATTGAACTAGAGTAAGCAAGGTTTCATCTACCGCTTCAACTGCATCCGCTTCAACGGATGTCATGAATGATTGAGAAGAGTGTGGCTTCCCTGACGTGAAGGAGTGAGCGCAGTGTTTACTGCGTCAGCATTATAGGTTTGATTACTGTTGCAGAATCGTTATGAGGCACTGCACGATCGGCTGTAGGAGTGCAGAGATGTCATTCACCTAGAGCTAGAATCTGGCTGCAAGCAGACGAGCACTGCGACAACGATTTAGACCCACCGAACCCTTGCGAAGGAGCGGTGTAGGTAGAACCTCACAAAAGGTTGAATTGGCATGATTGGGCAATTACTGACGGGACGCTATCTCATTCTAGAAAAGCTGGGAGCAGGCGGGTTTAGCGAAACCTATCTGGCTCGTGATAAATACCTTCCCCATCACCCGCTGTGTGTGGTTAAATCACTTCAACTATCGGTTAATAGCACTATTTCACTAGAAGCCGCGCAGCAGTTGTTTGAGACCGAAGCAAAGCTTTTGGAAGGGTTAGGGCAACACCACACGCAAATTCCGACATTACTGGCTTATAGTCATGAACATGATCAAGCTTACTTAATTCAGGAATATGTTGAAGGCGAGAGCTTACGCAAGTGGCTCACCCGCAATCAGCGTTTGACCAGTGCGGCAGCCATCAAATTGTTGTCAGAAATGCTATCGATTCTGACGTATCTTCACTCTCGTCGCATCGTCCATTGCGATCTTAAACCCAGCAACATTATTCGTCGTAAGCGAGATGGCAAGCTGGTTCTGATTGACTTTGGGGCAGCCTGTCAGTTACCAGAAGCAGCCTCTAATACTGAATCTGGTAGCAATGACCTTGCGATGGCGATCGGGACTCCAGACTACATGCCAGATGAGCAAAAATTAGGATGTGCCCAGTTGAATAGTGACCTTTATGCGCTAGGCATCTTGGTCGTTCACCTGTTGACGGGTGTGCATCCACGCGAGTTCAAACGCGATCTGATTTCGGGGCAATTGGACTGGCAGCGTCATCTGACGGATCAAGCCATCGAACCCAGCTTGATTGCTGTTCTCAATCGCATGGTGCAAAGCAATTTTCGCGATCGCTACCAGCAAGCAACAGAGGTGCTAGCAGACCTTCAGACATTACCCATCAACCGTTTTCGGCAGCGTGGCTCTGGTTGGCAAGGAGCGCTACCAAAACTCGTTGTGCCAGCAGTAGCAGGGATACTGTTGGGTGTTCTTGGCATCCAGTACGTTCGTGCCCAGGGTCAACAGACTGTCTCCCTGCTCAGCCAGCTACAGCAGCGCTTTCACCCATCCGATGTGAACTTAACGATGGTGCGTGATGTGTCGATGCAGTCTGGAGTCGATCGCATGGTGATTACGCCTAACAATCGCACTCTTGTGACAGCAGGGTCAGATCATGTCCTTCGCTTATGGTCGTTGACGACTGGAGCGATGCTCAAAACGCTGTCTGGGCATCGCGCTACTGTTACAGCCTTAAACGTTAGCCAAAACAGCAAGCTACTGGTGAGCGGTGGTGAAGATGGTACGGTTTATTTGTGGGATACCGACACAGGTCGGTTACTGAGGGCGTTTGAAGGACATCGGCAGCCAGTCACAGCCGTTGCTATTAGTCCTGATGGCAGCACAATAGCGAGTGCTTGTAAAGAAGGCAGAATTCGTCGCTGGGATGTGCAAACTGGCATCCGTATGCAAAGCCTGAAGCTTTCTCATGGGGGGGTAACGGCACTGGCATATGGAGCGACCCCGGATCGCCTGATCAGTGCTAGCAATGATAGCGATCGCGCTGATGACTCAATGCGTCAGATTCAAATCTGGAATCTCAGCATCGGCAAGCTCGAACGTACCTTTGCCGGACATACAGCCCCAATCGTGGGTTTGCAGGTAGCAGACGATCACATGCTTTTTAGCGTTGGCAAAGACCGGGGGCTAATGTGGGATCTCAAGCGCGAAGAGTTAGTCACTGTGTTTCCTCAAGACTCGGCGAACGCGATCGCCACTTCGTTTAACGAGCAAAACATCGTTACCGTTCATACCAACGGTAGCATTCGCGTATGGATGCGTCAGGCAGGACAGTTAGTGCAAAGAAAGTCAGGCGCATTAGGGCGCGATTTAGATGTCGTGCTTAGCCCCAATCATCGCTATTTGGTGAGCTGGAGCGCCGATCGACGGTTGCGTGTCTGGCAGCTCAATGTGAGTGACATTCACTCAAAATAGAGTGCATACGTTAGTAAGCCACATGCTAGAAAGCCTACGGTGATTGAATGCTAGCGCTTCATGGCTCCATCCCAAACTGACTATTCCAACACAAGGTAAGCCTTATGCTGCATAACGTTTCCGAAACTACCATGCACCGTGTCCGTTGGCTCATTACCCTCGGCTGGCTGCTCTTAATTGCTTCATTTTTCTATGATCCCATCACGCCGATGTTTACGGCTCCCGATGCCGTGTGGAGTCCATTCCATCTCCGTCCAGAAATCTATTTAGACCCAGAACGATGTGTCAAGATTCGAGATGTTTGTGTACCCGAAAAGCCCTTTTCGATGAGTGCCATCATGTGGTGGGCAATGATTGTGCCCGCTGGCATTTTCATTCTGTTGGTGTTTGGGCATGAGTTTTGGCGACGCATTTGTCCGCTCTCATTTATGTCACAGATTCCTCGTGCTCTGGGGCTACAGCGCAAGCGGAAAGTAGTCGATCCAGTCACTGGGGAGACCCGTTGGGAGGTGGTTGTGATTGGCGAAAAATCCTGGTTGGGACGCAATCATCTCTACGTGCAGTTTGGACTCTTTGTCGTGGGACTGACGCTCCGTATTCTCTATGTCAATTCCGATCGCATTGCGCTGGGCAGTTTCCTCATCTTCAGCATTCTTTGCTCCATGTTGGTTGGCATTCTCTATGCTGGAAAGAGTTGGTGTCAATACTTTTGCCCGATGGCGATCGTGCAAACAGTGTATACAGGACCGCGATCGCTCCTGGGCAGTCAGAATTATCTACAACCAAAAGCAGCGGTCACTCAATCCATGTGCCGCATGGTTGATCCAAAAACGGGCAAAGAACAGAGTGCCTGTGTCAGTTGCAAAGCACCCTGCATTGACATTGATGCCGAAAAAACGTACTGGGCAGAATTAAATAAACCCGGTCGTCGGTTAGTGCAATATGGCTATCTGGGCATGGTGATTGCCTTCTACCTCTACTATTACCTCTACGCAGGTAATTGGGATTATTACTTTTCAGGTGCCTGGACTCACGAAGAAGATCAGATTGCCAAAGTGATGGATTCAGGTTTTTATATCTATGGATACACCATTCCGATTCCCAAAGCAGCGGCAGTGCTCATCACCTATGCTGTACTGGTTATCATCACCTTCACGATCGGTGTCATTGTTGAAAAACTCTGCCGTAGACTGACGATGCGCGGTCGTCCCATTTCAGCGGAACAGGCTCAGCACATTGCGTTTACGCTGTTTTCCATCACCTCGTTCTGGACGTTTTTCTCCTATGGGGCACGTCCTTCCTTGAACCGCCTGCCCTACTGGCCCCTGCTAGCATTCAACGCGCTGATTGTTCTAGTGGGTGCACTGTGGCTCTATCGCACCATCAAACGCACCCATGCTCAGTATGAACGTGAGCATATGGCAGTGAGCCTACGAAAGCAGTTGCAAAAGCTTGAGCTTGATCCGGAGTTATTGGAAGGGCGATCGATTGATGAATTGACTCCAGACGAAATCTATACACTTGTGAAAGTATTGCAGGGGTTCTCTCAACAGTTACGGCTACACACCTACACTGGGGTCGTGCTGGACTTATTGCAACAACAAGCAACGGATACATCCAGCAGCTTTGCGTTCTGCCAGAAACTCCGGCAAGACCTGAAACTGAAAGATGCCGATCATTTTGCGGCTCTTGAGGCGATCGCCGTTACCCATCCACAAATTTTCAGCGCGTCCGGCGCACGTCCAGTTTCTGCCCCCCTTCACGATGAAGATACACTGGCAAAAACGATCGCGAGACCGCTTAGACCAGCAACCCCTAACCCCATCGATCGCTGAAACTTCTAAGAAACAAACGACGACATTTTGCCTGTTTGCTTGAGGAGTGCAAAGCCTTGCGCCCCTACAGTGGGTAAAACCGTTCTTAGAAAACGCCTTGGAAATACCATACTCCAAGCCTGCGATCGCATCAATCCATACACCTTGTACCAGGGAATTCACACGCCTATGTTGACCTTAAAGTCAATTAATTTTGAGCAGCAGCAGTTTCAAATTCATCACCTAAAGCAGACGCAGCCTGACAAGATGGAATGGTTGCTTGGACGTAGCACCGCCTGTGATTTGGTGCTGCCCAATCCAGAGGTGAGCCGCGTACATGGAAAAATTGCCTATGTTGATGATGCCTACTACTTTATGGATATGGGCAGTAGCTTTGGGTCATCGCTCAACGGCACCAGCGTTCCTGCAAATGAAAAGTATCAACTTAGCCTTGCCGATATTCTGCAATTGGGAGAAACCTTTCTCTATGTTGAAGGCATCACTGCCCCTTCCATCCCTCCGTCTGCTAATGAGGCAGAAACGTATACATCCGTTTCGCTGCCAGAGCAGCCGTGGGCAGGCGAAGATCTGCTGTGTCGGTGCTGTCGCATTATAGACGAAACGCCTGATGTCAAGACCTTTAGCTTCATTGCAGAGCCGCCTGTACTGTTTACCTACAAACCTGGACAATTTGTGAATCTGGCGATCGACATTGATGGCAAGCCTGTCGTTCGCTCTTATTCCATCTCATCGTCACCAACCCGTCCTTATCATCTCAGCCTGACGATCAAGCGTGTAGCCTCACCGCCCGACCAGCCAGATATCCCCTCTGGTCTGGTTTCTAACTGGATGCACAACCACCTTAAAGTCGGCGATCGTGTTCAGTTGATTGGCGGACCATTGGGACACTTCACCTGCTTACCCAACTTGCCCTCCAAGCTGATGCTCATTTCGGCTGGCAGCGGCATCACACCGATGATGTCTATGTCTCGGTGGGTGCAAGATACACTTGCCGACTGTGATATCGTCTTTCTTCACTGCGCTCGCACACCAGACGACCTCATCTTTCGGACCGAATTAGAAACCATTGCTGCTCAATTACCCAACTTCCATCTGGCTGTTACCCTCACTCAGCAGCCGTTAGGACAGTCTTGGATGGGCTTAACCGGGCGAATTTCCAGCTCACTGTTGCAGATGGTTGCCCCAGATCTGCTCGAGCGATCGGTGTATGTTTGTGGTCCAGAAGGTTTTATGGAAAGCACTAAACTCCTGCTGGAAACCATGAAATTTCCCATGCAGAACTACCAGTCAGAAAGCTTTGGTCGCACCAAGAAGCCAAAGCCATCCTCCCAGGCGACACCTTCTGCGACCTGGCATCCGCAACCAGAGACCATCATGGCTCATAACGGCAATGGGCATCATGATGGTATAGCAACCAAGTCTGCCTCTACCCAGCTTGCTGCCCCTCCGACATCCGCTCAAGCGTCTCCTGTCGTTCACTTTATGAAAGCCGAGCGGCAGATACCCGTAGATGATAGTGCGTCCATTCTAGAATTAGCAGAGCAAGAAGGCATTCCAATCCGCTCGGCTTGCCGCGTTGGTGCGTGTGGTGCATGCAAAATTCGTGTCCATAAAGGACAGGTTCGTTACGACACACCACCCACAGCGTTGACAGACACAGATAAACAAGCAGGCTATGCTTTGGCGTGTGTCGCCTACCCAAACGGATCTCTGGCGATCGAAGCGTAGGAGTGGTTCAGCATGCAGCGATCAGCATTCAGCGATCAGCACTCAGCGATCAGCTATGAATACAAGCTTGCCTCCTGCCTCTTCGCGGAAGTGAGGTGTGAGGTGTGAGGTGTGAGGAGTATTGGCTTCTGCCTTCTGCCTCTTCGCGGAAGTGAGGTGTGAGGTGTGAGGTGTCTTAGCTTCTGCCCCCTGCCCCCCTGCCTCCTGCCCCCTGCCCCCCTGCCCCCTGCCTCCTTACCCTGACCGCCAAAAGCGATCTACTGGCAGTGCCTGAGTCTCGTTACTGAGTGACACATGTATCGCGTTTGACCACACGTCTCCCAATTGCACAAGTGAGGAATGCCTGTTAATCTCCATAGAGATAACAGACGTGTCAGGCTCCCAAAGCAGTTGTGAAAATTCTCTTAATAGAGGATGATGAGTCAGTCATTGCTCTACTCTTAGATGTACTCACGACACAACACTATACCGTCGATGTCGCAACAGATGGGCAAATTGGGCTGGAACTGGCAGTCACCTGGGATTATGAGCTAATCCTATTAGATCTGCTGATTCCCAAACTGGATGGAATTCATCTTTGCTGCAAACTGCGTACTCAAGGCTTCCAAAAACCAATTCTTTTGTTAACGGCAAAAGGCTCCAGTGCTGATGTTGTCAAAGGCTTGGATGCGGGTGCCGATGATTATGTGACCAAACCATTCGCTTTAGTGGAGTTGCTGGCACGAGTGCGGGCATTGCTCCGTCGGCGAACAACGAGCCTAGCACCGCCTGTGTTGGTGTGGGAGAAGCTGCGGATGAATGTCGCGTCTGTAGAGGTCACCTATGCCGAAAAACCCCTCTCTCTGACACCCAAAGAATATGGTTTGCTGGGGCTGTTTTTACGCAATCCACAGCGGGCGTTTAGTCGCAGTGATATTCTCGATCGCCTCTGGTCGATCGATGCCTCACCCAGTGAAGGTACGGTTACCAATCTCATCAAAGATTTGCGGCAAAAGCTCAAAGCGGCTGGGATGACGGCAGACTTACTGGAAACAGTCTACGGTCTAGGCTATCGGCTGAAACCACCACCAAAACAGGATTGTGAGCAGGATGCCAGCGACTCAACGGCTCTCCCAGCGTCCGCTGTAGCACTGTTGACTCCCAAAAAAATAGCCTCAGTTAACAAGGTGCTGGAGCGCTATCAGCAAACCTTTGCTGCACGGGTGAGTGTGCTAGAGCAACTCGAAGCGTCGCTGCGACAGCAAAACGTTAGTCCTGCTTTATGCCAGGAGGCGGCACACGAAGCGCATAAATTGGCAGGCACGCTAGGCTCGTTTGGCTATGGCAAAGGCTCCGAGTTGGCAGGAGCGATCGAACAGTTGCTTCAGCCAAACACGCTAGAGCCGTCCGTAATCCCCTCACTTTCAGCCCTGATCGCGGCTCTTAAACAAACACTCACACGACCGCCAACGCCTCTTCTGGTTGAACCCGTTGAGTCTGAACTTGTTGAACCCAACGCTACTCGCCTTGTATTGGTCATTGATGATGCGGCGATCGTGTCTCAAGCATGGCAGGCTGGTGTTGCCTGGGGGTTTCAAGTAGAGGTTGTGGCACTACAAACGGCACAACAGCGACTCAACGACGTTGCTCCAGATGCCATCCTGCTGAGTCTTAGTACAGAGACCGTAGACCAAACACTGACGCTTTTGCAAACCATCAAGGCGCAGATGCCGATCGTGCCCGTTTTAGTCATGACTGAACACGATCGCTTGATCGATCGCGTCATCGTTTCTCGGTTCGGTGTGCGGCGCTTTTTGCCGACCTCGATCGGTGTACCTCAAATTTTTGAGGCGTTAGCCCAAATGTTGTCTAGCGCTCCCACAGCAGACGCGAACATCATGTTGGTGGATGATGATTCGATCGTCCTTGAGAGCTTGCGAAGTCACCTGCAACCTTGGGGACTGCACGTGACTAGCCTGCAAGATCCAGGTCAATTTTGGGATGTACTGACCGCTACCAAGCCTGATTTGTTGGTGATGGATCTCGAAATGCCCACATTCAGTGGGATCGACCTTTGTCGGGTAGTGCGTCAGGATTTACGCTGGGGAAATTTACCCATTCTAGTAGTGACTGCCCACACCGATATGGCATCCATTCAACAAGTTTTTGCGGCGGGTGCTGATGATTTCATCGGGAAGCCAGTAGTGGGTCCAGAGCTAGTGACGCGGGTGATCAGTCGTATCGAGCGATCGCGCTTGCAACACGAACTGGAGACAATGAAGCGGAGGCTAGGTACATGACTTTAACCTGGCTCTCGTCTAAACACACGGTACGCGACAAAAAGCGCTACCAGCAGACAGCGATTCCCCTGCGGCTTGTGCTTGTTGTGCCGTTTGTTCTCCTCACAGTGGGAACTGTCGGGCTGGTGCAGTATCTCTCTCTTCGCAATCAGCAGCAGTCTGTTCAACAGCTTGCCCAGCAGTTAATGGGTGAGGTGAGCGATCGCGTTAACCTGTACCTCAGCCATTATCTGGAAACACCGCAGCAGGTCAACCGCTTGAATGCCAGCGCCATCCGCTTAGGTGAGATCGATCGCACCGACCCCAAACGCCTGGAGCGCCATTTTTTGCAGCAGATTCAGGAGTTTGACGCACTCAGCCGCATCCATTTCAGCAATCCTCAGGGTGGCTATCTGTCGGTTGGCAATGATCAGCGTGGTCTCACTGTCGCAGCCACCGATCGGTTTGTCAGCGGTAAGCTGCGTGTGCATAGCGTGGATCAAACTGGTAGGCGAACTCACTTGCTGGTCGAGCGGCAACAGTATGATGCCCGCGATCGCCCCTTTTTTCAACGCGCGGTGGTGGTGGGTCAGCCGACCTGGACACCTGTTTATGTCTATCTTCCTGCTTCTTTGGGGCTAGGTATTGCCGCCAGCTACCCTCTCTACAATCAGGCACATCAGCTTGAAGGGGTTTTAGCCAGCGATCTGACGCTTGTGGCGCTCAATCAATACCTGAAGAACCTTAAAATCGGTGCTCATGGAACGGTGTTTATCATCGAACGATCGGGACTCCTGATCGCCTCTTCAACGCCGGAAACACCCTTTTTTACCCGTGTCGATCGCACGCAACCTCACCGTCTTCCTGCCATTGAGAGTAAAGAACCACTGATTCGTCTCACAGCGCAGCATTTAGTCTCTCAATTTGGTGCGTTTACCAAGATTGATACGACCAGGCAACTTCACTTCAAGGCGGCAAACAAACGGCAGTTTCTCCAGGTCACGCCATTTCGCGATCGCTTCGGTCTGGATTGGCTGGTCGTAGTGACGGTGCCAGAGTCGGACTTTACTGGATTCAGTGATGCCAATACGCAGACAGCCATCCTGCTGAGTGCGGGTGCATTGTTCGGTGCGATCGCCCTGGGTCTGCTCACCGCCCAGTGGATTGTCCAACCCATCCAACGGCTCAGTCGTGCCAGTCGTGCGTTGGCGCAAGGTGAATGGAATGAAACGCTCAAGGAAGACAGCGCGATCGCCGAGCTACAAGAGTTAACGCGCTCCTTCGACCAGACTGCCGAACAATTACAACGCTCCTTTGATCACGTTAGAGCTGCCCTACAAGCCTCAGAAGAACGCTTCACCAAAGTATTTCGTGTTAGCCCCGATCCAATTGCGATCGCCACTCCAGAGGGGCGGTACCTTGAAATCAATGATGCATTCACCAGCCTATTTGGTTACGCAAGAGAGGCGGTTCTCGGTCGTACTGTGGCAGAGGTGGGTCTATGGCTCAATTCAGATGAACAAGAACGATCGGTAGAGCAAATTTTAGCGGGTGAAGGCGTTCACAACCTGGAATGTACGTTTCGGAGTCATGCGGGTGAGTTGCTGACCGTGCTGTTTTCAGCCGAAAGCATTGAGATTCAGGGACAGCGTTGCATCATTGCCATGGCTAAAGAGATTACCGATCGTAAACAAGTTGAAGCCGCATTGCGTCAGAGTGAAGCCGCACTCCGCCGTGCCCAGCAGGTTGCCCATGTTGGCAGTTGGAACCTTGATCTAATCACAGGACAAGTAACCTGGTCAGAAGAAAGCTTCCACATCTTTGGTTGGGATATCACGCAGCCAGAGCCAACGCTCTCTCAATTTATGGCACTGCTGCATCCTGACGATCGTGACGTGTTGCAGCAATGCGTGACGCAGGCTATGACGACTGGAAGCTCCTACAGCGTAGATTTTCGCGCCATACAGCCAGATGGATCAATCCGCTATGTTGAAGCAAAAGGAGAAGCGATCGTCAACCCAAACGGGCAGATTACTCAACTGATTGGCACCAATTTAGACATTACAAAGCACAAACAAGCAGAACTCGCCCTCCGTGAGAGCGAAGCCACCAAAAATCAAATCTTAAAAGCCATTCCTGATTTGATTGTTTGGATGAAAGCCGATGGTACCTGCATTGATTTGATTGACGGACCTAGTATCACCAATCTCTATGAGAAGTCAGAAGCGGTTGGCAAAAATCTCTATGAACTTCTGCCCTTTGCATTGGCACAGGCAAGGATGAATGCCATTCAACAAGCGCTAACCACGGGTGATGTGACTGTTTATGAACATCAGGTGCAAGTGCAGGGAGAAACCAAACATGAAGAAGTCCGAGTAGTCAGCGTTGGCGGCGATCGCATCTTAGTGATTGTCAGAGATATCACCACTCGTAAACGAGCAGAAGATGCTCTGCGACAATACGAGCGCATTGTTGCTGCCACCACAGATGGTATTTCACTGATTGACAAAGATTACACGTATCAAGTGATTAATCCGTCCTATCTCACCCGCTTTGATAAACAGCGCGATGAAATCATCGGGCACTCCGTCGCCGATCTCGTTGGTCAGCCTAGCTTTGAAGCGGTCATTAAAGAGCGTCTCGATCATTGCTTTGCCGGACAGACCGTGCAGTACGAAGCCTGGTTTGAGTATCCGACGATGGGTTCGCAATTTATGAGCGTTACCTACGATCCATACATTGAAGCCAATCAAACGATTTCTGGTGCCGTGGTGACAGTACGCAACCTCACTGAACTGAAACGGGCAGAAACAGCGTTGCGTGACAGTGAAGCGCGCTTTCGCAGTGCCTTCCATGATGCTCCGATCGGCATGGCGCTCATTAGCATGGACGATCGCTGGCTCAAAGTAAACCCCATGCTCTGTGGCATGCTGGGCTATGTCGAGGTGGAGTTACTCGCTCTGCCAGCGTCTGCTCTCGTGCATCCCGAAGACATAAAGCTGCTGCAACAGGGTGTGGAGCAAGCGCTGTCGCAGCAGCGCAATGCCACCCAAACCGCCCTCCGCTATCAGTGTAAGGGTGGACGGACGGCTTGGGGACGACTGAGCCTATCGCTTGTGCGCGATGCTCAAAACCAGCCGCTGTATTACGTGGCGCAAATTCAGGATGTCACAGAGCAGCAGGCAGTTGACCAGATGAAGAATGAATTCATTGCCATTGTTAGTCACGAGCTACGGACACCGCTAACCGCTATCAAAGGCTTTCTGGGGTTGCTGCACACGGGCATCTACGCTGATAAGCCCGAAAAAGCGAAGCGCATGGTGGAACTGGCGCTGTCGAGCAGCGATCGCCTGGTACGGCTTGTGAACGATATTCTGGATTTGGAGCGGCTATCTTCGGGCAAAGTCGAACTTGTGATGGAAACGTGTCAGGCAGATGATCTCGTGCAACGGGCTGTCGAAGGTGTGCAGTCGATCGCGGATGAAGCACAGGTCTCGCTGCTGGTTGTACCATCATCGGCTCAGGTTTGGGCTGCCCCTGATGCCCTGATTCAAACCCTCACCAACTTGTTGAGCAATGCCATCAAATTCTCTCCAGCCCATGCGACCGTAACGCTATCCGTGCAAGCTCAGGCTAGTTCTGTGCTCTTTCAAGTGACTGATCAGGGCAGAGGCATTCCCCTAGACAAGCTGAAGACTATTTTTGGGCGCTTCCAGCAGGTTGATGTTTCTGATGCCCGCCAGCGCGGAGGCACAGGGTTAGGTCTGGCAATTTGCCAAAGTATTGTGCAACAGCACAACGGCAGCATTTGGGTTGAAAGCGCATTGGGTCAAGGCAGCACCTTCTTTTTCACCGTACCCATACCAGATGATTAGCTTCCAGGTTTGGCTGTCTCTGTGACTTTGACTGCTTTGATAACAGGCACTATGAACAAACGTATTCTGGTTGTTGATGATGAAGAAGCGTTGCGGGAGCTTGCCGTTACGTGCCTGGAAGATCTGGGTGTTTGGGCGGTAATCACCGCTGAGTCTGGGTCTGAAGGACTGAATAAAGCTGAAGCAAACAACGTGGATGCGATTCTGCTGGATGTTTCCATGCCTGTGATGGATGGGTTTGCGGTCTATGAAACGCTGAAAAGCAATGTCATGCTGCAACATATTCCGATCGTCTTATTGACTGCTAAAGTGCTGCCAAGCGATCGTACTCGTTTCGCCCAAATGGAGATTGCTGGCGTGATTACAAAACCGTTCGACCCCATGCGTCTCTGCGTTCAACTAGCAACCCTGTTGGGCTGGGATTGATCAGGATCAAGGCACCTATCAGTTCCTTATTTTTTTGTTTTAGTCTCTATCTATCAAGCACTCAAGCCTTTCGATCAGCACAGTTCCGCGTATTGCATAAAGCGTGACGAGCTAAAGGGTACGGTCAATCGTTGATTTGCTGAGCGGTCGCTACACGGCTACCTACTGGCACAATTGGCTCGATCGCAACGCTAGTAGAGAAAGGCACTGCGCTGATTCCTGGTATGCTACTCAGCGATCGCTCCGTTGAGTGCTTACTTTCCGCCACTGTAAATTTCGAGGAGATCTTAGATGCCGCTCATCAAACGTTGCATTGCCGAATTTATCGGCACTTTTTGGTTGGTCTTTGGAGGCTGTGGCAGTGCCGTTCTCGCCGCTGCTTTCCCATACGATGCAAAGTTTCCGAATTCTCCTAACTTCTTTGGTTTAGGCTTCTTGGGCGTTTCGCTTGCCTTTGGTCTAACCGTCTTAACGATGGCGTATGCGGTTGGTCACATTTCTGGTGGGCACTTCAATCCTGCCGTCTCTTTTGGTCTGTGGGCAGGGAAGCGCTTTCCTGCCTCTGAATTGCTGCCTTACATCATCGCTCAAGTGTTGGGCGGCATCCTTGCAGGTGGAGCCATTTATACCATTGCCAGCGGTCGAGCAGGGTTTGCACTGACGGGCACCAATCCACTGGCAACGAATGGCTTTGGCGCTCATTCTCCGGGCGGCTACAGTCTGGCAGCGTGTTTTCTGGCAGAAGTGTTACTCACTTTCATGTTTTTGCTGATTATTCTAGGTGCGACCGATAACCGTGCACCTGTGGGCTTTGCGCCAGTGGCGATCGGGCTGGGTCTGACGCTCGTGCATCTCATCAGCATTCCTGTGACGAATACGTCTGTTAACCCTGCGCGCAGTACGGGTGTCGCACTGTTTGCAGGAGCAGAACTCTTTGGACAAGTCTGGCTGTTCTGGCTGGCTCCCATCATTGGTGCACTCCTTGCAGGCTGGTTCTACGCCAATGTTTTTGACGAGAACACTGTGGAAACATCCCGACGCGTCAGAGAGCCTGTCTAAGCGGTAAGTCGTTTATGGCGCTTTGCCTATAGCAGTCCTAAAGCATTCAAAAGTATGCAGTGGTTTCAGCATTCAGCGCTCACGCCCAGGCTGACGGCTGACCGCTGAATGCTGAAAGCTAAGAGCTGAAAGCTCACCCAGCACAACTTTCACAAATCAAATAAGACCGCTAGAGAAACCTGAAAAGCCACTGAAAAGGGGGCAATGATACCATTGCCCCACATTAAAAACGGATTTCTTCAAGCAACGGTTGAGCCTTGATACGCGCTTTTCGTGTGGAACGAATGAGTGGCATTAAACCCCGTAAATCAATCTTACTGATCGATGATGAAGCTAGTATTCAAGAGCTTGTACAAGCCTGCTTGAGCGATTTAGCAGGATGGACTGTGATTACCGTCTCTTCTGCTCAAGAAGGGTTAAAGCGTTTAGCGGTCGAGCGTCCAGATGCCATTCTGCTAGACATCCTAATGCCAGGAATGAATGGTACGACTTTCATCCACACGCTTCATGAAAACCCAGCCACCCGATCGATCCCTGTCATTCTCTTGAGTGTACAGGCGCGTTACTTTACGCCCCAAAAACTGCGGCGACTCGGTGTTGTTGACGCGATCGCCAAACCCTTCAATCCTGTAACCCTGCCAGAGACGATCGCCCAGGCGCTCGGATGGCACATCACGCTTGAGGACGTATAGCAGCCAATAGTCAGAAGAAAGCTGACCGCTGACCGCTGATTACTAACCGCTGACCGCTCATCACTAAGGATAGAACGCCAGTTGCGGTAAACCCAACGTTTCATCCCAGCCCATCATGATATTGAGACATTGAATCGCCTGTCCCGCCTGTCCTTTCATCAGGTTATCGATTGCGGACATGACAATCACGCGATCGGTGCGGGGATCAACTTCTAACCCGATGTAGCAAAGATTTGTGCCTGCTGCCCATTTCGTTTGGGGATAGATACCGCTGGGCAGCACTCTCACCCACGGAGCATTACGGTAAAAGGCATTGTAAATGGTCAGTAGATCTTCGCGCACCAGCCCAGGATCGCGTAGGGTGGCGTAGATTGTGGCTAAAATGCCCCGTACCATCGGCACGAGATGCGGCGTAAACTGAATCAACACCTCATGCCCTGCCAAGTCACTGCAAATTTGCTCAATTTCAGGGGTGTGACGATGATGCCCCGCGACGTTGTACGCTGCAAACGTGTTGTCTGCCTCTGCCAGCAACATCCCGACTTTTGCCTGTCTACCGCCGCCAGAGGTGCCAGATTTTGCGTCGATAATGGCGGTTTCGGGTACCACTAACCCCTGTTTGAGCAATGGCGACAAGCCAAGCAAACTCGCGGTGGGATAGCATCCGGGGCAGCCAACGAGCTGTGCTTCAGCAATGCGATCGCGGTACAGTTCCGGCAAGCCATAAACCGCCGTTTCAGCAATCGCCTGATCCGATCGATCACCCCCATACCAGGCAGTGTAGGTCGCCAGATCTGAGAACCGATAGTCTGCCGACAGATCCAGCACTTTGCAGCCTTTTTCCAGTAGCGTAGGAGCCATCTTGTACGCCAAGCCGTTGGGCAGCGAGAGAAAGACGACCTGACAGCGATCGGCAATCTGATCCAGATCGAGCGGCTCGATCATCTGCTTGACGCGGTGCCCCAGATGAGGATAGAGTTCGGCAAATGCCTGTCCAGCACTACTTTCGCCGCCAAGGTAGGCAAGCTCCAGGCGCGGATGATCCATCAAAAGGCGCACTAGCTGTACGCCACCGTAACCCGACGCACCGACAATGCCAACCGATATGCGTCCTGTATCACCCATGATGCTTTACCTTCTTTACCGCTCGAACGACTCAATGTTTGCTGCATTGTAGTACCAGAGTTAGCGTTTGTGGGGGAAATCGGGTCGCCTTGTAGCAGGGATTGTTGACTTTTTAGTGCAAGCAACGATCGCATGACCTGATCATCTGATCCTTCTATTCCTCAGTTACGGGTCAGGAGGGGCTGGGATCAGCCCTGTGTGCGTTTCAGCCCCAACCACTCTGTCACCAGGGCAAACAGACTACAATTTAAAGAGTACGTTCGCTTCAAAAAACTTTACGGTACTCCTGCCTTGAACGTTTCTGTCGATTCATCTCAACCCACCCTCTTCACCTTTGATACCATCGAGACAGCGCTGGCTGATCTCAAATGCGGTCGGGCGATCGTTGTCGTCGATGATGAAAACCGCGAGAACGAAGGCGATCTGATTGCCGCCGCCCAATTTGCCACACCCGACATGATCAACTTTATGGCAGTAGAGGCGCGGGGGTTGATTTGTCTGGCAATGACGGGCGATCGACTGGATGAACTCGATCTCCCGCTGATGGTGACCAACAACACAGATAGTAATCAGACTGCTTTCACCGTCAGCATTGATGCCTCCCCCAGCGCAGGTGTGACAACGGGCATTTCTGCCGAAGACCGCGCTCGCACCATTCAAATTGCCATCAACTCAGCCACACGCCCAAAAGATTTGCGTCGTCCCGGTCATGTGTTTCCGCTGCGTGCCAGAGAAGGCGGTGTGCTCAAACGGGCAGGGCACACAGAAGCCGCAGTCGATCTGTCACGGTTAGCAGGGCTGCATCCATCCGGTGTTATCTGTGAGATCCAAAATGCTGATGGCTCAATGGCGCGTCTGCCTGAACTGATTGAGTATGCCAAGATTCATCAGCTCAAAATTATCAGCATTGCGGATTTGATCAGCTATCGGTTGGAGCATGAGCGACTCATTCAGCGGGAAGCGATCGCCGACTTGCCGACTGAATTTGGGCATTTCCAAATCTATGCGTACCGCCACACGGTTGATAACACGGAGCATGTGGCGATCGTCAAAGGTGATCCGTCAACCTTTCACGACGCGCCAGTGATGGTACGTATGCACTCTGAATGCCTGACGGGTGACGCGATCGGCTCTCTCCGCTGTGACTGCCGAATGCAGCTTCAAGCCGCCCTTAAAATGATTGAAAATGCAGGTCAGGGCGTGGTCGTTTACCTGCGGCAAGAAGGTCGTGGCATTGGTTTAGTCAACAAGCTCAAAGCCTATTCACTGCAAGATATGGGCTTGGATACGGTGGAAGCGAACGAACATCTGGGCTTTCCGGCTGATCTGCGAAACTATGGCATGGGCGCTCAAATTCTTAATGATTTAGGCATCCGTCAAATGCGGCTGATCACCAATAATCCCCGCAAAATTGCTGGACTCAAAGGCTACGAGCTAGAAGTGGTTGAACGAGTGCCGTTGCTCATCGAAGCCACTACTTACAATTCCAGTTATCTAGCGACTAAAGCCGAAAAGTTGGGTCACCTGTTTCTACAGACCTATTTGGTCACAGTGGCGATTCGCTGGCAAGCCACCGCCGACACGGTTACAGAGCGCTACGATCGCCTGCAAAAGCTACGTTATGTAGCAAAAGCACACGACCTGCTGCTGCAAGAAGAAGTGCGCCCTGTCGCTAAGGCGCTGTTTGGCAACTCAGCGCTTATTGTCCATCTGGGCTTTGACCAACCGCTCTTGGGCAAGCCGGATTGGTATCAATCGCCAGAACACCCGTATGTGCAGGCGATCGCCAAAATTCTGGATAGCCTTGCTGCCTTGCCTAACCTGCAAAAGCTCGAATTTATCGTGTCTCCTGGCACCGATCCATTGATCGGTTTACAGGTGCAGCTCGATCGTCAGATGTTCTCATTTAACCAGAAGCCCTCCAGCCTTAGCGATAGACTGCAAACACAAACCATTTATAGCTTCACAGCCGATCTGGACATTGGGCAAACTAGCGAGAGTCATTAAGCTGACGCAGAAACCGAGTTTTTTAACGAGAAGATGCCGCCGAAAAGCTCGATCGCCTTTAAATACCCGCAGAAATGATGCATTTTGACTAAGACCTCGGAGGTTTAAGCCACTAGGTTAGTCACGATGCTTGATTCTTGGTTGAAACCTCCGAGGTTTGCGTAAGCCCTTGCGATGTTTCGTTAGCTTGGAGTGTCCCTCAATCATTTGCAACCAAGATTCAATCATTTAGCGATCGATTTTTAGTTATACCAATCCTACAAAATCGCCCTACAGATTCGTTCTTGCTGCTGACCGCTGACCGCTGACCGCTGACCGCTGACCGCTGACTGCTGACCGCTGACCGCTGACCGCTGACCGCTGACCGCCAGCCGAAGCTTGTTTGTGTAGCCACAGTTTAGTGAAATGGTATTACCTTCTGGCTCTTGACTTGTGACTCCTGAAACCAAGCTATTTCTTACTGCTTAAAGAGGATTGCCAACCGTCAGAACATTGGTTGATCCTTGCTTTTACGTTTTCAGCAAAAGTTATCGTTCAACTCAGGGAAAACTCATTTTTTCTAGCTGATTGCGCTTAGAGTGAAGCGATAGAACAATTTTGTCACGTTACAGCCAGGTAAAGGAAATGCGTCAGTGTTTGCCTTACCTACTCCAGGAGCAATAGGATGGCAGCCCATATTCTTTTAGTCGAAGATGAAGTTAAGTTAGCTCGCTTTGTGGAATTGGAATTGAGCAGCGAAGGCTATCGCGTCAGTGTTGCGCATGATGGCATGTCGGGGCTATCTCTGGCGCGTGAGTCTGAACCAGATTTAGCCATTCTGGATTGGATGCTGCCTGGATTGACGGGTGTGGAGCTATGCCGACGTTTGCGCGCAACGGGCAGCAAAGTGCCTGTTATTTTGTTGACCGCGCGGGATGAAGTCGGCGATCGCGTCACAGGGCTAGATGCAGGTGCGGATGATTATGTCGTCAAACCCTTCAGCATTGAGGAACTGCTGGCAAGAATTCGTGCTCATTTGCGTCGCACCCAGGAAGCAGACGAAGACGTAGCGCAATTTGAAGATCTCAGCCTCAATCGTCGTACTCGTGAAGTGCGTCGGGGTGAACGATCGATCGATCTCACGGCAAAAGAGTTTGATTTACTAGAATACCTGTTAAACCATCCCCGTCAGGTTTATACGCGCGACCAGATTCTCGAAAAGGTTTGGGGTTACGACTTTATGGGCGACTCCAACATCATCGAAGTGTATGTCCGCTATCTGCGCCTGAAATTAGAAGAGAAGGGTGAAAAGCGGTTGATCCACACTGTAAGAGGCGTGGGATACGCCTTGCGAGAGCAGTAGAAATAAGACGTGCAGAAGCAGTAAAGATGACAACGAATCTTCAAGTGGGCGATCGCTTTCCCAACGTAGCGTTGCCAAACCATCAAAAGGAACTCACGCAGTTGTCCCAATTCACGCAGCCTGGATTGATCGATCAAAAGCTGGGCTTTTTGGATGGTTATCCCTTGATTGTGGTGTTTTACAGAGGCTTCTTTTGTCCCCGCGATCGTCAGCAGTTTCGTCAACTGGTGCAGTTTCAAGATGAACTGATGGTCAACTATGGCAAACTGGCTGCCATCAGCGCTGATCCGCCGCTTGTGCAGGCTGCTTTTCGCGCAGGCTTGGGGGCACAGTGGCAATTCTTAGCCGATGAACAGCGAGAAGTCATTAAACAAATTAACATTCTCGACGAAACAGAAGGTGAGTATGCCGATCGCGCTCAGCCTTATACGTTTGTCCTTCGTTCTGACCTCAGCATCTACAAAATCTACAACGGCTGGTTTTTTGTCGGCAGACCAACCCTTGAAGAACTGCGACACGATTTGCGTACCTTGATGGAAACGCGATCGGACTACCGCTACGAGGCATATAACACTCCAGATGTGAAACAGATTCGTATTCCCCAGCAGGCATGGGCAGAGGGCGCACCGACCCTGGGTGCAAATGGGCTACCCGTCGAGCAAGGGATTGTACGCTGGTTTGATCTGCAATCAGGCAACGGCGCTATTGCTAAAGACGGCACGGACGATGAAATTTTCTTTAATTTCACAGCTATTCCCGGTGAGGGCTATCGCACTCTGAAGCCAGGAAGTCGAGTCAAGTTTGAACTGGTTGACAGCAACACTGGTTTGACCGCTCGTAATATTCAAACAGAATGACGTTTAGTGAAGCGATCGCTCCATCCAGCTCGAAACGAGAACTTACCACTTACTGTAAGCCTGAGAAACGCTTTTCCAGGGAGCATTGCCTTCAAACAAGACTTGTCGCAACGTTTGAGGTACACGGCTCACCTGATGCACGATTTGATCGGGACTCACGCCAAAAAGAACAATTAAAATCAGGGAGGCAATGATGCCGATCGCGGCGATCGAAAGTGCCGCTCGAAAGGTGATTTGCACCAACGTTAATAGCCAACCAAACAGTGGAATGGCGACCAGAATTGCAAGCAAAAGAATCACAAGATTGAGCGGTTCTCGAATGAGTTCATCCATAGGTCTGAGTGTTCAATAGCAGCGCGTTAGGCAGTTTTAAGCATCTCGCCGATCATTTTTTGCACAATCTGTAGCCCTGTCACCGTTTGAGCGAGAAAGCAACCGAGGACTAACGTTGTAAATGTGATGTGCAGCAGCCTTGCCCATTCCTTACCCTGCTGCATGAGAGGGACAAACATCGCTGCGAGTGCCGCAAAGCAGATGGTACTCAAGCCAACGAGCAAATGTGGACTAACAAACAGTTTGTGGTACAGCAAATAGGTTGCACCCATACCACCAACCGCTCCCATCACCCAAACTGTCAGCAACAGTGCGCCTAGCTGAAAGTGCCGCTGATTGTATTTCTCCTTAATCATCTGCTTGCGGGTTTCGGCATCAGCACTGCGGGTACGCCTGACTAACAAACCCAAATACAACGCGTAAAAGGCTGCCAGCAGAGCACCCAGCATCAAGACTGGATGCGTAAACGAAATGACCGCTTTTAAGAAAGGCGAAAATTCAGTGTTCATGGGCTGCGGTGCGACTAGATGAGCAAGCCGCATGGGAAGAAAAGCAATCATTGCACCTTACTCTGCCACGTTGCTCTCGATCGCGTTGAGCGCTTCAGTTGCCTTTTCACCCACTGGAGTAGGCGCTGCTTTGGCGGCTGCCTTCTCTTCCGCCAGTTTCATTTTGGCGCTAATTTTCTGGCTAATTTCTTCTGCGGTTGGCATCATTGCCCCTTTCTCTTTCGCCATTTTCATCTTGGCATTAATCTTGTCGCTAATGGCTTCTGGCGTGGGCATGAAGTCTTTCTTGGAGAAAAGCCCCTTCTTCTGTTCGGGTGTCAGCGTCGCAAGAATGTCCTTCTTGGGCAGTGACTTAAACGCCATAGCAAGCTTCGTCTTCTGGTCAATGGACAGCGCCAGTTTCTTGAACGCTTTACGGAGACTGACCTTTTCATCAACAATCTCAGCCTGAAGTCGATCGCGCTGTTCAGGGCTTAAAATGCTCTCAAACTGAGGCAAGATCTGGTTTTTGACTTGCTCAAGGATTGCGTCAGGAGAGGCAGTTGTTTCAGCACCCAGTAGTGGCAACAGCCCTGCTACAGCAGGTTGCATCTGGGCAACGCCAACCGCACCCACGAGGCTGAGCGTCATGATGGCACAGGCAACAATCGTGATCAAGAGGCGTTTCATCGGCGGTTTCCTTACTTATTGAAACTTACTTGTTAAAACAATGGTAGCTGACAGCAATCAGTGATCCAGTCTTGGCGCAGGTTCGTGCTGCAGGTAAGCCGCGATCGCCAGGGTAGAAATCACCAGTAATGGAAAGACCAGACTCCACCAGGATTCTGACAGCAACACAAAAAACGCGGCTGCAAAGCCACCCAGCGCAAAGCCTGCAATGACCGGAACAAAACGCCCCATCCGCTCTAGTGCCTCCGCCGCTTCCAGCTTTGTTAACTCACTAGGAGGTGATAGCTTGGCGCTCAAAAACTGTACCAGATCGATCGTCAGTTGCGTGGTATTGCCCGTCATCACCGTGGTTGGAATATAGCTCTTGAACACGCCTTTTGACTCTTTCATCAGCGCATTTTGAATTGCCATTGCCACCACCCCTGCCATGCCGATCGGCAGAATATATTCTTCCTGTACATCCAGCAGCAAAGCGGGTGAAAGATTGGTGCCAATGATTAGAAAAATGCTAAGCGCGATCGCTTCTGCCGTTAGTAGCACGGCAAATACAGACCACTGCTTACCACGGGCGTAACGCGCCAGTAGAGACGTTAACGCCACAGTCAGCATAAAGGTTGGTAACATCAACAGGCGCGTAATGGTCGTGCCTTCATCAGCGGCGACAAACGACGATCCTGCTAAAGCAATGTTGCCTGTTACATGGGCAGTGAAAATGCCAAATAAAATAATAAAGGCAGAGGTGTCAACAAACCCTGCGACCCAACTCAGCAAGAAACCAGCAGGTCCGTCGCTGATGAGAAACGCACTCAGGCTAAACGATGGCTCGTTACGTGGAACGACAGTCATTGCTCTTCCTTGCTCAGAGGCAATAGGGTGCTTTGAGAATGAATAGCGCCTGATAGCATTGAGACGGCGGTAGACGACTCAGACTGAGTGCGCTCAAGAGCGATCGACAAGGCAGAAACCTACGAGGCAGCGCTCGCCTCAGGCGTTGTCTTCAACTTTTCTGCTTCTGCTTTAGCGGCTGCTTTCGCCTTTTTTGCCTCTAATTTAGCTGCGTCTTTGGCGGCTTTTGCTTCGGCTTTGGCGGCTTCTTTCGCGGCTTTCGCTTCCGCCTTCAACTTTTTGGCTGCCTCTTTGGCTTCTGCTTTAGCCTTTTTGGCGGCTGCCTTTTCCGCTTCCTTCAGCTTTTTGGCTTCTGCCTTTACGGTCTCTTCTGCTGCGTCTTCAGCCACTTGCGCGTCTTTTGCCGCTGCTGCTTGATCCACAACCGGATCATCGGCAACGACTGCTGCATCTGCTAACAAGCCAGACTCGCCGACGATGACTTGCGGCTGACTGAGCACTACAAAGCTTGAATCACCAGGAGCGATCGCTCCTGCAAAACCGGGGTAGCCAATGACAGTGCCCAGCAACAGTACAAACGACAGCACAAAGGCACTCAATCTACGGGTAACAAATTTGAGCATGACTCTCTCCAATAACAATGACTAACAAGCGACTCAGATGCTGATCACGATACCAGTTTACAGTTCACGATCGAAGAATCTGCTCACCCTGATAACAAAGCTTGGTGCCATCAGGACAGACTTTCGGAATGTGACCGAGCGATCGATACCACGACCTGGCAGGGCGGCAACGTGTCTAGACATCCGCAACCCCTGCATTTTCTGACACGGCGGCATCCGTCTGCGTTGAGGGCTGGGGTAGCAACCAACTGAGCAAGATGGCAGTTAAACCACCGGTCGAAGTAGCAGAAGCAAACATATTTTTGATGAGGGCAGGCTGATTGTTAAACAACTCGGGTACGAACACCACACCTAACCCCAGCGCTAACGAAACGGCAATGATAATCGTGGCACGACGATCGAGAGTTTCAGAGGCAATAATCTTGACTCCAGCTACCGCGATCGAACCGAACATGACCGTCGTTGCGCCACCAAGAACAGGCTGAGGAATGGACTGAAACGCACCGCTGACAATGGGCAACAGTCCTAGCAGCGCCAGAATGCCTGCCACAAAAAAGCCCACATAGCGACTACCCACCCCTGTCATTTGGATAACGCCTGTGTTTTGGCTGAAGGTGGTGATGGGAAAGGTATTGAGCAATGCTGCTAGAGACGAGTTCAAACCGTCTGCCAGCACTCCAGCTTTAATCCGGCGAACATAAACGGGACCCGTGATGGGTTCTTTAGACACCATAGAAGTGGCAGTCATGTCACCCACCGATTCAATGGCAGTCAGCGGATAGAGAATGAGAAAGGGAATCAAGGCACTGAACTCAAAACTCATACCGTAGCGGAAGGGCACAGGCAAGCTGACGATCGAGAGTTTGCTGAAAATGCTGAAATCAACCATGCCCATGAAGGCAGAGACGACATAACCCACGAATAAGCCAATCGCGATCGCGCCCATCCGCACATATTGATTCTTCGCCAGCGTCAAAATGATCACGATCAAAAAGACCCCAAAGCCGAGTGCCATATTCTGAGCATTGGCAAATGTATTCGCCTTTAATGCCGCTGTGCCACCCGCCATACTGGTAATGCCTGTTTTGAGCAGACTCAGTCCAATGAGCATGACCAACGTTCCCGACACGATCGGCGTGACGATTTTGCTCAACAGATGCAAAAAGCGGCTCAACATCACATTCGCAAACGCACCAAAAAAGCAAACGCCGAAAATTAGCGACAGCGCCTGTTCGGGTGTCCTTCCGGCTTGAATCGCCGTGCCTCCTACGCCCAAAATGGCACCCAGAAAGGCAAAACTAGTGCCCTGCAAGCTGAGTAAACCTGAGCCGACAGGACCAAACGTTTTGCATTGAATAAAGGTGCAAATACCAGAGGCAAGCAGCGACATACTGATGATGAAACTGGTGTTAGCCGCATCAAGCCCCAGGCTGGTACAAATGATCAGCGGCGGTGTCACAATGCCGACAAACGCGGCTAAAACGTGCTGCACAGCGACAAAAAACGACTCGACCACGGGTGGTCTGTCATATAGCCCATAGATCAGTTCCGAACTGGTTGCCCCTAGATCTGGAAAACCTTCAGCCTCAGCTAAACCAGATTCCCGCAAAGTACTACTCTCTTCTCGCTGTGCCATGTTTTTACGATCGCCCCCTTAAACTTCCCTAACGTTGCTCAAAGCCAACTAGTGATCACCTTGACTGATGCAATCTCTGTGCTGCTCACAAATTCTTGTATACCGTATACGATAGTCAGTCTAGTGACAGATTAGTGTGTATGGTGCTACAAACTCCTCCCTCTACAGTAAGGTTGCTTGCTATCTTGCCCATGTCTCTGGCACTTAAGGAGTAGTGCTTTTAACACTTTTGCTTTGTGATGGGTCTATTTCCCGCTCCGATATGCCTCTTTGCGAGACGAGTTGCGGCTTTACGCTTTCTAGCTAAAAGCTAAACTGGGCACGAAGATTGCCAACAAACACAGTCGGGTTGCTGCTAAAACTATTCGGGTTCCAGATGGCGTAAAAGGCAGGGACGATCGCAATATTGTTCGTCAACGGGTAATAGTAGGAGGCTTCTAGCTCATATTGCGTGCTACCATCGCCACCGCCAGCTAGCAAAAAGCGCTGTCCGCTTAGATAATCGTGGGGCACCAGAAACGAAAGCACACCTAGCGCTCCTTTTTTGCCCAAGTCGGGAAAGCCGAAGCCAAATTGAATCGACTGCACATCGACATCACCGCCCGATCGCGCCGCATTCACCGGATCAATTTCGGTACTGCCGTAGGAATAGCGCCCAAAGATGCCAAAACCTGGAGTGATCAGCCAGTCAAAATTAAGCACAACCGCGTCCGCATTGGCATCATTCACTCGTCCACCAAAGCCATCGTCAGCGTAGCCATAGGGCAGCGGTTCCCCAACCGACCCACCAATAAAGCCGTTGTATGCCTTGATGTTAGAACGGGTGTAGAGCAGCCGTAGATTAAAGTTTTTGCTGGGTGAAAAGGCAAGCTCACCCGTAATCGTGTTGGTGCTGTTAAACAAGCCAGCCGAGGGATCACTGGACGTATTGAAGCCACCAGAGGGACTCAAAAATTCAGTGTTCTCAGCCAGGTATGCGGCTGTAAAGCGCAACTGTGGGTTGAGATTCCAGACGATGACGGCTCCAGACCCACGATCGACGGCGTTAGAAAGGGTGCTGCCATTTGAGTTGTAGCTGGTCGCTCCAGTGAGAAAGAACGTAAAGCGGTTTTGATCAAAGTAACGGTAAAAGTTGATACGAGGACCGACAATAACGCGCACGCTCTGACCAACCGGAAAAGCATAAGACAACTCACGCACCACTACTGACCCGGCTGTCAGAGTACCTGTTTGATCCAGAAAAGGAGTGCCCCAGGAGTTGAAGAAACCTGCTGAAACGAATTCGTTGGCAGGAGAGTTGCCGTTGCCTACAGCTAATTGAGTGATGAGCGAATCTTTGCCACTAAAGGAGGTAGTGAGCGTGAGAAACGAATAGTAGCTCAACGTGACTTCTGGCTCCTCGCGCTGTACTCGTGACGGCACCAATGTCACCGGGTTGCGAGTGGGCGCAGCAAACGCATTGTTGGCAAAGCGCCGTTCAGCCGTAACGGAACGGTCTGAAAACGCTCCAGTTAAGTTAAACCACACCAACCCATTCAGCTTCGTTGTAGTGGAAAACTGCTGTTTTTCCAACGTGATGGTGCGTGTTTCCAACGTCGCTACTCGACCGCGCAGCGTTGCCAGTTCTGCCGCAAACTCTTCCTGTAGCTTTTGCAGTGCGACCAGATCCTCTTTTTTTACCAGATCGGCTGTTCCGGCAGTAATCAATTCGTTCACCCGATCGAGACATGCATTCAACCCTGCGGCAAATTCATACCGAGTGAGCGCACGATCGCCGCGATAGGTGCGATCAGGATAGCCAACGATGCAGCCATACCGTTCTACCAGCGATTGCAGCGCCTGAAAAGCCCAATCAGTCGGTTTGACATCACCTAACTGTGAAACGGATGTCACTTGTGTCGCTTGCTCCATGACCGGAATCATGGGAGGCATTTGAGTATACGAGCTTGCCTGTTCCAATGAGACTTGTCCCAATGAGATTGGCGCTGTCGTTGGTCTGCTTTGCTCTGTCTCTGAAGGCGCTGCCACTAAATTTGTCGGTTGTACAGCATCTGGTTTAGGAAGCGTCTGCTGCGGTGCAGTTTCGGCAACTACCGTCAATGACGCTTGGGCAAGCAAACTCAACGTTAAGGGCGCTGCTAGTAAAAGACGTTGCACGATCGCTGCTTTGAACATGACTCCTCACACTGGTAAACGAACGGACTTGCGCACCATCGCTCGATGCCCTAGCGAACAACAAACTAAGAAGGCTAAAGTTTGTATGCAGTACGCAGACCCATACATGCCATACAAGATAGTGAGCTGAGTCGGTGCGTGATGTAATTCACGCTACAAACGATCAATGCGATCGCTCTACGCGTACTGGTTGACCCACAGCGTTGGTAAAGCATTAGGACTAACTTAATTGCCTCTACCCTTACCAGAAACCAAGCTCGGTCTATGGATTAAGGGTCAAACGCTTTTTGCATGATGGGGATTGGCGAGGCTTTTAACAAGCCAGACTGGACGAACTTGGTGTAAATATTGGCTTCGATCGCCAACAGTTCTTTTTGATGTTGTTGCACGCTAAAGGCTTGCAGTTGCGGATGCTGTTCTTGCATCTGCTGAATATCAATGTGGAGTTGTTGAAGTTGTTGCTGTACAAAAGCTTGTTGCGATGCTTGTAGCGTAGAACTAATCGTTAGCTGATCGCTTATTTGCGTTAGATGGGTCGCCACCTGACACAAGGCATCACGACGAGCAATGAGCGCTAAATATTGTTGTTGCAGCGATTGATCTTCTAAGAGCTTCAAACTGCCTAACAGTAGTTTTACAGTCAATCCCTGTACCAATAGCGTAAACCACACGACACCAAAGGAATTGGCAATAATCTCTTCACGCCCCATCACCACGATCGGGATACTCAGTGCCAGCGAGATCGAGACGGAGCCGCGCAATCCTGACCACCACAAAACGGTTTGTTCACGCCAGGGAATGTCGGTTTTGGCAAGCCCATTGGTGAGCGCACTAAAGCCGTAGATAGTGATAGCACGTGACAGGACGATCGCCGCGATCGCAATGCTGGTAGTACCAATGTTGCGCACCAGATTCGGCAAGTGAATTTGATCACCGAGCAGCAGAAATAAGATGGAATTCACAAAAAAGACGGCGAATTCCCAAAATTCAATCATGGTCGATCGCTTCACAGGTACAACACCCGTTTTAGCGCTGAAATTGCCAATCACTAAACCAGTTGTCACTACGCCAATCACTCCAGAACCACCCAGTTCTTCGACCAGTAAATAGGTGCCATAAGCCGTGACGAGCGTCAGCGATTGCTCCACCCAGGACAACTCATATCGCTGCGTCAAAAAAGCAACACAAACGCCGATGAGTCCACCAATACCCAATCCAATACCTGTCACAACTAGAAAGCGCAACACTGTAGTAGAAACTTGTACAGGCTGTGGATTAACTGCCAGTTCTACCAGAACGCCAAACGCAACTACTGCCGCGCCATCGTTAAATAAGCTCTCGCCTTCAAGCAGCGTGGTCAAACGTTTTCCGGCTCCCACTTCACGAAACAGCCCAATGACCGCCGCAGAATCGGTGGCTGAAAGACACGCACCCACAAGCAATGCCGTCATCCAGGGAACATGCGCGAAGGCGTGGAGTGCCCATCCCACAGTGGCGATCGACAGCACGACTCCACCCACTGCATAAAGACCGCTCGGCAGTAGCTCTTCCTTTAGCTTCGACCATTTCATGTTCCACGCCGCTTCAAACAAGAGCGGCGGCAGAAAAATCATCAGAATCATCCCCGGGGACAAATCTAGCAGTCGCACATCTACCAGCGCTAACCCTAAACCGACCATCACCAGCAGCAGCGTGTAGGGCACCTGCCGCAGCGACGAAAAAATCTTGGGTAGACCCGCAGCACTCAGAGCAACCAGCAGAATGAACAAAAATTGCTTGAGATTTTTTTCGATCGCAACATCGGTAGCGCTGGTCAGAAAGCTCATAAAGCACTGCTAATCACGTCAGGACTCCCTATCTTGGTAGATGGTTTAATGCCAAACCGTGCTTCTCACTACCAAACGCCTGCCTCACTAAAGACTGGGTAAGGAGGGCAGTGGGTTTCAGCCGCCATTTTGATCCTCCAGGCTGCCCATTATGAGACTCAAAAAAGGTTTCTGCGTCACCAGGGTTACCAGGTTAATTTTCTGAAAATCGCCCTGGCTACATTTAACCTGTCTGTAACCCCAGAGCAGTCCCGCACCAACTAGAAGCAACAGCCACTCAGCAGGTTCAGGCACAGCGCTAACGTTCGGTTTGGGCTGGGGTAGCTGTGAGTCTTCGACCTCTCGGTTGAAGCGATCGGACTGCTGTTCCGCCCGTTTCAACTCGTTGCGCTGTTGGTCATTCACCAGCACCAGCATGGATGAGTAGGGTGTCACAATACCGTATTGCTTGGCAGCCGCGTGAATTGCATCTAACTCGGTTAGCTTATTCGGTTGCAAGTAGCGGCTGAGATGAGTCGTCCACTGACGAGCCGCCAAAGCACCAAATGCCTCATTCGCAGACCCAGCACCATTCTTAGTCAGAAACCAGGCATAGCCATCCACCAGATTTAGAAACGAAGTGCCTGCGCCACGGGATGGTTGGGTTGCAAGCCGCTGCATTACGGTTTGCATCTGGGTTGCCACACCACCGTCGCTTTCCTGTATTGCCTTCAACGTCGCGTCATCATACGCGAATGCCAGACCACCCAGATGCACAAACCATACTGGGGCTGGCAATGTCCCTGAGAGTTTGGTGTCATTGTTGAGTTCGTAGCTGCCAGCATCAGTGATGACGAGAATGGCATCGTAGGAGCGATCGCCGCGCAACTGCTGGAATTGCGTCAGCATCTCCTTGGGCTGCACTATGCCGTAGTAAACAGTATTTGATGGATCAAAATTGCTCTGCTGCAAGTTCTCAAGGCGTTGGGTTTGGGCGGGGGCGATCGCCGTGAGATATAAATCCGCACTATTTTGCGGCAGAATCTTGTCTTGCAGCCAGCGGAAACTTTCTGTTACCTCCTGTCGATGTGCCTCCATGCTGCGAGATCGATCGAGAATCACTGCAAAGCGCTTACCCTGCGGTAACTGGTAGTCGGTTTGAGCGACGGGCGTTGCCAGCACATGGGCACCCCACGGGAGGGTCATCTCATGCGAAGTAGGCAGTGTGTTCTCAGCCGGAAGCGTTGCTGGCAGCCACTGATCGGAGGCAGCAACCGTCTTGCCATTGACTATCCGCTTGGTTGCGCCCGTCCAGAAGACGTTGCGCTGTTCTCGCAGCGTGGGTAACTGCCAACCCGATGGTTGCTTCAGCACGTTGTATTGCAGCCAAAGGTATAGCTTCGGTGGCTCCTGCGAACCAGGGATGACCGACATACCCGGCACTGGAAATGCCCGCAGACGATACTGCTGGGGACCAACCTGTTCCAAGAGGGCTGGATCAACGCTCCGCTGCACCTGGTTGGTATACACCTGTTGGGCGGCTCCACGTGGGGCGATCGCAAACGGGTACTTCTTGGGCACTTTCGCCTCATCGCTGAGCCATAAACCTGTAACAGCAGCGCTTTCCGGCAGTGAGAAGTAGTAAAGGACTTCCTCCGGCAGGGCTGTCTTGTTTTGGTACACCTCAGAGATTTCGACCTCTGCCCAATCGCCCTGCGGCGTGACAGTGATGTTCTGTGACTCCAGCCACACTCGTTTCTGATTGATGTCATCCAATCCTGCTTTTGCCTCGCCCCGGTTAAATGTGGACTGTAAAGCGGTTTGGATAGTGGCACGTTCGCTTCGCAAAATCGGCGCATCAAAAAACTGAGTGTAGAGCTGAGACGCTTTGTCGATGTCTGTCTCGGCGCCCTGGTAGGTAAATGGAGCCGTCAGAGCATTGAAACTAGATTGAACTGTCTGCGCGAAGCTGTCTGGAACGTAAAGTGTATTTTGGTAGAACTCCTGCATACCAGTGTTGTTCGATCGCGGGTAGCGATACCGAGACAGGTAGGCATTCAGCAAACCGCTGCGAATCGTGTTCGACTGTTGCAGCACTGCTTGCCGCTGCTGATCGCTTTGCGGTGCAGGGTTTAGCAGGCGAAAGGCGGCAATTTGAGGCTGCTGCTGCAACAGCAGAAAGGCTCCTAACCCGCCTGCTAAAACGACTCCCGTAAACGCCTTTACCTGACGTTCGCCATAGCGAGTGCCCAGTTGCTGCACGGTGCCGTACAGCGATCGCCCATACATCACCACCATGCCAAGCGGCAGCGTACATAAGCCACCGATCAGAATGGACAAAGGCAGCAGTACAAACGCAAAGGGCAGCAGGGTTGGCAATGCTACTACTATGACCGCGAACGTTGGCGGCACGTAAAAGGCAAGGATTGCTGTGAGATAGAGCGCGATCGCTAACACCAGCACCTGTCCTGCCAGATGCCAGAGGCTCGCTCGCATCACATTCTCCCGCCGACTCAGCAGCCAGTGTCCTGTGGCGATCGCGCCTAACAGCAGCGTCAGTAGCAGACCTGTCGTGAGCGGGGTGAGATCGTGCAACCAGAAAAACCGCGCCATACAAACGACTAACAGCGGTGCTTCAATGCCATAAAACAGCTCAACCAGCGTCATCGGTTGCTGCACTTTGGTACGGAAGCCCGTAATGGTACAGGCAGTCGGCACACCGATTAAGCCCACGAACGTCACCAGAAAGTTGAGTGGCACCTGCCCGGTAGCCGCATCGCTCAGGAGCGCTAAGCCCATAAAGGGCAACACGCCCAGGTACACGATCGCCAGCAGCGTCATGTTGAAGATCCAGAAAAAAGCGGTAAAGAGGTTTTTCATGGCGTTGAAGATAGGCAGCTTAGCTAAAGAACTCAGGCTTTTTGCAGAATCTGACCGAGCGATCGATAGATGTCTGTGACCAACACTTGCAGCGTTGGATTATCAGGGGTGTGGTATTCATCCAGCAAGATCGAAACCAGCGTCCAGGACGACTCATGCCGTGAGGCTTCTTGCCAAAACCGAGTCAGAAAATCTCCCGTTGTTTGATGCGGTGCTTGAAACCAGTAGACAGCCGTTTGGGTTTGATCATCTAACGACAGCCAGCGTGCTAATGGTCCCGCTGTAAACTGCTGTGGAGCAATGTGATCCAGGTGAAAGCCGCTACCAATCAAGCAGAGTTCGGGAGCGTGATGCGCCTGCAAACTGGTACTGGTGACCAACAAAACCGATCCAGTAAGTCCCTCATACGCGAAGCGCTGTTTGTGCGCGACGACACCGGGATAACTGGCAAAAAAGTTTTGCTCAGTAGGTGTCAGTGGAATTGTTTCAGTCTGGGCGGCGATCGTCCAGTGCAACTTCGTCACATCGGGCGGAGCCGCAGGAGCAGGGGGATGAGGTATCAGCGTGAATGCCAGTAGACAAGCGGCAAGCAGAAAGGGGAGTTTAGCGTTTGAACGCACGTTGGTATGCTCACGATCGCTCTGGAGGGACGCGATCGATCGAGGTACCCAGCGCAGCAGGAGCAACGTAAACCCACAGGCGGCAACAAACGTCATGACTCCCAGCGGCACATGCAGTATTTCTGCTAGAGCAGTCTGGTGCCAGTGCGTCACCAGCACCAGCATCAGGACGCGAGCGACGTTGGCGATCGCCAGAAGCCCCAGGTTGACCACAAACACAACGAGCCAACGTAGTCCAAACTGTCGTCGTTCCAGCCAGGTTGTCACCAACAAAAACAGCGTCCCTGTCCACAAACTTTTCAGCCCGCTACAGGGTAAATCGATCTGAGCAACGCCCGTATCGAGCACAATAATGTCCTCAGAGGACAGCGCAGCAACGTGCCAGGTTCTCAGCAGAAACTCAACAACGTGGGCAGTCAAAATGCGAGTAGGAAACCCCAACCCCGTGCTGTATTGCACCCCAAACGGCACAATGAGCGCGATCGCTGCTCCCAGCGGCAAGCCTTTTCGCCAAACAGCCGACTCCAGAAACAGCCCCAGTAAGCCATACGTGCCCAGTAGCGCGAATACAACGGGCACTTGATCGAGCATGAGTAGCCACTGAGCAGCGATCGTGCCAATGGCACCACCTATGAGTAGAAGCAGCGGACTCCAACCCCAAACAGGCACTGCTGAGAAGCGGAACTGCTGCCGATGGCGGACTCCTTGAAACAGCAGGAGTACGACTCCAGCCAGTAAAATAATTTGGTTAAACAGTGAAATCTCTTGAACTGTGTGGACAAGCCAACTCAACGTCGTTTTATGGAGCAGCAGCCAACTTAACAGCAGGGCGATCGTGCCTGCTTGTTCCAGGTTGCCAGGGGAGTGCGATCGACGATCCAGACGCACTAGATGATCGCTGGTCATGCAGGGGTTCCTCCCGATTTGATGGTGACTCAGTGCTAACAGACAAACGCAACAAACGCGATGAGTAGATCCCTGAAAATTTGTTGCCGCTGACTTCACACACGCTGAGGACTATTTCGGAAAGCCATCGTCAAACCACGCAAACTTGATTGGTTTGTGAAGTTTTTGCAAACCCCTGCCCTGTGACGCTTGACGCGTTCAGCAAGGTGCCTCTCAGGTAGTCGTAGGGGCGGGTCTTGCCATGAAACAACAGCACCAATCACATACCGCCCAAACCTGCTTCTACAACTGACTTCTGTAAGCAGTCGGTGTCACGCCCGTACCTTGCCGAAACTGCTTGCTTAAATGACTATGGCTATTGAATCCACACAAAAAAGCAATGTCCATAATCGATCGGTCTGTTTGCTTCAATAGCTGTTTTGCCCGTTCAATCCGTTGCTGAAGCAGATATTGATAGGGAGCAGTGCCGATCGCCTGTTTGAACGCATGGCTGAAATGAAATTGACTCATACCCAACAATTGAGCCAAATCCGCAAGTTTGATCGGTTGATCCAGACGGTCATTCATGTAGTCCAACACTTGCAGCAGTTGACGCTCAGGTAAGCCACCCTCGTAAATGGCAAGGTGAGGTTTAACAGCCGCGTACTGTCTGAGTAAATGCACTGCCAACACATTTGCTAGCGACTCAATGTACAGCCTGCCGCCCAAGTTTTCCTGTTTGAGTTCAGCCAGCAGCATGAGACCGATCGCTTCAATCTGTGGATCACGAGTCCGAAATTCAGGCACTAATTCAAGCTGGTCAGAATTGATCGCAAGGGTTTCTCTCGCAACGCTTTGGATAAAGCGAGACGCAAGGCGAATTTGCAAGTAGTCGTCATCGCCATCCCAACGGGCAAAAAACGGCATCTTGGCAGGCGTGATCGAAAGATCACCTTTCCCATACAGCCCTGCATAGGTTTTGCCGCCCCTGATTTGCATCAAGCGAACAGGGCGCGATGCAAGCGATAAACAAATGGCATGTTCATCACTGTAATGACAGTTTCCCTCACCCGGTGGATACTGAAAGCGCTCGACCAGAATATTCTCCCAACCCTGATTTTGACTAGACAGGATGGGCAAGCAGGTAGTTTCAGTCTGATGGGTAGCAGGAGTCTTCATCGTGCAAACCAGTTCGCCTGGTTCTGATTGTAGGCATTTTGCGTCACTCCTAGTAAGCAGCCTGAAAAATAACCGCAAGATTGTGATAGTGGCACAGGAATTAGATAGCTGGCTATAAGGCATTTACCTATGCTGAAAGGGTCATTGTTGAAGAGGCTGTATGGCACATCTATTGCATATTGATTCCAGTCCACGTGGTGAACGTTGGCAAAGCCCCTCGGAACGAGGCTCGCACTCTCGCAGACTGACCAGAGAATTCGTCGAGTCCTGGAAGCAGGCGCATCCGGCGGATCTCGTGACTTATCGAGATGTTGGTCGCCATCCCGTACCTCATGTCGATGAACCGTGGATTGCAGCAGCTTACACACCGCTAGAGCAACGTACCCCTCAGCTTCAGGAAGCGATTCGTGTGAGCGATCGTTTGATAGACGAGTTCTTAGCGGCGGATGTCTACGTCATCGGCGTTCCTATGTACAATTTCAGCGTTCCCAGTACCTTTAAAGCGTACATCGATCAGATTGTGCGTCCGGGGCGAACGTTTGACTTTGATCCGGTTGCAACCACCAATCGGTACAAACCACTCGTATTGGGTAAGAAGATGGTGATCATCACAGCGCGTGGTGATTCTGGCTTTGGAGTAGGAGAGCGTAACGAAAAGATGAACTATCAAGACCCGTATTTAAGCCTGATTTTTGGGTTTATGGGCATCACTGATATCACCTTTATTTCTGTTGAGAATGATGAGTTTGGTGGTGCAAGTTTGGCGCAATCGATCGCCTCTGCTCGTACCAAAGTTGCTCAATTAGTGAACATGTAAGCCGATGCTGCAACATCTGATGACTCAACAGCCCTATTTTGCGTTGAAGCTTCTCGCGGCACTGGGCTGCGGACTGGTAGCAGGCGTTTTCTTTGCGTTCTCAACGTTTGTGATGAATGCTCTTGCTCGACTTGAACCCAAACAGGGCATTGGCGCTATGCAAGCCATTAATATCACAGCGATTAATCTATTGTTTATGTTGGTGCTGTTTGGTACGGCTGCGCTGTGTCTTCTTTTAGCAGTCTCTTCTTTTTTCACGTGGCATCAACCTGGTGCCGTCTACCTGCTGGTTGGTAGCCTGCTGTATCTCATCGGCACAGTAATAGTGACGATCGCCTTCAATGTGCCGCTCAATGATGCGTTGGCAACCGTCAAACCAGACAGTGCTGACGGGGCAAGCCTGTGGTCTCACTACCTGACTCATTGGACAACCTGGAATCACATTCGGACGGTAGCGGCACTGGCAGCGTCAGCAGTGCTTACCATTGCACTTTGCGATCGAGCGGCATAGGTGTGAGGCTGGAGCCGGGATTAGGGACAAATCTAGGCTCTGTGGCTGATCTGGCGCTACTAAGTGGCGATCGCGTGTCTCCTGCCCTATACTCATCCGTGAGAAATTACATAGTGCGGCGAAAATCATGGCGAATCGGGTAGGCAAGCAGGTCGCACATTTTTTATGTCTGAGTCTTCTTGGTATAGGCGGTGCAAGTTTACTTCAGGTGCCGAGCCTGGGGGCAGAGCGCATCATTGCCTCAGTGGGTGAACAGACTCTATCAGTACCAGTTAGTGTGTTGGCTCAATTTGCCAAAACGGGTGACATCAGTCCAGAGTTTGCACCGTTAGCAGCAGCGTTGGGTAAACCGACACTGACTCAACTACAAGGACTCTTGCTACAACGCTTCCCGACTGGAAATCCTGTCGAATTTGGACGGTTGATGTCGATTCCGCTGACAGAACCACTCTTAAAGAACATCAGCAAAGCACTGCGATCGCCCTCTGGCAAAGAAGACGTACCTGCTGTGCGGGCTGCTGTTATTCGGGCGGCTGCCACAGGAGAGGGATTGACGTTACTGAATGTGCTGCGGCAGTTTCCGGGTGAAGTGGTCAATGTTGATGTGGTCTATACCATCAAGCTGGCAACCGAAATCGCAACGCTGACGAATTATCGAGATGCGGCAGTCAAAGCAGTGATGCAAGAATCCCAAAAGGAAGCAGCCGCATCGTCTAAAGCTAGTTTTGCTAAACTGCCAGATTTGCGCCGACCCGGTGCGTTCAAGGTGGAGCGGCGATCGCTTATGTTCAAAATTGATTCCTACCGTCCCACTCAAGCAGGTCTGGTAAAAGGCTATACCTTACCTATAGATTTGTATTTGCCAGAAGGATCAAAGCAAGCGGTGCCGTTAGTTGTGTTTTCCCACGGCTTTGGTGCCAATCGAGATGCTTACACCTATCTGGCAAACCATCTCGCCTCGCATGGCATCGCGGTTGCCGCACCTCAGCATCTGGGTAGTGATTTGCAGTACCGCACGCTTTTCCTGAGCGGTAGGTTTGACTCTCTAGTCGCACCCCAAGAATACATCAGCCGATCGCTCGATATCACGTTTATGCTCAACGAACTGGAGAAGTTGGTGCTCCAGAAACCTGAACTCAAGGGCAGGCTGAACTTAAAGCAAGTAGGCGTAGTAGGCAATTCTCTGGGTGGCACAACGGCGCTCTCAGTAGCGGGTGCACCGATTAATATCGATCGCCTGCGTCACGATTGCAATGACGATCGGTTGTCGTTGAGCACCTCATTTTTGGTACAGTGTCGCGCTCAGACTGCTGCTAGACAGAATGCTGCTTTGGGCGATCGTCGCATCAAAGCAGTGCTGGCTGCCTATCCGCTGACAAGCAGTATTTTTGGTCCCGAAAGCATAAGCAAAATCATGGTGCCGACCATAATTGTTGCAGGCAGCCAGGATGCGTTTTCGTCGCCTGTGCGAGACCAGATTCATCCCTTTCTCTGGCTCAAAACCCCACAGAAATATCTGCTCGTCATGCGACCTGGCACTCACTTCTCGACCAGTGAAGATGCCCATGTTTCGGGCTTTCCCAAAAGCATTGTGGGCGTAGGGTTGGATGTTGGACGCAGCTACCTGCAAGCAATGAGTGTTGCCTTTTTCAAAACCTACTTAAGCGACTCGCCACAGCAATCAAACAACCTGCCGTACTTGAGTGCTGCCTACGCTAAAACCATCAGCCGCGAACCGTTGCAGTTAGACCTGATTCAAGCGCTCACACCTGCTCAACTGGAACAGGCATATGGCAACAAGCTACCTATCCCGATCGTTCCTAGCCCGATCACGACCCAGTGAATGGCTAAATCGAAGCGACCTTGTCTCAATTTTAATGCCACCTGGCTACTTACCAGCCTAGTGCAGCGTCACGACTAGAACTTAGGGTTGGCAAATCGGTTGTGCATCAGACAATCGTGGGATAGGTTAAAAGGTCATGCCAAGTCCAGGGCTGTACTGCTAACCTGGCTCGTTGGGCTGCTGTTGTCTTAAACCGACTATGCTGCCAAATCCAGTTGAAGTAGCTCACGACCAATCGGGTTGTTACCTTCGTTTGTTACCAGACTTTGCCAAACTTGTTCTGTCGTCGATGCCAGCATCCAGTTTGCTGCCGAACAATGCCATTAGTGCGCTCCAATCGTTGTGTCTTGTCCTTGCCAATAGAGTGGAGGATCTCGGGGGGCAAGATTCGCTCGTAGCCGCCCCAGTCATCGCTGTTCCATTGCTTACAGTCCGTTTTTCCCTCACTGCTAACGACCAACGCTGCAATCAGCTCATCGGTATGGTTTCCCACGCTTGCCGCTAGAATCAATCCACTCAAATCCGCCAAGCTCACACCAATCCAGCAGTCACCGACCGCTAATGCACCGGGGAAACACTGCTTTTGTTTTTTTGCACAAAAGACCACAATGCATCCGCACTGACTACCTCGGTTTGCACGGCTTGCACTGCCGCATTATGCACCGATTGAGCTTGTTGGCTCCCTGTCCGGACAAGGCTCACAACCGTATTGTAGGCAAGCCCACTAGTGCAGCTCATGCCTCTGAGTCTACTGCCTTCGCTATGCGCTGGTAACACTTGCCGAATCTGTTCGGGAGTGATTTGGCGATGATATGCAGTTGGCTCAACATGTCCGAAAATGAACTCAGTGCGCTTACCCAGCAGTGTGTCAGTGGCAGATGCTTTGGAGATATCGAAACTTTGCGTGACGAAACTGCGGCTTGGTCAACCGATGTCAAGATCGTAAGCAATTACCGTTGACTGCCCGCTATCCCAAAAGGAGTTGTTACCCAGGGGCATTAGCCACGATGTTTCAAGAAAAACGTGTCGATCGCTGTGCGTGATGCGACGTGGTCAGGTCGTTGAACGGTGTTGTTGTTTATCACAGCAATTTGCCCGTGGCAGCATCAAGGATCTGGAGCGACGCGATTGACACTACCTTGTAGTATCCCTATCGTGATGATCGCAAAGATCGGCAAACCTGTGTGGAATGATTCGTATGCTTTCGGGTCTCGGCTTTCTGGTTTGCCTGGTGTTAAGTGCAGCGCTGACATTTTATCTGGTCATTTTGGGAATGACACCTGCCGGACTGCATCTTGGACTCACTAAGAGTTTGATCTACGGTACACCCGGATTCTTCAGCTTGATCATTGGGTGGTTCGCGGCGATCGTTCTGTATATTGCAGGCTGGCAAAACAGCGCGCCCCTTCGGGTACGGAACACCCGCTTTGCCTGGTTCGCTCTTGTCGCGCTCCTGATCCTACAGCTAGGCATCCTTGTAGACTACGGTGATTGACTGTAGTGCTTGGCAAGGCACACTGAACAGAATACTCGTTCCGCTGCCCGTTGCTTAAGAAGAACGCCACTTTAGCATCCGGCAACCTGGTAGCGTCAGGGTTACGAGAACTAAAGCCAGCATCACCCTCCGATCGCAAGAACATCAGCCACGCCTGATCTCGGTTGACCAAGACGCATGCCGCCCCATCAACTCGCTTGAGCCGCAGTTCAGCGTCATCGGATGCGGTGCCATTTGGTACTTTGTTTACCATTACAACGCATCCTTACTTGTTTAGCACTACCCTTGAAGTGAAACGCACTACACTTTTTATCAAACTATTTATTTTTTGCAGCATCACTATTCACCTCTTATGCAAGTTGATACCTTACGTCGATCGCCACTATTCTCAAACCTGAGCGATGAGCAGTTGCAATGCATCGCGGGATTGGGAACTGAGATCAAGCTCGATCGCGGAACTCAGATCGCCAAGCAGGGCGATCCACCTGACGGGTTCTACATCATTCTCGAAGGGCAAACCGAATGGACTCGTAACGTTGGTGGAGAGACTGTTCCAGCAATGACATTGGGTGCAGGAGAGGTGTTTGCCGAACTGATTTTGCTGTTGGATGAGCCATATCCCACCAGCGGACGGACGCTTACTGAGGTGCAGTTGTATAAGCTCACGCCGGATGATTTTTGGAAAATGCTGGCGCTGTGTCCTGATGTGATGCGACGGATTCTTAAAATTGCTGTGCAGCGATCGCAAATCCACGAAACCGTGACGCAACAGCAGGCAAAATTAATTTCTCTCGGTACCTTATCGGCAGGTCTTGCCCACGAGTTGAACAATCCTGCCGCTGCCGTTCGCAGCAACGTCAAAAATCTGGAAGCCACTCTACAAACGCTACCATCGCTGGCGCTCAAGCTACACCAGCAGCCAATGACAGAAAAGCAGATCGCCTTTTTAAGTGATTTGTATGAGCGCACTACAACCTCTGCGCTTCGTGCCGTTTCACTCGATACGATCGCCCACAGCGAAGCCGAAGATACCATCACAGATTGGTTAGAAGCGCATGAGGTAGCGGCTGCCTGGAAACTGGCTCCCATGTTGGTGACCGCCGGACTGGACATAGCGCAGTTGGATGAAATAACCACTCATGTTGCGCCCGATTGTTTAGGCTGCGTGCTGACCTGGCTGGAAACCACGCTCACAGGCATCAAGCTGTTAGAAGACATCAAGCTTGGCTCAACACGAATTTCAGAGCTAATTACCGCAATGAAAAACTACTCCTACATGGATCAAGCATCGTTGCAAGCGATCGATGTGCATGAGGGCATTGAGAACACGCTCACCATCTTAAAACACAAACTGAAGTACGGCGTGGTAGTGGAACGTGAGTATGGAGCACTGCCGCGCATCTGTGCTTATGGTCCGCAACTCAATCAGGTGTGGACAAATTTGATTGATAATGCCATAGATGCTACTAACGGCAAAGGACATCTGTGGATTCGCACCTCACTGGAAGGGGAGTACATCCTGGTAGAAATTGCTGATGACGGTGCTGGTATTCTACCTGAGGTACAATCGCGGATCTTCGACCAGTTTTTTACCACCAAAGAAGTCGGCAAAGGCACTGGATTAGGACTGGACATCGCTCGTCGCATTGTCATCGGACAGCATAAGGGTAAAATCAGCGTTGAGTCCAAGCCTGGAAACACTCGCTTTCAAGTGCGACTACCCACCAATTTAGCTAGCAAAACTAACGCGAAATAACCATGAGTACACCCTGCACGCATCTTGACCAAATCCATCCAGTGACACCGAGCGCTGATGGCTGTGAAGAATGTCTGACAATGGGCGATCGCTGGGTTCATCTACGCCTCTGCCAAACCTGCGGACATGTTGGCTGCTGCGATTCGTCGAAAAACAAACACGCCACTAAGCATTTTCATGCGACCAAGCATCCGATCGTCAAGTCGCTAGAGCGTGGCGAAGATTGGCGTTGGTGCTATATCGACAATACGATCGTGTAATGGTGCGATCGTGTCATGGCTTACATCATCCAACCAATTTTGGAACCGCGTTGACACTGTGCCGCGATCGAACTGTAGCAGCCAAGGGAACTGTAGGGAATCAGGAGCTTGGCTGCCCATCAGACTTAGCTTTAAGCTGCCAGCCTGGTTTGATAACCTGACGAGCGCGGGCAATTACCAGACAATCGTTGGGTACATCTTCAGTCACCGTTGAGCCAGCGGCGATGTTAACATTTTCGCCGATCGTAATGGGTGCCACTAAAACGCTGTTAGCGCCTGTTTTGGTACGATCGCCAAGCTGTGTCCGGTGCTTTTTCACGCCATCATAGTTGGCTGTAATCGTGCCCGCGCCCACGTTAACCTGACTCCCGGCAGTCGTATCACCGAGATACGATAAGTGCGCGATGTTGGTGCGATCGCCTAGCTTTGTGTTCTTTAATTCCACAAAATTACCAATACGACAACCAGAGCCTGTTTCCACTTGCCCCCGCAAATGCGCGTAGGGACCAATGCGAGTGTTTGCTGCCACTATGCTGTCAGTAATAACTGAGTACAGCACCGTCACCTGCTTACCGATCTGGCTATTCTCAATCAAGCTACCAGGACCAATGCGACTGCCAGCCTGGATGGTCGTTCTACCACGTAGATGGGTTTGTGGCTCGATCACGACATCCGCTTCTAGCGTCACGGTATCGTCGATCGTAATGCTGTCTGGGTCAATGAACGTCACGCCCGCTGCCATCCAGTCATCCTTAATGCGCGTTTGCAAAATGTCATAGGCGGTAGCAAGCTGTTTGCGATCGTTGATGCCTAGAATCTCCTGATAGTCCTCTACATCAACAGCCATCACTGGATCGAGGAAGTTGACGGCATCTGTCAGGTAATATTCTTTCTGATCATTGTTAGCCGTTAGCTTGGGAAGCGCTTCTGCTAAATCAGCCCAACGGAAGCAATAAACGCCAGCATTAATCCGGCGGTTCTGCTTTTGTGCAGGCGTACAGTCTCGGTCTTCCACGATTTGCTGCAACACATTTTGGCTATTGCAAAACACCCGCCCATAGCCTTTAGGGTTGGGTAGCTGAGCGGTCAAGATCGTCGCTGCATTATGGTGTTCTCGATGAGTTTGCAGGAGGTGCTTTAACGTTTGAGGACGCAATAACGGCACATCGCCATTTAAGATAAGCAAATCACCTTGAAAGTCCTTCAAAGGCGACAGTAACTGCTGCACAGCATGTCCGGTGCCCAGTTGTACTGTCTGCTCGACAAACTCAATGTTCGTTGAGCCATCCTCGCTCTCAGTAAGCGCTTGTGTGATCAGTTCACCCCGGTAGCCCACAATCACCAACCGTCTAGTTATTTCAACGTCTGACAAACTACCAAGTACCCACTTGACCAGGGACTTTCCGCCCAACTGATGGAGCACTTTGGGTAAGTCGGATTTCATCCGTGTGCCGCGTCCAGCAGCCAAAATTGCAACTGCTACCATTGTTGTCTGCGCTACCTATAGTTGCAATTGAGAGGAGTGCGATCGTTCGCGTCTGTCTCTCCACCATTTCACGCTCTACAGAATACCATTCATTCCTGGTAGCGTAGGAATCAGCAGCGATTAAGCAGTTTGAGGCAAAGACGCTAATGCCAGCGCTAATTCGGTTGGTTCTGTTTGGAGGGCATGAATAAATTCTTCAAACTGATGCACCAATTTCGGATTGCGCCAGCCTTTTGCGGTTTCTTCTTGCAAAATGGCAAGTGCTTCGATCGGAGTAAAGGCTTTCTTGTAAGGACGTTCACTGGTCAGAGCGTCGTAGATATCAATGATTTGAAAGATCTGAGCTAAAACCGGAATTTGCTCTCCTAAAAGATTGTCTGGGTAGCCCGTTCCGTCCCAGCGCTCGTGGTGATGACGAATAATTGGCAACACGCCGCGCATGGTTCGCAGTGGTTGGCAAATCTTCACGCCAATCAGCACGTGCTGCTGCATGACTGTCCATTCTTCGGGCGTAAATTTACCTGGTTTCAGCAAAACAGCATCAGGAATGCCGACCTTGCCAATGTCATGTAGATAGCCGCCCCACATAAGATCGCGGATTTCGATACGGGATAGTCCGAGAAACTCCCCAAAGGCTCGACCGTGAGCCATGAGGCGTTCGCAGTGGTCACCTGTGTTAGGATCACGGCTTTCTACCGTCTGCGCGATTGAAAAGAGGACTTGTTCGGCATGGTCAAGATCTTCGTTGAGGCGTTTTTGGCGAATGAGTGATTTGACGCGGGCAGAGAGTTCAAGCTGATCAAAGGGCTTGGTCAAGAAGTCATCGCCGCCTGCCTCAATGCCTTTGAGTCGAGCACGGCGATCGTCCAGCGCTGTGACAAACACTACAGGAGTCAGCCGCGTTTGCTCGTCTTGTTTAAGACGACGGCACACTTCAAAGCCGTCCATCCCAGGCATCATGACATCGAGCAGAATCAAGTCGGGGTTGGTTGCAGCCATAGAGTCTAACGCTGCTGGACCACTGTCCGCCTCCAACACGTCGTAGCCTTCAACTGAAAGCAAAGCAACGGCTGTTAGCCGACTGGAGGGGTTATCATCAACAACAAGCACTCTGGGTCGCTCTGTATAGAGGCGGTTCACTAAAGCAGACCTCACTATAAGGATCACGCCACCTGCTTAATGGTGCACAATCAAGCAGACGTTGTATTGGTTTATTGGCATCGAACTCTAGTATGAGCCTTCGGTTGGAGCGAGAAATCGGGTTTTCTACGGAAGTTGGTGGCGCTACGAGTTGAGTAAGTCTACTGGATCAGCGTAGATCTGACCACACCACATAGCGATCGATCGTTGTAGACAAGACTCGCTTCTGCGGGTTAAGGCAAGCTTAATCAGTCTGCGAAGGCAGACTTCGCCGTGTAGGCGCGGTCTCAACGACCAACCGCAGGAGTTCTGCCAGTCAATCAGGGTAAAGCAAGTGCAAGTAATTGAGCCGATCGACGTGGCTAAACTTCGGTGGTGATCGGAGGGGGCTGTTTGCTAGGACGACTGGAGCCATCATACTGGAGTGCTGGCAACCACTCAAGCGAAATCTGTGATAAAGGCAGACTACTCGAGTCGCAAATGGGAGCGCTCTTATCTAAAAGCTCAAGGCGACAACGGCGGCAAAGCCAGTAGGATTTACCAGAGCGGATGTGCCGCAGTAAAATATCGGAACACAAGGGGCAGCTTGCCATTTTATGACCAGTTGAATTTTTGTTTTTAAAATCGATACGTCAGGAGTGCTACTTTGACTATGGCAGGCGGGCGATCGCGCAGCTACGCTCTGTGGATATATCTTCTCCACATACTGTTTCCCGTTGTCGGGATCATTGAGTGGCGAGTGATCCCCCTTGGCAATTCAGATGCTTATACTGACTATTCTTGCTGCACAAACACGAAGACACCGTATATGCAACTACAACTTAAACTAACTTTATAAGTCTAACAAAAGCCTACAAAACCCTGTTTTTTCACGCTTTAACGGTTGCTGCTTCACGGCTGAAGCATTCAAGCAACGTCAAACTCCCTATAACGGTTCCTAGCTAAGTGAAGTACAGTCGTGAATGGGCAGGCAGAGGCAGAAGCAAAGAGGGTTAGAGCTTTCTTGCTGCCTTTTGCTGCCTTAAAACCTAAGCACTTGTACTGCACTCAAGCGAGAACCACTCGATCAACATCTTTTAGCTTCACCAGTCTTATGAGAGCCAGAATCGAGCATGACGTTGTGTTTTTGCATCATGAGGATGTGCCGGAATACAAAAAAGGTGGTTCGGTCGTGAGGAATAGCTATTTTTGGGCGCTGCGATCGATTGCTGCTCGATCGTATCGTCAGCGTGACTGGGAATACGAATCGGAGGTATGGCTGGCACTCCAGCGGATGTTGCTCTCGTTTACTGAATCGGGCTATTTGGGGTTGCGAGAAACGCAACTGGAGTTTCCGGTTGAGGTAGAAATACCAGCCGTGTTAAAGCCGATCGCAACCTGGGAATGATGCTTGGCAGCGGTCGTTCTAACACTAACGGCTCAGGAGTGGCAGGATGTTACTGACCCTCTTTCACCACGTCTTAAACGGTTTGAACAAAATGTTAGGGCTTGTGTCTGCGATCGATCCTGCACTGCGCGCACCTTTGGCAGTGAGTTTGGGTGCTATTCCGGGTGCGTTAAGTCGTTATTATTTGACGCTGGCATTTGCCCGGTGGTTGGGAGCTAGTTTCCCCTACGGCACGTTTGTTATCAACATCACTGGCTCACTGGTAATGGGCTTTTTTATCACGTTGACCTTGGAGCGCATGATGACTTCACCAGAGTTGCGGTTGCTGGTTGCGACTGGTTTTTTAGGATCGTACACAACTTTTTCCAGCTATGAGTTGGATACATTCAACCTGCTACAAGCAGGCAACAGGAGCTTGGCATTGGTTTATTGGTTGGGCAGCGCGGTTTTGGGCTTTGTGGGTCTAGAGTTCGGCAACCTGTTGGCAAGACGGTTGTCATGAGTTCGTAAAGACACTCGCGATCGGTGATAGTGAACCCAAACTAGACAGAGAAAGCAGTATGAAATGATCTGTAGCGTCTATTTTTGGATTTGGTATGACCCGATTTTGTTAACGACCTTAAACCTGATGGCTGCTGTTCTGCTACGGTCTAATTAAATATTGCTCGACTCTGCGATCGTCTGACTGTCGCTTGACGCGTTTTGAGGTGCCATAGAGAATGGCAGCGGCAGCTAGCAAACTGCTGCCGACAAGAAAGGTCAGAATGAATGGGTTCAAAAAGCCCAGGATCAGACCAAAGCCTAAACTATTTCCTAATGCTGCGATGAGAAGGGTCATACCAATCGTTGCCCGCTGGCTCATCCCCTTCTCAAGTGAGTGTTCGACTGCCGCTCCGGTTGCCACTCCAACCATACCCCCACCAACTAGCCCAATACCAGCACCGATGAGGGCAGCACTGCTAACCGCTTCCACTACCTCAAATAGACTGATATCAAGGGCTACAACACCACTGACGATGCCAGCGATCGCTCCTGCCGTTGCTCCTGCCGTTGCCCCCGCTGTTGTCATGATCCAGGCAGCGACCTCAAACCCGATCGTGCCACCAATAGCGGCTCCAAGTACTGCTGTTAAAGGGGCGTTGGTTACCGTTCCAGCAATCAAAACTAACCAGGCAATGACCCATGACGTTGCTAGGGTAAAGATAAACAATAAACCTAACAGTTGAAAAGGGAACCGAGGAGACTGCGATCGCGGGGCGGTCTGAAGCTGAACTTCCAGAGAGTATGTTTCCTGAGATGTATTGGCATGAAGCAGAATCTTGCGGCGGTAGGTCTTATTGTCCATCAACTTGCTTGTGTTAAAGCTGATTTGACAATCCGTTTGGTTGGCTGCAAATTGAGCGGGCTGGACTGAAATCCACGCATGGGAACTGGGACTGTGGGGTGGATCGCTGGGATGAGGCGCAATTTCCCAGGTGCCTTCTAGTAATGTCTCAGGCACTAAGTTGCTGAGGCTGATGGTTTGGTTTAGCGTTTCCCCAGCTCTACTGGCAACGACCTTCAGGCTAGAGTGGCTGAAGGTCGCTTCGGCTAGTCGCATCGGATGCAGGGGAATTGCTGCCAGCGCTTCTGTGGCATTGGCAAAGCGGTCTTTCAGTCGAGGCTCAACCATTTTTTCTAGCCAGTTGACCCAGCCCTGACTGAGCTTAGGCAACAACTGCTTGAAGTTGACCCGGTAAGTGATGTCAATTAAGTTACCTACTTCTGTGGATTTTGTGCCTGTCAATAAACAGATGAGCGTAATGCCAAGTCCATACAGATCAGACGCTTCTGTCAGTTGGCGGTTAAAGAGTTGCTCAGGCGGCATAAAGCCTAGCGTTCCTTTGACCACGCTGCTAATGCCCACTTCGCCATTGCCAACGCGAGCAAACCCAAAGTCAATCAGGTAGACATTCATCTGGTCATCCACCAGAATATTTTCAAGTTTAATATCCCGGTGAATGACTACAGGAAGGCGGTTTTGCAGGTAAATCAGGATGTTGAGGAGCGCGATCGCAATGTGCCGAATTTCCTCTGGGTTAAAACTGCGCGTCGCGCTTAATGACAATGCGGGTTTGTACTCCTGCACCATGCAGAACCCGCTTGGTGTTGGAAAAGAGTCTAAATAGCAAGGGATGCCTGGATGCTCCAAGCCACGAAGCACTTGAATTTCACGCTCATAGCTATCGTAGTCTGACCAGTTTGACCCTGCCTTCGCAAACTGAAACTGCTTGATCACTACCTGCTGTTGCGTCTGGATGTTTGTTGCCAGATAAGTAACTCGTCCGCCAGAGCGGTTGTGCCCTAGTTCTTGCTCAATCTGGTAGCCCTGCTCAGAAAGCTCTGGAAAGTCACTCATCATGTGTCTAATCAACAATCCCATCAACAGTATACGTCTAGGGGTTCGATCGGCTTACAGGTTTAGTTGTAAAAGCCAGGAGAGGCATCCAAACGGCGTTTTCACTTTCAGACTGCTGCGATTATGGTCTATCTCTATCCGTAATTTTGCCATAGCTCACGGAAATCGATTGTGCTTATCCTCACTCTTAAGAATAGGTTCTGTTACCGTAACGAATTGCTGGCTGTGGACGCGAGTTCTTCGGCGATCGCACTCCCCTCCCCAACACGTGCCCTTTCTGCTCTGGCTTCAGCGATGCGCTTTGGTCTGATGTAGAGATTCTCCAGGAGGACAGCCGCTCCAGCGATCCAGGGCGGCACAATAATGGCACCCAGAATTCCCAGCACTTGCGTACCGCCAAACACGGCTAGGAGTTGATACAGCGGATGCACATTCACAGATGACCCAACCAACAGCGGATCAAGAATGTAGCTTTCGAGGTTTTGGACGATCGCAAACAGCAACAGCACCCAAAGCCAGGTAACTCCACCCATTGATAGCGCCACGATCAGAGCCGGAATCGCTCCCAGAAATGGACCCACAAAGGGGATCAGGTTGGTGAATCCAGCGATGACACCCAGCGCTAGAGATACTTCCGACAAGCCCAGGATGTTCAAACCCACCGTCGTCACAACGCCCAAAATAGCCGATACGACCACTCGACCTTGAATAAAGCCGCCCATCCGCTGACTGACGGGTTTGACCTGCGCCAAGAGTCGACGATCCCAGGGCTGCGGGAAGAGCTGAACGACTCCCTGAATGAGCGTTTTGCTACCTGCGACCATGTAACCGGAAATGAGCAGGATCAAAATCACGCTGAATAGCGCGCCCACAATATTCTTCGTCAAGCCAAACGATCGCAGTAACACCTGTTGACTGGAGCGAATCACCCAATTAGTCAATGCTTGGGGATTCACCAACTGCGGCACCAGTTCTGGATGAGAGGTGTTCAGCCGCAGCGCGAGTCCTTGAAACCAGTTGAATAGGGCTTCTGAATAAACGGGAATTTGAGTGATCAGGCGATCGGTTTGCTCTACAACCGTAGGACCAATCAATACCCCAACGCCGACAAAGCCGCCAATGAGCGTCAAGTAAACGGCAATGACAGCCAGCCAGCGAGGCACCCGACGACTTTCTGCCCAGTTAACGATCGGGCTAAGTGTCGCCGCCAACACCACCGAAATCATCAGCACAATCAGTAAACTCTGCAACTGCCACAGCAAGATCAACAGCAGCACGGTCAACAAAATGCTGAAGATGGTAGAAAGCGAAATGGTAATGCGCTGGTCAGACATGGGGAAAGTTGTTAGTGGTTGGTTGGTTGTTTTTAGATTGAAAATACCCTAAAGCCCTAACAACTAAAAACTAACAACTAAAAACTCTAGTTGCGGTGCCATCGCGTCACGCCGTCCTTGTGATCAATCAAGGTAACGCCCTGTGCCTGAAGTTCGTTGCGGATGCGATCGCTCTCTGCCCAGTTCTTCGCCTGCCGTGCCTCTTGCCGTTGCTGGACAAGTGCATCAACTTCGGCATCAGTTAACCCAACAGCAAAAGTTCCACCATCACCAAATATCTCCAGCAGCCCCGGTTGCCCCGTACGAACGACAAATCTTGAAGGTTGCTGCACGTCTAATCCTAAAACCTTTAAAAGGCTGATAAAGGTCTGCCATTGACGCTGTAGTTGAGCGATCGGCAGATCTGGCTTACCCTGATGGACGAGCTGGTTACCTTCACGAGTGAGCGTCTTTGCTAGCTCAAAGATTACAGAAAGCGCGATCGGTGTGTTGAAGTCGTCGTCCATCGCTTCGTTAAAGCGATCGACGGCTTCCTGATCTAGCTCGACAGACTTCTGACTTAGCTCAGTTGCATTAACAGGCGACCATCCTGATAACGCTGCAAACTGCATTTCAAACTGGAGCGCTTCTTTCAACGTTTTCCAGCCGTTTTCAGCAGCCTCTAGAGCATCAGAGGTAAAGTCGATCGGCTTTCGGTATTGTGCTTGTAAGACAAAGAGCCGAAATGCCATTGGGTCATACTTCGCTAACAAATCGCGCGTCAGGCGAAAGTTGCCCAGCGATTTGGACATCTTCTCGCCATCCATATTGATGAAGCCATTGTGCAGCCAGTACCGCGCCAATGGTTTACCCGTCACTGCTTCGCTTTGGGCAATTTCGTTTTCGTGGTGCGGAAAGGTCAAATCCATGCCGCCTGCGTGGATGTCGATCAACTCGCCCAGTTCATCGCGCACCATTGCCGAGCATTCGACGTGCCAGCCCGGTCTACCGTTTCCCCAGGGTGATTCCCAGGACGGTTCGCCCGGTTTGGCAGCTTTCCATAGCGCAAAATCAGCGGGATCTTTCTTCTTGTCAGCGTCTTCTTCAACATCCACACGACCGCTCGCGCCTGCCTGCATCTCGTCCAGCTTGCGCCCCGACAGTTTGCCGTACTCTGGAAACTGGCGTACCGCATAGTAAACATCGCCATCGGCAGCATAGGCATACTGGCGTTGCTCCAGTTCGTGGATCAAACGCTGAATGCCGTCGATCGTGTGCGTCGCGCGTGGATAAGCGTCGGCACGGAGAATATTCAGGCGATCGGCATCCTCAAAATAGGCAGCGATGAAGCGATCGGCGATCGCCTGCATCGTCGTGCCATCCGCCACTGCTCGGTTCAAAATCTTGTCGTCAATGTCGGTAAAATTCTGGACGTAGCGCACTTCGTAGCCGAGCCACTGCAAATAACGTCGCACCACGTCAAAAATTACAAAGACTCTGGCATTACCCACATGAAAGTAGTTGTATGCCGTGATGCCACACACATACATTCGCACCTTACCCGGTTCAATGGGTGCAAACGGTTCCTTGCGACGGGTAAGCGTGTTGTAAAGCGTTAATGGCATGGCAATATTCAAGCAAAAAAGGTAGGGTTATTGAGTTGGCGATCGGTTAATCAGCGACCGACCAACAACCTAGCCCAGATCGGTGATAATGGGAAAAGTGGATCGATGTTGAACGTTGCATCCTGCGATTCACAATCACTACCGACGCGCTTTCTCTATTTTCTGACATCTCGGACATTTGCGATATGCAATCAGCGGTCACTCCTGCCTCTTCCTCTGCGATCGATGCTCCCAAGCATGGCTTACCTGTCACTATCATTACAGGGTTTTTGGGCAGCGGCAAAACAACGCTACTTAACCACATTCTGACCAATCAGCAAGGCGTGAAAACAGCCGTTTTGGTCAACGAATTCGGTGAAATCGGCATCGACAACGAACTCATCATCACCACAGGCGAAGATATGGTGGAGCTGAGCAATGGCTGTATCTGCTGCACTATTAACAACGATTTGGTAGAAGCCGTTTACAAAGTCCTGGAGCGGCAAGATGCGGTTGATTATCTGGTGGTTGAAACGACCGGACTCGCTGATCCGCTGCCCGTTGCGCTGACGTTCCTGGGGACTGAACTGCGCGATCTGACGCGGCTAGACTCGATCATTACCCTGGTCGATGCTGAAAATTTTAGCCTGGATTTGTTTAATAGCGAAGCTGCCTACAGCCAGATTAGCTACGGCGACATCATTCTGCTCAACAAATCCGATCTGGTAGACGAAGCGAATCTGGATGCGCTGGAGGTCAGAATCCGCGACATCAAAGAAGGGGCAAGAATCCTGCGAACCGTGAAAGGGCAGGTACCTTTGGCAATGCTGCTGAGTGTCGGGCTGTTTGAATCAGACAAGTATTTTGATGCCGCTGACACAGCACACGAGCACGAGCATCATGAGACTCATGCTCATGAGCATGAGTCTCATGAGCATCACGAGCACGAGCATGACCACGCTGATCACGCTGCCTGCGATCACGATCATGGTCACTGCGAACACGATCACGACCATGCGCATCATTCTCACCATTTAGAGAACGACGGTTTTACCTCTGTCTCCTTTGCCAGCGACAAACCGTTTGATATCCGTAAATTTCAATTCTTTCTTGACAACCAGCTACCCACCAACGTGTTTCGCGCCAAAGGCATTCTGTGGTTCAGCGAAAGCCCGAAACGTCATATCTTTCATCTCAGCGGCAAACGGTTCTCTCTGGATGATGATGATTGGAAGGGCGAACCCAAAAATCAGCTTGTGTTGATTGGTCAAAATCTAGATCACGACGCATTGCGATCGCAAGTCGAAAACTGCCTCACCGTCGCGTCTGCCAGTCGTGGCAAAGGCTTCGGAAAATAATGTTGAGTGTGAGTTCTCAACGGCTCGTCACTTAGAACTCAACACTCATAACGTCTAACATTCATATGGATTCCAGCCGTCAGATTCTTGTCTGCCAGTACACCAATTGCCTGAGAAATGGTTCTGCTGCGGTGCTGGCAGCCTTTCAAGGCTATTCAGTAGCGGGTGCTATGATTATCGGCTGTGGCTGTCAGGGGCAATGCAATATGGGAGCAACCGTGCGTGTGTTGCCGGATGACACCTGGTACTGCCGCGTGAAGCCTGAAGACGTGAAGGCGATCGTCGAATACCATCTCAAGCAGGGTAGCCCTGTGACAGCACTCCTCCATCCACGGTTGCATCCCCGTGGCTAGGTTCTTGGTCGAGCAAGCACCATTCCCTTTTTTAAACGCTAAGTCAAACGCTAATCTTTGTCAGTAATCTCTGGCATTTGCATCCATTTTGGACGGTTTAGTTCGGTAATTCCCCAATTAAATCGACCGTTTTGAGGAATTGCTTGTCATCGCATTGGAGTATGCTAATATCAATGGCTGGAAAGGCTGCTTCCCGCTCATAGCATTCATCTACACGTTGCCGAGATTTTATTGGGAAGCGCCAAACAGAGTATTTACACAATTCAACGACATGACCAAAAACGGTATGAGCCAGCAGGTTATTCACCCAATGGTGAAATTGCAGCGTCAGGTGCGCTCGCTCGTCGATGGCAAGCTGATGAAACCAACAGACAGCATCTGGAAAATTGCGCTTCTTTATGGAGACGACTGGTCTCACTGGAAGCAGGAGTTGCTGGCGTTTGAATTTACGATGCAAGACCCGGTGAGCGATCTGCTTGCGGTAGAAAGCTGGGAAGAGGAAGAGTAGCAAGAAAGGCTAAAGGCTAAAAGGATTCTCATCATTCATCCTTTAGCCTCGCTTAAAGACAGGCTGACAGTGCCTGACTTAACTCTTGCGCTGTTTGGTAGCGATCGCTAACACGTGGTTGAGTGACCCGATCGATAACCCGACGCAAGGCTGTCGTAATCTCTGGATAGTCATCCAGCATGAAGCGATAGCCCTGGCTACCTTTTTTGTAGAGGCGGCTTGGGTTTTCACCCGTGATGAGGAAGATGAGGCTAGGACCGATCGGATAGAGGTCAGATTGGGTGACGGGTCGCCCTTGCGCTTGTTCTGGGGCTGCATAGCCCTCTGCGCCGATACGGGTGCCAGAAGGGATGCCGACTGCTTTGACGGCTCCGAAATCCAGCACTGCAATGCGGTTAGTGACTGTTTGTACTAACAGGTTGCCGGGCTTGATGTCGCGATGGATGATTGGCGTTCTGCGGGTGTGGAGATACGTCAAAACGTCGCAGGTTTGAATCATCCAGGCGATCGCCTGCTGACCAGAGACAGCCCCGTGTTGGCGAATCCGCCTGTCCAAATCTTGACCGTGCAGCAACGCCATTACCAGGTACTTTTTGCCTGCCTCAACGAAAAAGTCATAAAACTGGGGAATACCTGGATGGCTGAGCGTTTGCAGGGTGCTTGCCTCCCGTTCAAACAGCTCTTGCGCCTTGGGGATTTTAGCCATGTCCGCATTCATCTCTTTGAGCACCCGGAGTGCATTCTGCGGTTGCCCGGATGATGGTATAACGTCCGGATGCCACACAAGGTAGGTCGTGCCCATACCGCCCTTACCCAGCACCCGCAGCACCTGATACTGACGAATCGTTTTCTCGACCTTGACGGGCAAGCCACAATGCACACAAAAAAGGTTATCGGGTGGGTTGCCAGCATGAGTGCAGGGCTGCCTCTGCTGCCTGCTCAACTGTGGCGATTTAGGAAGGGCGGGTAGTTGGGGCGCTTTAGCGATCGCCAATACATTCATTGATGCATCACCTGTTGCTGCCAGAATCTGTAGTTTCAGCAGCGGACCACCCTGCGCTAACTGAAGCAACGCATTCGTTGAAATCAGCCCCTGTGACATCACAGCGCCGTTGACATACGTGCCATTAGAACTGTGATTGACCAGATGCCACGAAACAGTCCTTTCAGACATAGCAGCAGCAGGCATGTCAATCTGACGCAAATCCAGGTGGTGCCGAGAAACCAAGAGATCGTCGAGGATCACATGGTTTCCCGGTGCACGACCAATCTGAATGAGCGGTTCACTTTTGAAACTCCACTGCCTGAGAGGAGTTCTGTGCTGAGGATGAAGGAGGGTCAGGATGACCATGTGAAGGTTAGACTCTAGACGTTAGACTCTAAGCTGCGGATTGTCTAAGTAATTCTGTAGGGTGCGTATAGCCGTTCCGGCATTCAAGAAAAGTGCAACGTAACGTACCCATCGATCAGCGTTTGGGGCGCTACGGCGTTGCCTTTAGCGAAGCCATGCCATAGCTTGCTTCTCGAAGAGTAGGCTTTACACACCCTACTTTATTAAATCCACGATCCTCAGCGCTGTTCAAAGTTAACAGTAGCCGTCTAGCGATCGGTCAATGATCGACTCACAGCGCCAAATGTTAACGTAAATGGTCAAGATTGGGGCGAACTTTAGCGCGGATTGCGATCGCTGTAATGTTGTCGTGACCGTTGTATTGGTTCGCCAGTTCAACCAGTTGAGTCACGCCCTGCTCCAAATTGGCTTGCGAACTGAGCAGTGGCTCCACATGAGTGCGCCAATGTGTTTCCAGGAGATCATTGTCGGTTAGCCCATCGGAGCACAGCAGCAGCAGGGTATCTTCGTTCAGCTCAACGTACTGAATGTCAGGTTTAATGAAATGCTCATCGCGGGGTCCTAGCGCCTGGGTTAACTGATAGGCATCGGGACGAGCGTAGGCAATATCAGGATCAACGCCTCGTTGGATCTCACGCTGACCCACTTCGTGATCGATCGTAATCTGCTCCAAGCCCCGTTTACGAGTGTAGCGATACAGGCGACTATCACCAACATGAGCGATCGCCGCTTCCGTATCTTGAATGAGCAAGACGACTAGCGTTGTGCCCATGCGCCCACTGCCTGAGCGGGCATTTTGCTGATTGACATCATAAATGGCTTTGTTAGCAAGCTGCACGGCATCAATCAAGACCTCTGGTCCAGGCAGTTTGTTCGCGGTACTGTCAGAAAAGGGGGTGCTTTGCCACTTTTCTTTAAAGTAGCGGCGCAGGGTATCGACCGCTAGAGCACTGGCAACTTCACCGCCTGCATGTCCTCCCATACCATCACACAAAATGTAGAGGTTTCGGGCATGGACTGTCTTACCAGAAGGGCTTTCAAGCTTTGCCGTTTGGGTTTCGATGCCAAAGTAATCTTCGTTGTGATCTCGCTGCCGCCCAATGTCCGTCCGCCCAGCGTCCTCCAGATTAAACAACTGCATGGGCAAAACGACCGTTGGCAGATCATCACTATCGCCGTCGCTCTCTACATCTGGCGGCAGTGTTGGCTCTGGAAGAGGTACTTCTAAACGGGTTGAGGCATCGGCTGTACTAAGATCTGCTGCGCTGGATGAAGGTGATCGTTCTGGGTTGCTCATCGGATCGCTAATAGCGGCATCAGACGGTTCAAAGTTCTCAAGATCGGGCATCATCTCGGTTTCAGGTTGGTTTGCCTGGAGTTCGTGGGCAATTTCCTCAATGCGCGATCGCACATCGGCTACGGTTTCTAGCTTGCCAGCCTCTAAATCGGCTAACAGAACATAGATGGCACCAATTTGCGTACGCTGCGATTGAGCGAACAAAGTCTGCCACAGTTGCCCTAGATCTTGCAAGGTCACTGGTACATCCGGCAGGTTTGAGTACAGGCGTTGCAGACAGATTGCCTGATCTTCGTCTATCCTCAAGTTTTCAATTTCTAACAGACTGCGGCAGGCGTGCCATGCGTCCAACGCGCTCCACAGTTCTACCATTTCGTAGAGCCAATGCAATAGCTGTAAGGCTGGCAAGGCAAGATCATCATCCAGCCACAAATCAATGAGTCGCGGTAAGAGCGCCCGGTCTTCTAACAGAATAATTTGCTGCCCGTCTTGCTGCCACGCATCGTGAATGATCGGTAAAGCTTGATGAAATTTGCTGCCTAATGCCAGGTAAGGTTGAGCGATCGCAGGCACTGCTATGGACTGCACTGAAGGCAAGCGAGTACCCGCTAATGACATCGGCTCACCCTCTGCCGCATCAGCTTGACGCTCACCTGGAGGAAGACCGATCGACTCGTCTGCCCCTTGCTTTGCCAGCGCCTCTAAGAGCGACATTTGAAACGGCTGGCAATCCAACACCCGGACGTGCGTTTCTATCTTGGCTTCATCTGGCGACGGTAATACCTCCAAAAGCCGATAGCGCTGACGGCGATCGAGATAGGTAGATTCTTCGCTACTAATCTTTTCCAAAGGCTCGTCAGCCGTCGCTGTTGCCGTAGCCGTGATAGAAGGCAGTTTATCTGTTCGCGATGGGTCAGCCACTATAAGCGCCCACCAGATGACACCTGCAAGCGCGCCGCACTCCTGGCACTGCACTGCATCAAAAGGCACAAGGCTATCACAGTCAGGGCAAGTATTTTGAGTCAGCGATGTGCCGCACTCCTGGCAAAACTTGTTGGTGTTGGGGTTTTCAAACTGGCATTGAGGACAGACAAGCATGGTGGGACTTCCTTCATTCCCCGTTGGGGAGGCTCAGGGTGGGGCATCGGCTACAGAGGCAAACCAGCGTCGGTCACAGGGTTAGATCGAGTTGCGACCGTTAGGGGCGATCGAGTCTTGTCAGACAAAACTGTAGCCTATTTAAGCAGAATTCCCAAAACTGCTCCTCTGCATACAGCTTATCTGAATGTTTGGCACTCGGCATCTTTAAGAAAAGAGAGAAAGAACGTTTTGAGTCCTGAGCCAATCCTGCCTTCTGCCTCTTCGCAGAAGTGAGGTGTGAGGTGTGAGGAGTATTAGCTTCTGCCCTCTGCCTTCTGCCCTCTGCCTTCTACCCTCTGCCTTCTGCCTTCTTTTACAAACTTGAAACAGCCAGCTTCTTCAACCGATAGTCCGCACCGCGTTTCGCAGCACAAAAGCCCAAGTCAACCGACTGGTTCGGCTCAATTACCCGTCCCCATTCGGGTGGATCAACCGTGTATCGGGAACCTTGGCGGGCAAACGTGCCATTCCAACTGTTGCGGATGGTTGCCTGGTTCATCTGAAACTTCAGCCGCCAGTTGCGACTGCTGGCGCTGCCACGATTCGTCACTCGAATAGCGGTACAAAACCCAGTCTGCCAGTCTGATTGCACGATCGCTTCTACCTGTAGTTTGCTATCAGAGCTGGAAGGCACGATCGCGGCTGAAGGACGGGGCGACGGCAAGACCGTAGGGGAAAGTGGCGGTACTGATGGTCTCACTGCTACTGTAAGCGGTGGCGCTCCAAGCGACGATAGGAGCTGGCTGAGCAATTGCTGCTTGGCTTGATCCACCGTGCGCCAGTCATTCTGCAAGATGCCGCCTGTATCGCTACTGTCGGGGTTCCAGCTCCAGTAGGCAAAGTGCAGCTTTTTTTGCTGGATGAAATTGACGAACTGACGTTGCCAGATGCCTTCTTTAGAACTAGCATCCACTTGTCGTCCGCCAAATTCACCAATCAGAACGGGCGCAATCTTTCGACTGGCAAGGTAGTTGAAGCCCACTTCCCAGCGGTTGAGCAAATTTTTTGGAAAGGCGGCTTCCGAAAACCAGGGCTGGTTGAAGACACCCGGACCATACTCGTGAGGCGAATAAACCAACTTACGTGCTTTGTTGAGGCGCACCGGATAACGTCCTGCGCCTTCCAGATTGCCACCCTGCCAGTGCCCTGTTAGCCGTTGTCCGGGGACGTTCTTTTCCACGCCTTCCACGACGATGAGCCAGTGGGGAGCGATCGCCAAAACAGCATTACCCGCTCGTTCCGCTGCCAGCCGCCAGTCGGTTGCCCGGTCATTGGTGCCCCAACTGGCGCGACCGTGAGGTTCGTTTTTCAAGTCGGCTCCAATCACGTTGGGCTGCTTTTGATAGCGCGTTGCCAGCAGTTTCCAGGTGTCAAGCCAGTCTGCTTCGGTGAACCCATCACCATACCAAAGCTCAGGAATCCGCTGATTGTTCAGGCGATGGCTATCCAGCAGGATCATCAATCCCTGGCGCTGCGCTTCTTGAATGATCAGATCCATTGCTTCCAATGGCGTTTTGCCTTGCAGGTCGCGGTTGTTGCCAAGGCTGAAATCGACTCCGCTGATAGTGGAGGCACGCAAGCTCTGCACTGCATACGGTAATCGAATGAGGTTGTAGCCCAGACTCTTGATTTGCGCCAACATCTCTTTGTAGTCACGCGCCCAGAGACCATGAGGCACCTGTGTTTCGGTTTCGATGCCGAACCAATTCACGCCTCGTAGCAAGACAGGCTGACCGCTGGCATCGACGATTTGAGCACCGCTGGTGGAGAGGGGAAACTGCATGGCAGCGTCTGCTGGATTGAGTCGATGCAGCGATAGGCTCAGGAAGAGGGTCGAGAAGACAAGTCCAGTACAGAGCCAGCGCAAGCGCGTTTGTAGCGATCGCCAGCCGTTATGCCCTTTTGCGAAATTGCCCAGCCGTCGAAGCCATCGCTCAAGTTGACTCATATGCCCTACCGGATTTGCAAACCGTTGATTCACATTGATCAGACATGCGGATGCTGTAGAGGCTGACGCTAATCACCCTCAAAAGGTGCCTCAAAGCCACCCGCAAAATTCATCACAGACGTTCTCTCTGTATAATTTCAGGAGATTCTTCAGCGATCGCCAACCGCCATGATCGACTCCTTGCTCATTGCCAAAACCGCTTCAGCCCAGAGTAGCCGTTGTTGCCTCATACCTGCGATGGCGAATCGTCACGGCTTGATTGCTGGAGCAACAGGCACGGGCAAAACAGTAACACTGCAAGTGATGGCTGAACGGTTTAGCCAGATTGGGATACCCGTCTTTGTGGCAGATGTTAAGGGCGATCTGTCTGGTCTGAGTCAAGCAGGGAGTGACAAGCCGAAGCTTCGCGATCGCATCCAGCAGCTTGAGTTACCAGACTTTCAGTTTGTCAGTTGCCCGGTCGAGTTTTGGGATGTGTTTGGCGAACAGGGTCATCCCTTACGCACCACGATATCAGAGATGGGTCCGTTGCTGTTGGCACGCCTGCTCAACCTGAACGAAACACAAGCTGGAGTGCTGAACATTGCCTTTCAAATTGCTGACGATTTGGGGCTGCTACTGCTCGACCTTAAAGATCTGCGATCGCTCTTACAGTTCGTTGGCGACAAGGCGAAAGACTTTAAAACGGAGTATGGCAACATCTCTGCTGCCAGTGTGGGTGCAATCCAGCGAGGTCTCCTGACTTTAGACCAGCAGGGGGGCGATCGGTTTTTTGGCGAACCCGCGCTTGACCTCATGGATTTGCTGCAAACCGATGCGAATGGTCACGGCGTAGTCAACATCCTCGCCGCTGATCGGCTCATACAGGCACCCAAACTGTATGCTACCTTCCTACTCTGGCTGCTTTCTGAATTGTTTGAGCAGTTGCCTGAAGTGGGTGATCTGGACAAACCAAAGCTGGTATTCTTCTTTGACGAGGCACATCTCCTCTTTGCTGATGCCTCCAGCGCCCTCCAAGACAAGCTGGAACAGGTCGTCCGGCTGATTCGCTCCAAAGGCGTTGGCATCTATTTCTGCACTCAAAATCCAACCGATGTGCCGCTAAAAGTGCTGGGGCAATTGGGTCATCGGTTGCAGCACGCGCTTCGCGCCTTTACACCACTTGACCAGAAAGCCGTCAAAGCCGCTGCTACAACCTTCCGCCCCAACCCATCCTTAAAAGTCGAGCAGGTCATTACAGAGTTGGGCATCGGCGAGGTGCTGGTGTCTTTCCTGGATGCAGAAGGCATACCGACGATCGTGGAACGTGCGTTTGTATTACCACCTCAGAGTCAGATCGGCGCGATCGACCCTCAACAGCGTCAGCAGCAGATTCGCGGCTCAGTGCTGTACGGACACTACGAAGCAATCGAAGATCGTGAGTCAGCTTACGAGCTGCTGCAAGCGAAGGCAACTGAAGCCGCTAAAGCAACTGCCACCGCTACCGCTCAAGCTCAAGCTGAAAAGCTGGCAGAGAAGGAACGTCAACAGGCTGAGAAAGAAGCTGCTCAGGCACAAAAACAGGCAGATAAAGTGGCAGCAGCCGAGGCAAAGGAAGACGCTCGTCTGGCGCGTGAGCGTGAGAAGTTCCTCGTCAACCTGGCTGGAAGTGCAGCCCAAGCGATCGGCGGCTCTCAGGGGAAAAGTATTGTGCGGGGTGTGTTAGGGGGAATTCTTGGCACCAGACGACGGTAGCGTCCTTGCAACGGTTCTAGCCGCCACTACTTTTTGCTTTGTAGCCAAGCTTGATCAGAAACTCGACCACCTTTTGCTTATGATCGCCCTGGATTTCAAGCTCGTTTTCTTTCAGCGTACCGCCAGCACCACAGTGCGCCTTGAGCTGTTTGAGCAACTCTGTCAAAGTGTCTGCATTGGCTTGAAAGCCGCGTACGATCGTGACCGTTTTACCTTTCCGTCCAGCCCGCGAGGCTTCAACTCTCAGGTTTTGCTGGTTGGGTGGCAGGTCGGGGACAGCTCGTTTGAACGCCTCAGCATTGTCAGCGTTGCCAAACTCAGAGTAAACAATCCGCCCTTTATCGGCGGGTTTTGTAGAAGAGGTATTAATAGGCTTTTGCTTGGAAGACATGGCGAGGCGCGCAGGATAACCATTGCAAGGTGCTAGCAACTACAATACTAGCGGCAATCGCTGCGATCGAGTCTTAAGAGGCTGTTTGAAAAGCGTCTGGCGGTTAAAACCGCGACTACGTAAACAAAGTCCGCCGACACGGACTACCGAAACGCGAGGGCTTTATAACCTGCGACGGCAGGTTTTGTCCGTGTAGCCGCGACTTCAGTCGCCAAGGCTACAAGTATACGGACTTTTAAAACGTCCTCTAAGGCTTTGATACAGAGGCTTTGCCCGTGTTACCAATCTCCTGAATGCGATCGCGTACGCGCTGTTCTTCTTTTCCGCGCCCACTTGCCCGATACAGATCGGCAGCTCGCAGTAAGGAAATCAGCCCATTCCGTGCGTCTCCCTGAATAATCTGTCTGCTAGCGATCGCCTCATAGGTTTCAGGGGGCTGCGGAAGCGGTGGTGTTGATACCAGCGTTTGACTTCTGCTAACGCTCAGTTCAGCGGCTGTGGGTGCATCGGCAATGAACAACCGACTGGGAAACGTGGTAAACACACGACCATCCCAACTAGCGACACGCCCTACAACACAAATGGGACCTTCATCCACTTGAATGCCCCAATCGCTAGTGTAGTTATCGGCACCTAATAGATAGCTCTTGCCTGGTTCGGCGTACCAGTACTTAAAGATCCGCTTGGGCGCATCAGGATGGTAGAGCGAAATGACCGTCGCCGTTTCGGTGTTATTGATGACTTTGATCGGTCCGATTCTGCTGTCTAACAAGCCTGACTTGGTGCGCTGCGACAGTGCGCCAGGCTCATACGAAGTCGCACAGCTCTGTGCCTGAGCGCTTAGAGGATGAGCGGTAAAAAGGACAATTGTTGCAGGTGTAAAGACGGCGATCGTCAGAAGCCTTCTTAAAGTAACGGTAAGAATCTTCGCAACAGGGCTACAAGACTGTAGAAGGCAGCCTGCCTGAAGAAAAGTCTTTTGGTCTATCATTTTTTACACTCATGAACGCAAGCAAAAGCACACCATTTGTTAAGTTCTTTGAAGGCTGATGCCGTCAAAGAAGTCATCAACCTATGCAAATGCCTAACTAACCTCTCCTTTCTACAGACAAAGCGATCGCTATCAGGATGCTGAGGCTAATCTTTAAGATAGTTTTGCAATTAGAGACCGTTGCTTTGTCGTAACTTCGCCAGATAGGTACTGATTCGCCTGCTTAACATAGCTTCCGTACCCAAGAAGATGTTTGAAAAGTCAAAACCCTGTAGCTTCACCAACAGAGATGCTTCGCTTTTTTTGCTGACAAAGGCTTTACACAGCTACACGGACACTAGCGTAACCATGCTCGAAGGGCTATAGCCCGCCAACGTAGGTTATAGCCTTGTCTTTCGGTAGTCTGCGTCGGGGGATTTTTTTACGTAGTCGCGGTTTTAACTACCAAAGACGCTCCAAACAATCTCTAACGCTGCTTAGACGGAACTTCCTTACTGGTTGGAAGAGAACTATCGGGATCAGTATCCGGGACATCCGCGAGCTTTGGCTTGTAGGGTCCGCGTCGATACCGCGCTTCAGCCGTTTTGATAACGATATAGAGGATTGGCACAACAAAGAGACTGAGGATAGTGGCAACGCACATCCCGCCAACGGTCGCCGCTCCCAACGATCGGCGAGCAGCAGCACCCGCCCCGGTTGCAATCAGAAGGGGAACAGCACCCACAATGGCAGAGATTGCAGTCATCAAAATGGGTCGTAGTCGCTCTTGCGAGGCCTCCACGGCTGCTTTTGTAATGCTCCAGCCTTCCTCATAGAGCTGGTTCGCAAATTCCACGATGAGAATACCGTTTTTACTTGCCATCCCAATTAGCATGACAAAGCCAATCTGAGTGTAAACATCGTTAGCCGTGCCGTTCAGCAAAATAGCAACCAACGCGCCCAGAATTGCCAACGGCACCGTCAGCAGAATAATGAAGGGATCAATGTAGCTCTCGTATTGAGCTGCCAGAGTCAGATAGACGAAAACAACCCCCAGCGCAAAGATAAAGATGGCACTGCCGCCAGATTCAATTTCTTCCAACGACAACCCAGACCATTGATAACCAAAGCCCCTGGGTAACGTTTCTTTCGCTACCGCTTCCATTGCTTGTAGCGCTTGCCCAGAGCTAACGCCGGGTGCCGGTGCCCCTGTAATTTCGACAGAGCGATACAGGTTGTAATGAGTGATGATGGACGGACCGATCGTCTGAGTAATCGTCACCAGGTTACTAAGCGGAATCATTCTGCCCGTTTGCGATCGCACATACAGCCGCTTAATGTCCTCTGGGTTTGAGCGAAACTGCTTGTCCGCCTGCACATAAACCCGATAGGTGCGTTCAAACTGGTTGAAGTCGTTGACGTAAGTTGAACCCAATGACGTTTGCAGCGTGTTGAAGATATCTTCTAACGGTACCTGGAGTTGATTTGCCCGCGTACGATCAACCTCTACCGAGATTTGCGGTGTGTTGGCATTGAACGTTGGTCTCAACCCTGTCAGTTGAGGTTTGTCGGATGATGGATAGGTAGCGGCACGACCCATAAACTTGTTGAGATTTTCGCCAAGCACATCAAAACCTAACCCTGTCCGATCTTGCAGTTGAAAATCAAAGCCACCAAAGTTGCCCACACCCTGCAAGGCTGGTGGCGAGACGGGGATTACCGTTGCTTCTTTAATGCCTAGCAGTTTGGGGAACAGACCCGATGGTTTTGGGAAAAAGCCGCCAATAATGGATGTTACAGACTGTTCAGCTTGCTTACGTTCGCCCCAGGGCTTGAGAGTGGTAAAAATCAAGCCGTTGTTGGGGGTTGCACCACTAAAGCTAAAGCCGCCGACCGCAAAAATGTTTTCAATTTCTGGCTGCTGCTTCAGAATTGTCTCGGCTTTCTCCAGTACATCACGGGTGTAATTGAGCGATACGCCTTCTGGTGCCTGGACAATCGTGATGAAGTAGCCCTGATCTTCATCGGGGATAAACCCTCCCGGCACGATCGTATAGACCCAGTACGTCAGTGCCAGTGCGCCTGCAAACAGCCCAACGACCAGTCCCTTACGCCGTGTCAGACCATCAAGCGAACGGATGTAGCGATGCCGAGTGCCATCAATGGCTAAGTTAATCCGATTAAAGAACCAGTTATCGGGCATCTGTCCGCGTCGCAGCAACAGCGCCGACAGGGTTGGTGTAAGAATGATCGCGCTAAAGGATGAAACACCCACTGAAAAGGCGATCGTCAGCGCAAACTGCTTGTAAAGCTGCCCGGTTGTGCCAGGGAAAAAGGCAACGGGCACAAATACCGTCATCAGCACGATGGAGGTGGCAATCACCGCGCCCGTCAACGCGTTCATGGAAGCAATTGCCGCATTTAACGGTCGCATCCCATCCTCCTGAATGCGTCGGGTTATATCTTCCACAATGACGATCGCATCATCCACGACTAACCCAGTGGCTAACGTCAAGGCAAAGAGAGTCAGCGTGTTGATGGAGAAACCAAACAGCTTCACAAAGACAAAGGTGCCGAGTAAACCGACTGGAATGGTAATTGAGGCAATGAGCGCCGATCGCCAGCTCTGTAAGAAGACAAAGATAATGAGTACCACTAACCCGATCGACAAAATCAGCGAGACAACAACCTCTTCTGCGCCCGCTTCAATAAAAGTCGTCGTATCAAACGCAACAGCATAGCGCATGTTCGGCGGAAAGCTTTCCGAGAGACGCTTCATCTCATCTTTAACAGCTTGAGCCGCCTCCAGTGCATTGCTGCCAAACTGTTGATTGATGCCTAGCCCAATGCCCTGGTGAGTAATGCGATCGCTCGGTGTGAAGCGAAGTACAGAACCATAGTTTTCAGCGCCCAGTTCGGCTCGACCGACATCCCGTAACTTGACTAAAGTGCCAGTATCAGTTGTTTTTACAACCAGGTCGTTAAACTCCTCCGCGTTTTTAAAGCGCCCCTGAGCCGTGACTGCGTATTGATATTGCTGCCCATCGTCCACGGGTGGTTGCCCGATCTGTCCCGCACCAATCTGGAGGTTTTGCTCTTGTAGCGCTGTGATCACATCCTGAGGTGTCAACCCACGGCTTGCGAGACGTTCTGGGTCAACCCAGAGGCGCATCGCATATTTTCGTTCACCAAAGGTTTGTACTCCACCAACACCTTTAATCCGCTTCAACGCATCGGCGATGTACAAGTCAGCGTAGTTACTGAGATAGGTACTGTCGTAGATGTCTTGTCCCGTTTTCTCATCGCGATCGGAATACAGCCCGATCGCCAGCAGGAAGTTGCTGTTTGCTTTTGCCACCTGTACACCCGTTTGGGTCACAGGACCCGGCAAACGCGATTGCACCGTTGAAACCTTATTCTGCACATCTACTGCCGCTAGATCCTGGTCGCGACCGAGTCCAAACGTCAGGTTGATGGTGCTGGTGCCGTCGTTAGCGCTGGTGGACTTGATATACCGCAGGTCACTGATGCCGTTTAGCTCTCGCTCCAGGATATTAGTCACGGTTGATTCGACGGTTTCCGCACTCGCGCCAATGTAGTTGGATGTGACCGTTACCTGCGGCGGCGCAATGTCGGGATACTGGGCGATCGGCAGCGTTGGAATACACGCAATCCCTAAGAGCGTTACCACGATCGAGCAAACGGTTGCAAAGATGGGGCGCTTAATAAAGAAAGTAGAGATGGAGAGAATCATAAAGCACAGGTGTCCTGAGGAAACTGCCCGCTGTCAGTGATCGCGTACTAAAAGGCGACGGTCTATGGATGGGTAGCCCGATCGAGATACATTCGTTGGCGCTTACTTGGGTGGTGGAGTGGCTGCTTCAATCACAAGGCAATTTTGCAGGCTTAGAATACCAGAGGTGGCAATACGATCGCTGGCGCTGAGACCTTCCTGCACTTCCTGTTCATTGCCAATGATCTTGCCTAACTTAATTGGCTTTTGAGCAGCAACAAGTTGGTTAGGGTCAACGTTAGTCGGTGGTGGCGCACCCTCTGCTGCTGCTGCTGCTTTACAGCCAGATGCTTTGAACGACGTACCGACAAACACAAAATCTTTACCGCCCAGGCGCGAAATAGCAGTCGTCGGCACTAAAACACCCGAACGAGTCGCCCAAATGACTCGGACGCGAGCAAATTGAGACGTGCGTAATTGGTTGCCAGAATTGCTAAATACGGCTTTTGCCTGCACCGACTGGGTGGATGAGTCTACATCTGGTGCAATGAAGGAAACCTTGCCCGTTTGAATCGCTTTGCCCTGTTCGTCTAATAGCTGTACAGGCAACCCCAGTCGTAATGCCCCGACCCGATCGAGGGGAATTTGCATCTGTACTTCTAACCGTTCATTTTGAGTGATACGCAGCATTTGGCTAGCGTTGTCAACAAAATCACCGACTTTAATTGGAATATTGCCGACAACTCCTGCAAAGGGCGCTTTGATGGTGTAGTACTGAAGCTCTGCTTGTCCCTCCGAAACAATTGCCTGTGATTGTTGCAGGGCACGCTGATTTTTCGCAACAGTCGCTTGCGATCGTGCAATGGCTGCCCGTTGCGCCTGTATATCAGCCTCTGTCTGCTGGAGAGTCGCGCGCGCCGTTTGCACCGCATTCAGTCTTTGATCCAGCACTTGCTTACTGCTAGCACCCTGGGCATAAAGATCCTGGTAGCGCTTGTATTCAGCATCATTGAACTGCACATCGGACTGGTTAGCTGTCCGCCTTGCCTGGAGCGATCGCAGCGCCTCTCGGGCGCTTGCCACGTCAGACTGGGCAACCGAAATATCAGCGGCAGCAGATTCTACTGCCGCATCCCGGCTGGCAACCTGTGCACGTTGTTGTTCTGCATCTATTTGAATAATGGGTGTGCCTGCTTCAACGCGATCGCCTGCCTTCACGTAGATGGCTGCAACCTGACCCGAAACTCGTGGTTGCAAGGTAACAGACTGACGTGAATCAAGGTTTGCAGCATAATCTGAGCTGTCGGCGATCGTCGCTGTTTTGGGCTGAGACAATTCCACTTGCGTCAGTTGCGGCTTCAGGCTAGTGAAAATAAGTATCGGCAGAATAATCCGATTAAACACAATCCAGCCAACACCCCCTAGAATTGCTAACGCAATTAAAGCAGGCACGAGAAAACGCCGTCGTCTCTTGCGAGGCGGTTGTGGGTCTAGCTCGGCATCCCGAGTCTTTCTCGCATCGCCCCCTTCCTGTGGTAAAGGCGGAGCGTTTTGGTTCTTGTTTGTCCCTTCAAGGTTCATAGGGGTTATTCATTAAGTAAAAATGCAAAGCGTAACCGGACTACCTGTTGCACACTATTTTTAGGGAGAGATGTACTCTAACAAACCGAAAGGGGTGGTTTGCTGAGGCTCTAGACACTATTTCTGTTCGCGGAGACAGATGCCATCGTTCATCGGGTAAAGCATGTTATTGCGGCTAGCCTATAGCAGATTTCCAAAAAAGACCTCGCCCATTAGACTCCCCTGATTGGAGGATTACAAATCTGAAAGCTGACGAAACAAGCGACAAACCAGTGAGTTCAAGTGTACCATCAGACTCTATTTATGGTCGTGCGCTAGGTGACGTGCGATCGCGGCTTGACGGCTTAAAGCCTCAAAACATCCGGGTTGTAGTTTGAGACAAACTCTCAAGGCTGCATGAACACTGCCAAGCAAAAAAGCCTCGTTCCGTCAGGGCAAAAGGGGTAGCGCTGCGTTCCTTCAGCCGCCTGCCGTTCTCATTCAAGCCAAGCAACTTATCCCTTCCAAAACGAGAGTAACGTTTTCGGTTGGATCTCAGCGCCTTTGTGGTCGGGTAAGACTCGACGCGAAGTAAGCAGCAAATGAGTTACGGCTTCTCGAAAGCCCATGAAGCATTGCTTGGAGGTGTGAAGTGAATAGCTTGCCTAATAGAGTGAACGTTTGAACTTGATTTGCCACAAAGCACTCGCCTTGGCAAAAAACTTTACAGTCAAAGCAGAAACCCTTAACCAACCAGGCTGTGCCAAGCATCTTGAGACGCTTGGCATAAGCGGTATCGATCTTTAAACGGCTTCTGAAGCGACAGCAGTAGGCTGCATTTGAGGTTGGAACTGGAACAACGAGTAAACGACATCGCGGCGGATCTCGGTCATCATTTCCAGGAAGATCTCGTAGCCTTCGCTCTTGTATTCAATTAGCGGATCTTTTTGTCCGTAGCCACGCAGACCAACGGATTCGCGCAGAGCATCCATCTGCTGCAAGTGTTCGCGCCAGAGCGTATCAATGCGCTGGAGGATGAAGAAGCGTTCAGCTTGGCGCATCAGTCCGGGTTGAATCTGATCGATTTGTGCTTCTTTAAGGTCGTAGGCAATGCGGACTTGCTCATGCAGGAAGGTCTTGATTTCGCCGACCGTCATCTCTGCCAAATGATCCGGCTCTAAGTCAGACAGTAAGTAAACAAATTCCTGCACTTTGCTGACCAGGCTCTTGAGATCCCATTCTTCTGGAGGTAAGTCGGGGTTGACTTTTGCTTCGACAATGTCATCCATCGTGCGCTCAGCATATTTCACGACTTGCTCTTTCAGGTCTTGCCCTTCTAAAACGCGGCGACGTTCGGCATAAATGGCACGACGCTGATTGTTCATCACTTCGTCGTATTCAAAGACCTGTTTACGAATGTCGTAGTAGTAGGTTTCAACTTTGCGTTGAGCGCCTTCCAGCGATCGCGTGAGCATCCCTGACTCGATCGGCATGTCTTCTTCGACACGGAAGGCATTCATCAAGCCCGCAACGCGATCGCCACCAAAAATTCGCAGCAAATTATCTTGCAGACTCAGAAAGAACTTGGTGGAACCAGGATCGCCCTGCCGCCCTGCCCGACCGCGCAACTGGTTGTCAATCCGACGCGATTCGTGTCGTTCTGTACCAGTGACGTGTAAGCCACCTAACTGCACCACTTCATCGTGTTCACGGCTGGTAAACGCTTCGTATTCATGGCGAATGAGGTTGTAGACTTCGCGCAGCTTTGCGATGACGGGGTCGTCAGTAGGGGCTTTTTCGCAGGCAACCGCAACGCGATCTTCTGCCTCTAGTTCGGACAGCGATCGCTCACCGTATTGCTGCACACCAACATCGACAGCGGCTTTCAGGAGTTGCTCCGCTTCTTTAGAAAGCTGCGTCGGATAAATCTGGGGCGAGGCTTTCCAGGACTTGACCTTTTTACCAGGCACAAAGCCCTGCCCACCGCCACGGCTTGCCAGTGCTGGGACATCGGTGACACCAAACGTATCTTCGTCTTCTGGCTGCACAATCCGGGGCATGAAGTATTCGCGGATCTTCAAACGTGCCATGTAGTCGGCATTACCACCGAGGATAATGTCTGTCCCGCGACCTGCCATGTTGGTGGCGATCGTCACCGCACCTTTGCGCCCTGCCTGAGCGATAATTTCCGATTCTCGCTCCACGTTCTCTGGTTTCGCATTGAGCAGATTAAAGGGAATATTGCGGTCTTGCAGCAGCTTTGCCAGCAGTTCGGACTTCTCTACGCTGGTGGTGCCAACGAGGACAGGACGACCGACTTCATGCATTTGAGCGCATTCTTCGGCGATCGCGTTCCATTTTGCGTCTTCAGTTTTGTAAACTACGTCAGACAGATCGCGTCGTCCTGTGGGGCGATTCGTGGGAATCGTAGCAACTTCCAGGTTATAGATTTTGCCAAATTCTGCTTCTTCAGTTTTTGCCGTCCCCGTCATGCCTGCCAGCTTGGGGTACAGCAGAAAGAAGTTTTGATAGGTAATCGTCGCCAGCGTTTGGGTTTCGGGCTGAATTTCGACGCGCTCTTTTGCCTCGATCGCCTGATGCAAACCATCACTCCAACGCCGACCCGGCATCACCCGTCCAGTGAACTCATCCACAATCACGATCTCGTCGTTGCGGACGATGTAGTTCACGTCATTGATGAACAGTTCTTTCGCCTTGATGGCATTGAAAACGTAGTGCGCCCAGGGATCTTGTGGGTCAAACAAATCCGTCACGCCCAGGAACTGCTCTGAGGCAATAAAACCCTCGTCCGCAAGGATGACGTTGCGCTGTTTTTCATCGACTTCGTAGTGATTGTCAGGATCGTCTTCGTTTGCTTTGCGGGTAAGGGAAGCAGCCACTTCTGCGGCTCGCATGTACTTTTCACTGGGGCGCTCAACCTGACCAGAAATGATCAACGGCGTGCGAGCCTCGTCAACTAGAACGGAATCAACCTCGTCAATAATGCAATAGTTAAACGGACGCTGCACGACATCTGCCATGGCGGTTGCCATGTTATCACGCAGGTAGTCGAATCCCAGTTCGCTGTTGGTGGCGTAGGTGATATCGCACGCATAGTTACGCTGACGATCGCCAGGACTCATGCTTTGCTGGATCAGCCCGACGCTCAAGCCCAAAAAGCGATGTACCTGTCCCATCCATTCGGCATCGCGCCGTGCCAGATAGTCATTCACCGTCACCACATGAACGCCTTTACCCGCGATCGCATTTAAATAGGCTGGCAGCGTTGAAACCAGAGTTTTACCTTCCCCCGTCTTCATCTCGGCAAGGTGTCCCTTGACCCGTCCACCTTCGTTATCGTGCAAGAGAATGCCACCCAGCACCTGCACATCGAAGTGACGCATCCCCAATACGCGGTTGGCTGCTTCTCGAACAACTGCAAACGCTTCGGGCAGCAGATCGTCTAGCGATTCGCCTTTTTCAATGCGCTGTCTAAACTCGGCTGTCTTGCCCTGTAGTTCCTGATCAGACAGCGGCTGCACTTCCGCTTCCAGTAAGGCAACCTCAGTAATGAGCGGTTGATACTTTTTGAGTTTGCGTACGTTGGGATCGCCCAGCAGAGTCTTAAGCATGGCAGAAAGATAAACGGTTCCTAGTCCTGGAAAGTGTGTTCAATAATCTAAAGATACGATGCCTTGATTACGCCTAGTAAGCCCTCGAATCGTCAGGACATACCTCTGAGACGTGTCTCTAAAGCATTAGCTTGGTCTACCTTAATCCTATCACCGCAATTAGAAGTGAGGCGGGGTTGGCAAGGCTAAAGGCTTAGTAGTTAACGCGATGTGCAAGTAAATTTGCCCTCATCCCCACCCTTCTCCCTACGGAGAAGGGCTTTCGGACTTTTCAGTTCCCTCTCCTTCTGGAAGAGGGCTAGGGTGTAGCTTGCTTCCCGAAGGGTGGGTGTCTCAGCAGGCGTTTCAGGAAAGTCGCACATCGCGCTAGTTATACTTTAAGCCCTCAGCCTTTCCTAAGGCGCGTTCTGCCACTCAGCCGTGAGGCTGCGGAAGTCATATTTATCAGCGCCGGGATGGCAAGAGAGACAACTGCTCAGTCCGGCTCGCGTCGGTAGCTTGACTTTGGGGTGCAAGGCTTTGAAGTAGCGCGATTGGTAGACTCGATAGGGAATGTCTTCGTCTGCGGACTGAGGGCGTGAGAAGGTACGAATATATTGCCAGACGATTTGCAGGTTGGGGGCAACGAGCGGCTGAATCTGGACACCGTAATGCTGGGAATCTTGAATCAGCTGTCGCCAGGTTTCGGTGGGCATGACCTGTGTCGGTATGCCGATGTGGCAGCTCGCGCAATTCTCAAGATAGATGTCCTGACCGAGCTTGAAGCCTTTTGGTATAGCGTCAACGGTGCCGATCGGCTGTACAGCCGTTGATGCTGGCAGGGGCTGTGCAACTGGTGCGATCGCGCGCGGTTCTTTTGCTTGCGCCAGTCCCCATCCCAGGCAAAGGCTCCAAGTCAGCAGCAAAAGCAGCAAAACGATGAGCGATCGTCCTCGCTTGCGTAAGTGCCACCGATCAGTCAATCGGAGGAGCGCGTCACGAGAACGTTGGCGGACAGGATGGGGCATAGAGAAACGAGAATGTTTGAGTTATGAGCGTTAGGTTTTGGGCAAATGGCAGCAAACCGCAAAACCGGAGGCTGATAACTGCTTTGTGTATTCTAGCTGGCAGAGGTCAAGCTTTCATGATGTAAGAGTCTAAATTGTGGCAACGAGTTCCCTTTGAGCAGACAATGTCGCCTTTGATGAAATTCGGTAACGTGAAGTTAGATTATGTTAAAGCAACAAACGTTATTACAGTGATATCTGAATGGATTGTCGTCAGATTCGATTTGCTGCACAGAGGCGTGTGGATTTGATCCAGCTTCAGGCGCTCTTCCAGGTTGCTGCTTTTTGGGCAGCCGATCGCTCCGCTGAAGATATGGCACTGGCGATCGCCAATAGTGATCCCGTCATTACCGCCTGGGATGACGATTATCTAATTGGTTTTGCCAGAGCGACCTCTGATGGTGTCTACCGCGCCACTATTTGGGATGTTGTGATTCATCCTGAGTATCAGGGTGCCGGACTGGGACGGAAGCTCGTCCAGACAGTGTTGAGCCATCCCAAGATGAGTCGCGTTGAGCGTATTTATCTGATGACAACGCATCAGCAGTCGTTTTACAAACGCATTGGTTTTGAGTGCAATACCAGCACGACAATGGTGTTACAGAATCAGCCGATCGCCACGCCGCGATCGCAGTCTACAGCTACCCAGATATCGTCTTCACTAGCCAAGTAATCAGCAGCGTCGCAACGGCAGCAATGCCAATCAGCAGTACGATCAGTGCAAGAACAATCAAGATGACGAAGCGGCGATCGGCAGCTTTAGTGGGTAACGGCGTGGCAACATGGGCTTCTAAAAGTGCCAAGTTGCGGCTATTGGCTTTCCAGGTCGCATCAAACACATCGCCCAAGACGGGCAGTGAACCACCCACCGAATCGAGTACCAGATTTGTCACCATCTGCACCAAGGTTTCTCGCGGCAAACCAAACCGAGCCGCTTCAATAACAATGTAAGCAGAAACAGCAGCGCCGAGAAAATCGCCTGCACCAGGCAGCAATCCCAAGATTGGATCAAGCCCAAACCGAATGCGGGTGCCAGGAATGGCGATCGCGTTTTCGAGCAGATGGGTAACGAGACGAATGCGTTGAAGCGCCGAGGGTTTGTTGGCGTTTTGAGGGGAGCTGACGGGCATGGCGTTAGTGTAGGGGCTATCCACAGAATACCGATCCTGCTCTAAACTGCATCAAGCTACAGTGGTACATTCCAACCATGCCTGCTGTAAAGCGATCTACTGCTGCTCTCGCCACCTCTATTCATCCTCTATGTATGACTAATCAAGTTGAGCCAGTGCCCAATAGCAGCATTGTGATTGAGTATGATCGCATCCCTGCTAAAAAGGAGTCAGAGTTTCGGCAGTGGCAGGCAGATATTCGATCGGGCTTGACTGAGTTTGAAGGTTACCTGCGAACCGATGTTTTTCCAGCCATTCAAGGAGCGCAAGATAAGTGGTATGTCGTGGTGCATTTCGACACGCCTGCGAACCTGAGTCAGTGGCTCGATTCAGATACACGCCATCGTCTCATCAGCCTGGGAAAGCGACGGTTTGGTGCCTATCGTTATCATATTGGCAATGGCTTGACGGGCTTGGAAGCCTGGTTTTCTAAACGCGTTGATGCCAATGATAAGCGTTCAAATCCACCTGCCTGGAAACAGAATTTTGCGGTTCTCTTTGGGCTGTATCCAACGGTGATGGTGGAAACGCTACTGTTTTCTAAACTGCGGCTGATGGAAACGTGGGCACAGCCGTATCAAATGTTTGTGAGCAATTTGGTCAGTTGCTCTTTGTTGACATGGGCGGTGATGCCATCGGTGACATGGCTACTCAGTTTTTGGCTCAAACCGCAGCAAACGACGACCAGGCTTGACCTCATCGGTACGTTATTGGTATTTCTCGGCTACGGGTTAATGGTCGCTGTTTTTCACTCTTTCACCTAATGTCTCATGCTAATTCATGAGCGTTAGCAGCTTTTTGAGTTGGTCTGCGTGCCCTGTTGTGTAAGGATCGGTGTAGTCGATCGCCCAGCATCGTTCAAAATAGTCTCGTCGCTGTTCATAAAAGTGCTCTTGCGCAAGGGCATTAATGAGCGATCGCCAGAAGTAATTAAGTAACAGTCCATTTAAGCGATTCGTCTTTGGTTCCGGTGCAGAGTCAGGAATCAGTTCCAATTCTTTATAAGCTTGCCATTGTAGTTTCATAAAACTCCCATCCCTAGCGGTTTAAGTCATTAACGTTATGCCTCGCACCCACACTTTGCGTTAGTGTGTGGCTGGGATAGCGAAATGTTGATCAATCGCGCCTAGACCAATGGTTTTAGAGTAAGACGGTAAGCTGAGAAACACATCATCCAGGTGGTGGATTTTGTATCGTAGAGTTCAGTTTTTTGGGAGTAGTTGTGAGTCTTTTGAAAGTATTGGGAGGAGCGCGTTATGGATAGCCTGAGGGTCATCGTCATCGGTGCCGGGATGGGTGGCTTGACCACAGGCATTGCCTTACAGCAAGCGGGCTACACCGTTAAAGTTTACGATCGCGTCAGCGAACTGCGTCCTGCGGGAGCAGCCATTTCGCTCTGGTCAAACGGAGTAAAAGTGTTGAATCATCTGGGGTTAGCCAGCGAGATTGCCAGCATTGGTGGACAGATGGATCGCATGTCCTATCACCGTCACACTGGGGAAACGCTGAACGACTTTAGCCTGTTGCCGTTAATTGAGCAGGTTGGGCAGCGACCGTATCCCGTAGCGCGGTCAGAACTTCAGCAGATGTTGCTGCAAGCGCTTGGCACCGAAAATGTACAACTGGGTGCAAAGTGTGTGGGTGTTGAGCAGGATGCTGACAGCGTCACCGCTCTCTTTGAGGATGGTAGTAGCGCCACAGGCGATGTACTGGTGGCAGCAGATGGCACCCACTCGCGCCTACGTCCTTATGTAGTAGGGCATCCCCTCGATCGCCGCTATGTCGGCTATGTCAACTGGAACGGTCTAGTGCCTGCTACAGACGATCTCGCGCCCAAAACGAGCTGGGTGATCTACGTGGGTGAGCACAAACGCGCCTCGTTGATGCCGATCGCAGACGATCGCTTCTACTTCTTTTTTGATGTGCCGATGCCAAAGGAACAGGCACAGGATGCGGGAGACATTCGTGCCGAGCTAAAGCACTTCTTTGACGGTTGGGCACTACCCGTGCAGGCGCTGATTCAACGCTTGGAACCGACCAAAACCAACCGTGTGCTCATTCACGACATTGAGCCGTTAGAAACGCTGGTGCGTGGTCGCGTGGCACTGTTGGGCGATTCGGCACACGGTACTGCTCCCGATTTAGGGCAGGGCGGCAGTCAGGCGATCGAGGATGCGTTCGTACTCACTAACTATCTGAAAACGACCAACCTCAGCGTTGCCGATGCTCTCAAGCGCTATGAGGCAGAGCGAAAGGATCGCGTTGCCGATATCATCACGCGTGCCCGCAAACGCGCTGACATGATTCATGGCAAAGATCCCGAAAAAACTCAACAGTGGTACGAAGAGCTGAAGTATGACGATGGGACACAGACGATCGACGGCATCGCCAAGACCATTTTAGGTGGACCGTTGCGTTGACGGAGTAGCCTATGCCGCCTGAGCCAACGCAGGAACAAATGATTCAGCATCTGCGGCGGGCAAATCAGCTGGCGATACGGTCGCGTCAGTTTGGGCATCACCCCTTTGGAGCGCTGTTAGTGGCACCCGATCGCGAAACGGTACTGTTGGAACAGGGCAATGTGGATACGGTCAATCATGCAGAAGCGGTACTGATTCGGACGGCATGGCTCAATTTTTCATCGGACTACCTCTGGGGCTGCACGCTTTATACAACGGCTGAACCTTGTGCGATGTGCGCTGGAACGCAGTACTGGGCAAACGTTGGTCGCCTTGTATACGGCATTGCGGAGACACGGTTGCTCGAATTAACGGGCAATCATGAGGCGAATCCAACGTTGAATCTCCCATGTCGTGACGTGTTCGATCGCGGTCAAAAAGCCATCCAAGTCTGGGGACCGTTTCCCGAAATGGAAGCGGAAATTACCGACGTACATCGCAACTTTTGGTGATCCTCGTAGCCAATCACCCGCCAGCTATCACGTTCTGATGATTGGCTTTAGACAGCCTTTACAGTCATGCCAGATTAAATTGCGATCGCGGCAGACACCTGTAGGAGCGGGTTTACCATCAAGCAACAGCAACAATTTTGCTGTTGCGTCCGAAACGATTCCATAGATGCTCACTACAATCTCGTTCTCTTCAGCATCTTTGGGAACACTGAAGAAGCGTTATAGCCTAATGAGACCGACAAATGAAATTTAGAGTGTCGTCAAGCAGCGTCCGAGAAACCAATGTACGATTGCTAACGCTGTTCTGTGGCTGTGGGATGGCAGGCTGGGTGCTGATTAGCTACAACGCGTCCTTTGCTATTTGGGTGATCATCGAAGCTATTGTGCTCTACCTTGCTTGGGCTGGCGTTGGCGCGATCGCCGGATCGATCGTTTGTGGTCTCGGTGTGCTCTGGATCGCAACACTGTTCCACCGTGAAGCAGTGTTTTTGGTAGGGGGTAATACATCTCTCTCGCCCGCTCAGGATTGGGCAATTGAACTTTTATTGAATTGGCTCTTAACAACGGTTTTAACGTTCAAGCTGGCGTTCACTCAGCAATTTCTCCGCTCAAACGGTTGGAACAGAACAAAAACGGTTTGCTTGCTGGCGATCGTGGCAAATCTTGGTTTCAGCCTGGGACAGTACAGCAGATTTTTGCTGCCATAGCCTCTTTAAACGTAGGAATTTAGACACAGGAAATAATGGTGAATCGCTCTGACTACTCATCGCATACACCCAGTTATTATTTGTCAAAACTTGCCTCGCCAATTCGAGAAAGCCTGACACCAGAGCAATTAGATGCCTTTCATCAGATTTTGAGTGAAGCAATGCCTAAACCATCTGCCAAGCTGGTTGATCTGCGCTTTGTCATTGATCTAATTGTTTCCCGTTTTTACGTAGTGCTCTTTATTGGCAAAGATCGACGTGCCAAACAGCGAAGATATCTTCCTCGCGTCATGACTCAGATTGGCAATACGATCGCCATCGTCATCATTTTGCTAGGAGCAAACTTAACAGTTAGCGCATTCATTCTTCTGGCAATCTATCTACTAAAATCTGCGATCGGCATTGATTTATTACCAGGACATTTCCCCAACACAGTAAAGCATTTTTTCACTTGAGGCTTCTGACGACCAGCAGCTAGTAGCGCGTTACTGATGCACTGCCAGAGAACGGGGCACTGGGAAAGAATCAGGCAAATATTCTGTCGTAGAACTGATTGCCTTGAACACCATGCCCAAAGAGTCAAACATGCACAAGCAATTCCAGGATTGATACCGCTTGCGATTCGAGATCATCTGGGTTCATTCTGATCAACCGGACGAGTAACTTGGTTCCAATTGTTACTTGTAACATGCCCTATGCTTATGGACAGAAATCTTCTCTGTCAAAAGTCTGTATGCACGTTGTAATATCGAATTTAGCGCATGTTGTCTAGTAGCAGCGCTTGAAGCGCGACGGGAAGGGGGTGATCGCGCAATCCACAAGCTCAGGTAACCGCTTACTTATTCAAAGGTATCAAGTTCTGTTGCTAACTGTGTCAAGTGCGCTTCCTCGGCTTGAATTTGCTGTTCTAACTGGAACTTGGTGGATGGGTCTGTTGCGATCGCCAATGCTGTCCGCAGTTGCTTCAGCTTCTGACTGCGAAGCCTCCACTCTGGTAGTAGTGTTTCTCGTCGTGCCTCTAGTTGTCGTCGCTGCCAGGGCGTTACGCTGATTGTCAGTGAACTGGTTGAGCTAACCAATTGAGGATTGATTGTAGGAACTCCCGGAAAAGGCACATGGTTTGGTACAAGTCGCTCTGGTACTTTGCCTGGAAATCGGGGACGCTGAGCAGGTTTCATGCGTCCCTCCGTTACTGCGGAAAGTAACCGCTGCTGTGCCTCCGTTTCCTCGCAGTTAAAGACATCGATATAGATAATCTGTGCTAATAGTCCGGGTGGATGGCAGTCCTCGGCTCTGACTGGGATGAGTTTGCGCTGAGCGCTGGTTGGGTCTTGGGCAAACGCTGCTGCCCACTCTGGCTGTGGAAATGCTTTCTCCAGGTAGAGTGTTGAGAGAATAGCGATCGTCCTCGTTGCGTCGATCGCGGCTCTCTGCATATCCAGCACAAAGTTACCGCCGGGGCGAAAGTCCCATACCTGAATGACTACCGTGTAGCCAGCCTCCTACAGCACCTACGCCACCCATTCTGCCCAGGCGCGATCGTTTCCGGTGTCGCTGACAAAGAAACCTTTCATGGCAGGCGTTAGCGGCTTATCAGTATAAGGCTGTGGGTGAGAGTTGCTCGACAGTGTCTTCCCGCTCTCAATTTATGCCACAATCCCCAAACCTGCAAAAGCGTGTGCGATCGTGCCTCCATAAAAAGTCTCTGTAGATGCATTTAGAAAATACAGTTACAGAGGCAGTGTTGCTTGACTGGGCAAACTCTTTCTGCAAGCGCCCTCACCTACCCTGCAATCAATTACAGGCTAATAGGTGAAATCCATTAGACCTCCTGCGCAAAGACTAAACCCTCACCGTCGCCCTTTGTTGAATGCTCGATCGGGCTACAGTTTTAGGGAGGCTAAGGCTCGGTTCCCCCGAGCTTTGGGCGCTAAGGAAGTGAAATCTGATTCATGCAGGAAGTCTGCTGCATTGCTTTTCAAATCACCTCAACCACAGTTCGCTGTGTCTGGTGCAGCCTTTGTTGAACATGGTCGGCTAGTCGCAGAGACAACGCCACAATGGTTAGTGTCGGATTGGCATAGCCTCCTGTAGGAAACACAGAGCTGCCAGCCACAAACAGGTTGTCAATTCCATGCACGCGGCATTGTTCATCCACAACGCCTTGCTTGGGATCAACATGCATTCGAGTTGTGCCCATGTGATGAGCCACTCCGCCCGTCAAGACTTGCGGTTCACGAGTAGGGTCTTCTAACAAAAGCTCACCCAAGCCCGATCGAGCAAGCTCTGCGGCTAACAGTGCGTGGGTGCGGCGAATGCTGCTCGCATCCAGTTCACCCCATCGCCAGTGCAACTCAAGCTTTTGACACCCAAGCGGATCGCGATCGGCGCTCAGCGTGACGCGATTACTAGGATTGGGAGCCTGCTCCACCTGATAGAACAACTGAAACTGTTTGAAGCGACGCTGATTGTTGGCTAACTCTGACCAACCCCCACGTCCAAAGCCGTGCAAAAGTGACTGCTTATGCTTAGCTGCCAAGTAGTTAGCCAGCACAACATAGTCGAGTCCCTGAAGTGTCTTGAGCAACTGTTGAGGAATTTGAGCTGGCAGGTTACCATCAACCAGCTCTTCGAGCAGACACTTGAAGGAGGCGATCGCCTTCAACTGTCGCAAACTGGGTCTAGGAAACAGCAAAACACCCACGTTTAGCAACTGTTCCTGCTGCATGAGGGCTTTTGCTGGAGTCAGCTTGCCCATCACTGGCACTTGATTCACCTGCCGCAAATCATAGAGCGCCATCTGGTCAAACAGTTTAGGGTTGTTGGGTCTGAACATCCCTCCGCCAACCAACGGATGATCCATGAAAAAGCGACCCACGAGGTCATGCTGGTTGCCCAAACCGCACGTCTGCTGCTGATTGGATGCAAGTAGCAAGCGAGCATTTTCTAGCCCACCCTGGGCTAAGATAAACACTTTTGCGGCAACGGTAAAGTGGCTGCCCTGAAGGTTTGTCACGCGAACACGGGTGACGGTTTTAGCGGCTTCATTCGCCACAAGTTCCACAACGGTCGCGTTGTAGTAAAGCGTAATGTTGTCTGCTTGAGCTAATGCCTGCCGATATTCCTGAGCAAAGACATTGCGGGGACCAAACTGGAACATCGTTGTTGTGAAGCGATCGCGATCCAGAGGTAGCCGCCGTACCTCCTTGCTCTCCCAGCAATCCGCCTCATAATCCAGCACACCTGCTTTGCAGACCGCCTGAGCACGCTTATAGTAGGGGTTAAGCTGCGCTCTTGAAAACGGCCAGCCGCTATAAGGCAGCCAATCACGCTGCTCAAAATCGATCGCATCTAAGGGTGCATACCGCACGCCCATTTGCCCGTTGCCGATTTTAATCGCCCATTGATTAGAATTGCCGCCGACCTGACGGTAACGACTTAAAAACAGTGACATCCGGGAATCACCCGTTGTGCTAGCCTGCGTAAGAGTTTGTATCTGTGGGTCAGCGTCCAGACCGCCGCTTTCAAGCATACATACTTGGGTATTGCACCCGATAAATTCGCGAGCCAGACTGATGCCAGCGGGACCGCTGCCAACAATACAAATGTCCGTTTCAACGACGTGATCCTCCGGCAGCGTATACGCATCAATCAGCATTAGAAACTCCTATAAGAATGAATTGCGGTTGATTCGATCGCCACGTCAAATGGACGCAAGGCAAGCACAAAGTCGTCCGATGACACCTGAGTGCCAGAACTAATTAGTCTGTGCCAGTTGAGAGCGAGACTGGCACTAAGTCAAAGGACGAAAGACTACGAACCGAATGATTTCGTTACGCACCCATCTACACAAGCGGGCAAGTGCAAACAAGTGCTAAGGAGTTGTACAGAAATAACAGCATGGTCTGTAGCCGTCAGCCGTCAGCCGTCAGCGAAAAGCTGATAGCTGATAGCTGATAGCTGATAGCTGATAGCTGATCCAAAAGTGTGGCGTTATTTTTTAGCAAGCTCTAAGATAGTTTGCTGTCCAACGACTTACTGCAAACTCCCTACCCGCCATAGCTCATCGCGGAGCGCTCGGCTGGCATTGACCAAAGGTTTAGTGACCCGGACACGGTCGTACCACTCGCCCGACGCTATGTTACTGCATGACCCCTTTTGGCTCGATAAATTGGGATTGCTCACCAACGTAACAACCTCTGGATGCAGACGACGGAACAGGTTGAACGCGCCATCAATGTAGACGCGTCCACCTCTGGGGTGCCCAGGCGGGTTCACGATCGTCTCCTCAAAATATTGCACCAACTGCGGCAAAATTCTGGGGTGAACGCAGTAGCAGTGCGACCAGAGAAACTCTCCCTTGAAGGGCACTAGACCGGATTGATGGGGGCGCAGAGCCTGACGCTTGATCGCATGACCGACGTAGCACAAATCCCAGTCGTTTTGAGACAGTCGCTGAATCAGCTTTTCCTGTTCATCTTTTTGGCGCAGCGTATGACGAAAAATAGCATCGTCTTCAAGAATCCAAACCCGTTCTAAACCGTCCTGAAGGGCTTCTTTGAGAATGCCCAGGTGTCTAATAAAATTGCTGTAAACCCCGATCGAAGGAAAGCCGTTGGCTTCAGTCGGGCGAGGTGGTGCTGGAAAGCGCACCTTTGGGTCTTTGATATCGATACCCAAACCCGTTAGTTCATAACTTAGCGCTTGGTAGCGATCAACTCGCTCGGGCAGATGAATGATGTATATGCGATCGAAAAAGTCGATTAAGTGCACTGATGACTCCTAAAAGAATAATTGTTCCAGCAGCAGAGTTGCCCTGGCACGTGACGTAGAAGATTGTCGCTAAGCCCTTAAACCTAACTACAGACGCACTTTAAGAGCGACATCTGCAAGTTATGTCTGACGATATGACCAGTTAATCAACCACCAGGATCTAAGAGACAACGCTGTTTGAATCGCTGATGTGATCTGAGAAAACAGATGACGAAGCTGTTTAAAGCCTGAGTAGTGCACGATTGACCATCTGATGAAAGTGGCGTTGAAGGTACCGTAGAATCCAACGTTCAACAGTGCTCCATTCGCAATCACTGATTGCAGCAGCTCGACCATTAGTTGAAGCTGCTGAATCTCCCGTTCATTAAACTTGCGCGATCGAAAGGTGCCAACATGCAACACTCCGACACCATGACAACCAAGCTGTAGGGGAACGCCAACCATTGATTGCAAACCCCGATGCCGCAAAATTGGACTTACAACAGCTACCGCTGCCAAATCCTCGACCAGCATCGGTGCTTGCTTTGCAGCGATACCACCAGCAAACCCTTGCCCAATCGGAATGCGAATCTGTTGAGTGATCTCCTCTTCAAGCCCGATCGTGGAGCGGACGGTCAGGTCTTGAGTATTTGCCTCCGACAGCAGAAGCGTGACCGTATCGACAGCCATGTAGGTTTTTAGCCACCGAAACAGGTGCTTGCAGAAGCGGTCAATTTCAACTGAGGTGCTGACTTTGGTTGCTTTTGCCATTGCCTTGTCAGCTTTATCTTGCAGTCTAGAGATCTGCTTTTCAATTCTTTGCAGCATCCGACCCCGTTCGATCGCAACCTCCATTTCTGGAATCTGCTCCAATGAAATATATTGAGATTTTGCTCCATTGGGCAGTAACCCGCCTTTGCTGCTGCGAAGTCGTGCGTATCGGGCTTCAAAACGACCGCTTCCACTAGCAGTACCGCCTGCGGTCGCTCGTTCCAAGCGGCAACCCTGTAAGTAAACCTGCCCTCGGATCTCAGCCGCAAGCGCTTTGAGCCTTTTTATTTCTGCATGAATGTCAATCATGGAACATTCGTGTTATTCTTCCTGTCTCTGTATTTTGCAGGAAAAAACACGAATGATCTGTGAAGTCTCAGTGAAGCAACGTAAGTAATTCACCTGAGTCAAGTTTATGATTGCCATCAAGCGTTGACCGTTTTAGCTTGTACCTTTTACTACATCCCTACTCAGCGTTACTACCTCCTCGCTGCTTTTTTGCAGGTCAGCCGCTTAAACCCGCGACAACTAGTGGAGCTATTGCATTACAAACCAAGCGACCAGCCTTTGAGGAGCTTTGTCCGTCAACCCAACAGTAGGTCTTCCTGGTTCCTGCGTAAGCCCCGAACTCAAATGTTTCGTTCGGTATGAGCACCTCTATAAACTGCCTTCTGCCTCTTACCGTGCACCGCGTCTGCGGAGTCGATCGATCGTCACGGCAATAATAATCACCAGACCTTTAACGACTAGCTGCCAGAAATAGGACATATTCAGCAGCGTCAAACCGTTGTTCAGTACAGCGATGATCAATGCACCGAGTAAGGTTCCGGGCATGGTGCCAATGCCACCTGTGAAGCTGGTGCCGCCTAAGATGACAGCGGCGATCGCGTCCAGTTCATACCCGTTGCCCAGCATCCCCGTCGCACTGTAGAGACGGCTGGAACTCATAACGCCTGCCAGCCCTGCCAGCAAACCGCTGACACCATACACAAACAGCAGCACGCGGTTGACCTTGATACCTGTCAGACGTGCGGCACGTTGATTGCCGCCGACCGCATAGATTTGTACGCCCAGGACGGTGCGCCTTAGGACGAACCAGCTTGCGCCGATCGCCAGCAGCGCAATGACCACTAGCCAGGGCAGCGGACCAAAATAGTCATTGCCAATCCAGGCGAAACCGAGATCGCGGTTGATGACCGTCGTACCGTTTGCCACGAGATATGCCCCACCTCGCCATGCGGTCAGTGCGCCCAGGGTAACGATAAACGGCGGCAAATCCAGAAAGGCAATCAGAGCACCATTTGCCAGCCCCATCAGCAACCCTGTGAGCAGTGCTACAGGAATAGCTGCCCAGCTTAAGGCGGGTAACAGTGATACCAGAACGGCAACGACCGCCGATACACCCAGGATGGAACCCACAGACAGATCAATGCCACCCGTCAGAATGACAAACGTCATCCCAGTTGCCAGCACAATATTGATGGAAGACTGGCGGGCAATGTTGACCAGGTTGCCAGGTGTGAGAAAGCTCGGCGAGAGAACGGTAAAAAGAATACAAATCAGCAGCAAAATTGGCAGAATGCCTGCTAGTTGTAGCCAATTTTTCGTGCTGCCCCGCGATCGCGCTTTGGGTCGATCGCTTGCATTGCCACCCACTGGTCTTAATTCCGTTTGACTCATGATGCGGTTACCTCCGAAGCGCCTGTTGCGTAAGCCATGATGTTCTCCTGCGTAATGTCAATCCCTGTGGTGCCGCCCAATTCGCCCACTAGCTGCCCTTCGCGCATGACGAGGACGCGATCGCTCATGCCCACAATTTCTGCCAGTTCGCTCGACACCATGAGAATGGCAACGCCTTGCGCGGCAAGGTCACTGATGATGCGATAGATTTCGCTTTTGGCACCAATATCAACGCCACGAGTGGGTTCATCCAGCAGCAGCACTCTGGGTTTGATTGCCAGCCAGCGTGCCAGCAGCAGCTTTTGCTGATTGCCACCCGACAAATCCATCGCACGAATCTCCAGGTTTGCCAGTCGGATGTTGAAGTTTTCCACCGCCTCTGATGCGATTTTGCCGATCGTGCCAAAGTTGATAATTCCCGCTTTGGAATCTTGCTTGAGCGAATTGAGGGCAATGTTTTTACCCGAACTCATTTCCAGAAACAAGCCCTGATCTTTGCGGTCTTCGGGCACATAGCCAATGCCAGCAGCGATCGCATCACCGGGCGAATGAATCTCCAGCTTCTTTCCGTGCAAAAAGACTTCACCACTTGCCTTCGGGTCAGCCCCAAAGATCAGCCGCGACAGTTCTGTCCGTCCTGCGCCGACTAAGCCCGACAGCCCGACAATTTCACCTGCATGAAGGGTCAGATTCGCGGGCTTTACTTTGTGTCCATCGCTGATATTTCTCACCTCCAGAACAGCCGCACCCACATTGGTTTGCCGCTGATGTTCATAAAAGTCTCCAACGTCTCTGCCGACCATCATTTGCACCAAACGGTCTGCCGAAATCTCGTCGCGGGTCAGGCTACCGACGTATTCGCCGTCGCGCAGGACGCTAATGCGATCTGCCAGCGCATAGACTTCTTCCATGCGGTGACTGATGTAGATGATGGCAATGCCGTCGCTGCGGAGTTTTTGGATCACTTCAAACAGGCGCTCTGCTTCACGATCGGACAATGCCGCTGTCGGTTCATCCATCACCAAAATGCGGCTTTTGTCTTTGAGAGCACGGGCAATTTCAAGCTGCTGCTGCTCGGCGATCGACAAGCTAGACACCACATCATTGGGCGCAAAATCTGCCCCTAAACTTGCCAACACAGCGGTTGCCTGACGTTCCATCTGGGCGCGATCGAGAAACTGTCCCCGCCGCAACTCACTGCCCATGAAAATGTTTTCCGTTACGGTCAGGTTCGGCGCAACATTCAACTCCTGATAAATCAGCGTGATACCCGCTCGTCGTGCCCGACCTGGATCAGCAATATCTACGACTTCGCCATTGATGCGAATTTCGCCCTCATCGGCAATATAAGCGCCCGCCAGAATTTTCATTAGCGTACTTTTGCCTGCGCCGTTTTCGCCCATCAGCGCATGAACTTCACCGGGGTAGATCGTTAAGTTGACGTTTTGCAACGCTGGCACACCATTAAAGCGTTTGGTAATGTCCCGCATTTCTAAAACGGGTGTGGCGATCGACGTATTAGAACCAGATGTTTGTGTATCGATTGTCATGAATGACTTCCTATGAAATGGTTGTTTAAAGATTGCGTTTTCAGCTATCAGCTATCAGCTATCAGCTTTGAATTCCATGCTGACGGCTGACCGCTAACTCCTAACCGCTTCATTCTCCTGTCCAACCTTTGTATTGGCTGACGTTATCACGGGTAATCAATTTAACAGGAATCAAAATGTTGGGATCGGCTGGTTTTTTGCCGTGTAAAATATCATTGCCGACTTGAACTGCTTTTTGCGTCATGCCTAATGGATTTTGAGCAGCAGTGGCAACGAAAAGGCTTTTAGGGTCTTCGATCGCCTGTTTTGCTTCGGGCGCACCGTCTACACTGACGATGAAAAACTCGCTGCGTTTTGCCTGCTTTGCTGCTAGTTCGGCACCAATCCCACTGGGATCATTGATCGAAAAAACGGCATCAATTTTGGGAAAGGATGTCAGCAAATCGGTCATTACCCGCAAGCCACCATCGCGGCTACCTTCTGCATTTTGGTCTTTGGATAACACCTTAATGCCGGGGTTTTTAGCAAAGACATCTTCACAGCCTTTGATGCGATCGAGCACTGAATTTACGGGCGGACCATTCACAATCACAACATTGCCTTTACCTTTGAGGCGATCGACAATGTATTGACAACTCAGTTCACCCGCCTGCACATTGTTAGACGTAATCGTGGCATCCACACCGCCCTCAGCGCTTGTATCCACCGCAATGATGATTGCCCCTGCTTGCTTTGCCTTTGCTACGGCTGGCGCAATCCCTTTACTGTCAGCTGCGTTTAGAATGATGACATTTGTATTCGACGCAACGAAGTTTTCAATCTGATTAAACTGTTGGTTCAGGTCATAACCACTAGAGACGATCGTCGTTCTCACGCTGTCACCACCGATCTTTTTCGCCTCAGCTTCGGCACCCCGACCCATGAGCACAAAAAAGGGATTACTGAGGTCACCAACGGTTACAGCGATCGACTTCAAATTACCCGTTTGAACTGTCTGCTTAACAGTCGTTTGAGTAGCAGGTGTACAAGCAACCACGCTGACAAGCAAACTAACGATACCAGCCATAATGCTGCTTTGTCGCATCGCGCTACGCATCGCAGTCTTCTTCACGGCAATCTTCTTCACGTTCATTCCTGCCAATTTGTTAACAGAAAGTCAGAAGAATCAAGATCTATAAATCAATCCACAACAGAGATCAACTTGAGTTATCTAAGCTCAAATCAAGCGCTGCTACGAACGTCTACACTGTAGCTTTTCACAACTTCGTTTTTTCAATTCAGGAATCTATTGACATGCATTGCTTCGACACTTTTTTTGCTAAAACATCCTTGAATGAGTACGAGATGAATGTAGCCAACAGCCAAAACGACTGAAATAATGTTGTTATTAGAAGTTACAGATCGTGGTTCAATCAACTCTCTAAGGTCTATCCTACCGTGACGGTTTGCAAAATAAACTCATACATCGATCGTCTATTCCTAAAGATAGATTCCTAATGTCGATGTATTCAAAACTCTACTGCTGGCTTGTTTCAGCTTTTCTCCTACTATTAAGCTGGCAGCAGACTTAATAAAAAGTAACTCCTAACCGCTCATTTAAGCTCTTACAAAACTCTCATGAACCCAACACACATTATTGTTTTTGGCAGCATCAATATGGATTTAGTTGCCAGAACGCGATCATTACCTGTTCCGGGTGAAACCCTGCTTGGCTCCAGCTTTGCAACTATTCCCGGTGGCAAGGGTGCAAATCAAGCAGTAGCGTTAGCGCGGCTAAACATTCCGACTGTGATGGTTGGGCGTGTAGGAGGCGATGATTTTGGGCAGACGTTGCTCTCTAGCCTACAAGCGGCTGGCGTTGAGACAACGGATGTGTTGGTGGATGAATCTCAATCTTCTGGTGTAGCAATGATCGCTGTCGATGATCAGAGCGAGAATCATATCATTGTGATTCCGGGGGCAAACGGAACGATCGGTGCTTCAGATGTCGATCGCTTGACGAAACGCCTACCTGGGACTGCTGCCCTCCTGCTGCAATTGGAAATTCCCCTTCCTGCTGTATTGGCAGCCGCAAAAGCCGCGCACAAAGCAGGCGTGCGCGTAATTCTTGATCCAGCCCCCGCACGGGCGGATCTTCCTGCCGACCTCTATGCCCTCATCAGCATCATGACGCCAAATGCTGTCGAAGCGGCTCAATTGGTAGGGTTTCCAGTGCATGACCCTGCAACAGCCGCGCAAGCTGCTGCCGTGCTTCACCAGCGCGGTGTTGAGACCGTTGTAATTAAGCTTGGTGCAGAGGGAGCGTTTTGCGCGACACCGGACGACGCTTTTTTTGTACCCGCATTTTCAGTGCAGGCGATCGATACGGTAGCGGCGGGTGATGCGTTCAATGGTGGACTCGCGGCTGCTCTAGCAGAAGGGCGTTCCATTCGGCAGGCAACGACGTGGGGTGCAGCAACTGGAGCGTTGGCTGCCACGAAGGAAGGGGCACAGTCATCGCTGCCCGATCGCGCTACGGCTGAGGTGTTTCTCAAGCAGCACGATCGGGCTTAGCTAAGCGTTCCGGCAGGAGAACAACGCCCTTAGGAGTTGTACAGAAATAACAGCATGGTCTGTAGCGGTCAGCCGTCAACCGTCAGCGAAAAGCTGATCGCTGATCCAAAAGTGTGCCGTTATTTTTTAGCAAGCTCTTAGTGGATCAGAGTATTTGATGGCTTCAAGAATTCAACGGTAGGTGTCTGTAGTTCATTTCATGAAATCGATCAAGGTATGAGTTTTCTGCCAAAAAATTACTATCTGAAATGTCTACTCATTCTTCCTTTGAAAGAAACGTTGATTTCAGAAGCCTCAGAACTGAGGGCAGGGAACAAACGCTAAAACTTTTCTTGAAAACGTCCAAGACCTACCGCAAAGTTTGGATGAAGTTACTGTGTTGTTAGCATATAGCGGTTCCCGTTAGAGTGCGGTATCAGGGCTGAGGTTTTAAGGCAGAAGGCAGGAGGCAGGAGGCAGAAGGAAAGCCGCCGTGCTTTTGAACTTCTGCCCTCTGCCTTCGTTCGACTGAGCGCTCACGCCGAAGTCTGCCTTCTGCCTCTTTGCAACTGTATTTCACCGGATTAGGAACCGCTATAATACTTCCTTTACAAGGAGGACTCATTCATCTTTCGCGTCATCTGTAGCTCAAAATTACGTTACTTAAAACGTCCTGATTAAAGTAGCTGTCACTGTAAAGATTGAGTTAGAGGGTTCCCTGCGATTTCTAACCCGATGTTTACAGGTATCTACAAGGTATGGCTGACTCCAAACACAATCTTCGATCGGTAGTAGGTCTCACCCTCTTAGGCATAGCAACCGTTGGCACTGTCCCTGTTAGTTTGGCGACCACACCTGTTTTTCAAAAACAACAGGCTGCTCTCCCGCCCGTAACAGCCCTGCCACTGTCTTCGATCAATGAAGCGTATACCCTTGGGGCAGGCGATCAAATCCAACTTGACATCTTCGATGCTCCGGAATTTAGTGGGCAAAACGGCAGATTTCAAGTGTTAGTAGACGGCACCCTCAATTTGCCGCTAGTGGGTAGCCTATCAGTAAAAGGTTTGACGCTAAAGCAAGCAAGCAATCTTCTCTCGGAGAAGTTCCTGCGCTTTTTTAAGCGCCCTCTGACAACGGTCACATTGCTCGCTCCCCGTCCGGTATCAGTCAGCATTGCAGGAGAGATCAATCGACCAGGCTCTTACACCGTGTCACTGGCACAGCAAAATATAAGCAGCGGCACTCAGTTTCCCACCCTGACCAGCGCGCTCAAATTGGCAGGGGGGATTACCCAGGCAGCCGATGTCAGAAACATTCAAATTCGACGACCACAACGGGTCGGCGGTAACCAGACGGTCACGGTTGATCTCTGGCAGTTTCTGCAAACTGGCGATCGTCAACAAGACCTGGCATTGCGGGATGGCGATTCAATTCTGATTCCAACGGCAACAAATGTCAACTTAGCGGAGTCTGCACAGTTAGCAGATGCAACATTTGCTGCCGATCAGGGACAACCCATCACGATCGCGGTCGTCGGTGAAGTATTCCGTCCAGGTTCCTACACGGTGACGAGTGATGCCCGAACGGGCACTGCTGGTATACCAGGGGTATCAACCCAAACAACTGTAACCCAGGGCGTAAACCAGACTACGAATCCTTTACCAACGGTGACACGCGCTCTTCAAGTGGCAGGTGGCATTAAACCGATGGCGGATATTCGCCGTATTCAAATTCGACGACTCACGCGATCGGGTGAAGAACGATCGATCGATGTTAATTTGCAACGACTGATTAAAGACGGCGATCTTCGTCAGGACACCATTTTGCAAACGGGTGATACCGTTGTCATTCCAACGGCAACGAATCTCACGCCAGCAGAAGCCTCTGAAATTGCCAGCGCCAGTTTCTCTCCCGATACGATTCGGATCAATGTAGTGGGTGAGGTGAAACAACCCGGCGTTGTGCAAGTACCACCCAACACGCCGCTCAACCAGGCATTGCTGGCAGCGGGTGGGTTTGATCCTCGACGCGCCCGCAAAAAGTCAGTTGACCTGATTCGCTTGAACCCAGATGGCACGGTCACTAAGCGAGAAGTTTCAATTGACTTGGCTCGGGGCATTAACGACCAAACGAATCCGGCGCTGCGGAACAACGACATTATTGTCGTGGGACGTTCTGGTCTGACCAGCTTCACCGATGGTCTAGGCACTGTCCTGTCGCCGTTCAACAGTATCTTCTCTATCCTCAACATTTTTGGTCTCTAACGGCTGTTACCCTACCTCTTACTTCACTGAACATGCAATCTTGGGACGGACATGAATAGCAAGCAAAACGCTTCATCCTCGCTCTCTGAAGTAAATGGACAATTTTCTGTACCGCTGCTTCAGCCCACTGGTAGTGAAGAAGAAAAGTGGGATCTGGGTTGGCTAGGTGCGGTTTTGCGGCGACGAGCCTTACTCATTGCCAGTGTGTCTTTGGGTACGATCGCCGTCGCTAGTGGTTTACTTTTCTTCATGTCAAGCTCTACGCCTCCTAAGTTCTCCGGTCGGTTTCAACTGCTGGTTGAACCTGTGACAGCAGAACAACAGCAGGCGCGATCGGCTGCTCGTGCACAAGGTGCAGAGACCATTCAACCTGAGCAGATTAATATTCAGCAATCCAGTCTGGACTACGAGACGCAGATCCGCATTTTGCAGGGTCCCAAATTGATGAATCCGATCGTGAAGCAACTGCAAACGAGGTATCCAGACATCACTTACGAACAGCTGATTAACAGCTTAAAGATTGCTCGCCTGACGACTCTAACCGCTGATAAGAGAGAACAGGGCACAAAGCTGATTGAGGTGAGCTATCAAGACTCCGATCCGCAAAAAGTCCAGTACATTCTTGAACAGGTTTCCAGTGCGTACCTCCGTTACAGCCTTAAGGAGCGACAATCCAGCATTCGGCAGGGGGTGAAATTTATCGACAGCCAGCTACCTCAACTGAGACAGCGCGTCAACGCTTTGCAGGGTCAAATTCAAGCCTTGCGTGAGCGGTACACGATCGTCGATCCCGATTTGCAGGGGCAGCAGTTAACCCAACGCGCTGGGACGCTGGGTCAGCAACAGGCTGATAGCCAAACGCAGCTAGCAGAAACGCAGGCGAAACAACGCACCTTACAGCAGCAGTTGCAAAATTCTAACCTTCAGTCGGTTGTCGGTGAAGCTGCCTACTACCAGGCTCTGCTCACTCAGTACCAGCAAATTGAGAGCCAACTGGCGATCGAATCTGCTCGCCTACAGCCTGGCAACCCGACACTTCAAGCGCTTGAAGAGAAACGCCAGAAGTTACAGAGCGTGTTGCGCCAGGAAGCTGACCGGGTTGTGGGTAAAGCCTCCGATTCGATTACGGTAGCAACGGCTCGCGATCGCGCCATTGCCCAGTCGGGAGCAGAGGTCAATCAGAAGATTCAGCAACTGCCGAATGTGGCGCGGCAGTACACCGATTTACAGCGAGAGTTGGTCATTGCGAATGAAAGCTTAAATAAGTTTTCCAGCCGTCAGGAAGCGCTAGAAATTGATGCCGTTCAACAGGAAGTGCCGTGGGAATTAATCAGACCGCCCGAATTGGTCAAGGATCAACTGGGGAAGCCGATCAACGTTGATGCTACGAGTAAAGTGCGGTTCCTGGCGCTCATTGCGATACTGGGGCTTCTGCTGGGCGTTGGCGTTGGGTTTCTCGTCGAAATTTCCAAAGACGTGCTGCAAACGACCGACGAGGTCAAACGCAGTGCACAACTGCCGTTGCTGGGCAATATTCCCTTTAATGATGCCAAAACGATCGCCTCACCTGGATGGTTGGGCGGTCTTTTCCAGGCTCGATCGACGGCAAAACCCAATGCCAACCAAGCGGCAGGAGTCGATCGCAACAGCCTTTACAATGCCTTCCCCTTTATTGAAGCGTTTCGATCGCTGTACAAAAACATTCGGTTGCTCCCGCTGCGCGCACCTGTACGATCGCTCACTATCAGTTCCCCTGAGCCGGGCGATGGTAAGTCGACGATCGCGGTCAACCTGGCTCAAGCAGCAGCGGCAATGGGACAGCGGGTACTGTTGGTCGATGCAGACTTGCGCCATCCTCAGGTGCATAGCCAGATGAACCTATCGAATGAATGCGGTTTAAGTGACATCCTTACCTCAAATATCAACGTCAGGAATGTGCTCCAGCAGTCACCTCTAAAAGACAATTTGATGGTGTTGACCGCTGGAAAGCCAACGTTAGACCCGGTTGAACTACTGTCTTCTGGAAAAATGCAGTTATTGATGGAACGCTTCCAGATGGTGTTTGATCTGGTGATTTACGACACTCCACCTCTTCTGGGTTTAGCCGATGGCAGTTTGATTGCTGCCCAAACGAATGGATTGGTGCTAGTGATTCGCATGGGCAAGACCAAGCGCCTCGCCCTGAATCAAACCCTGGAGGAAGTGAAGATTTCTTCTACTAACGTTCTCGGTTTAGTGGCAAACGGTGCCAAAGATGCGGCAAATACTCCCTACGGTTACTACCGCCCCTATGTTCAGTCCCAAAATCAAAATGGTTCTGCCCCTGTTGAGGTCTAGCTGCCCCTTTGCTTTGTACTGATATGCACTCATCAGTCACTCCGTCTACATCGTCCGAAGTATCCCCAACCAATGAGGGTCTGTTGCCCCCTGCGCTGCCCGATCGCCATGCTAGTCCTGACGATCTGGGATGGATCACCTCGAGCCTATTCAATCGGCGCACGGGAGCGATCGCAGGAGCCGCGATCGCCACCGTTGCAGGCACTGGTCTCATCCGCTTAGCTGATCAACCCGCAACGTATGAGGGTAAATTTCAGCTACTCGTTGAGTCTGCTGGCACGATCGAGCCTACTGCCCAAACTGCCGCAAATCAAGCAGCGATCGCCGCGCCCAGTATTGATTACGCCAGCCAAATTCAGGTGCTGTGGAGTCCCAAACTGCTCTCGCCTGTTGTACAACAGCTCCAGTCGCAGTACGCTGACCTTACCTACGACACGCTTTCGCAGAAGTTAGATATTGCTCACCGCGATGGCGAAAAAACGCTAGAGCTGACGTACCAGGACACCGACCCCAAAAAAGTGCAGGCGGTACTGGAAAACGTATCGCAAGCCTACCTACAATACAGTCAAGCTTGCCGCACAAGCCTGTGCCGTGAACTTGATTTCGTTGAGCGACGACTGCCTCAACTACAACAGCAGGTAGCAGTGGCACAGCAAAACCTCCAAACGCTTCAGCAGCAGCATGGCATTAGCGAACCGACGGCACTGGGGCAGCAGTTATCTCAACGCCTGACTGTCTTGACCCAACAGCGGCAAGACCTGCAAATTCGGCTGACAGAGGTACGTACGCAGGCAGCCATTCTAGAAAGACGAACAGGGCAAACGGAGACTGGGCAAGTAAAGCAAGCGCTCAGCCAGAACGATCGCTATCAAGCCTTGCTGTCTCAGTTTCAGACGATCGCCGAGCAGCTCACGGTCGAGCTTACCCGTCCGCAGCCAGACAGTACAACGCTACAAGCGCTCAAGCAGCGCTATCAGCAGGTATCTGCCCAAATGACACAGGCAGCGCAACAACCGATCGCTGCCAAACTTGCACAGGCGATCGCTGACTTTCAAGCCAACAAGACAACTGACTATACAGCGGTGACGCATCAGCAAACGCTGTTAGAAGGCGTGACGGCGGCAACGCAAGTGCAGGCATTGACTATTAGCCAGCAGGCGATCGCGCAAACCGAGGAACCGATCAAGCAGCAAATCAAACAGTGGGCGGCACTGGCTCGGCACTACGACGAACTTAATCTGGAGTTAAAGTTTGCCACTGATAATCTAAACCTGTACGAAACAAAACGTGCAGCACTTAAACAGTCTGCACCAGCACAAACCCGCTGGCAGCTTACTGAAGCGCCTGCCATTGAGCAGGTTTCTCATGGCTTTACCCTCTCTGATCCCGAACATCGACTGAGTTTGGGGTTGCTGCTGTCCTTTTTGCTGGTTGTTTTCGTTATGTCCATTGCCGAACACACTACGCTCACGCGATCGCCTCGACGACAGCTATCAGCGCTTCAACCGGAGTTCTCGTGGCAAGCACAACTATCGACCGTTCAGCCCTGGCAACCATCTGACTCATCCGAACCATCTGCGCTGCCCTCACTTCTGGTAATGCCTGCGCTTGCAATGCCGCTGCACGATCGACGCACTACTCTGTTTCTTTTAACAGCGGCAACCCGGATAGGGACGCGAAAGCGGGCAACAGTCACTGCCTGAGCCTCCGTGAACAACTGCTAGGCTGGAGATGTCCTGCTTGAAGAGCGTATGCATAGACTGTTGACAGGACCCCTGACGGTAGAGCGATTGCAGCTTGCGATCGCCAATCTACCCGCTTCGCTCCAGGGCGTGACGCTAACCCAATTTTCTGATTTTCACTTCGATGGAATTCGGCTCTCTGAACGGATGCTGGGAGAAGCGATCGAGGCTAGCAACGCTCTTGAGCCTGATCTGGTTGTCCTTACCGGAGATTTTGTCACGACTGATCCTGCTGCGATTCATAACCTGATTCCGTGGCTTAAAACACTAGAAAGCCGAGCTGGCATCTATGCTGTTTTAGGCAACCACGACATTTGCTACCGTCGATCGCGCCGTGAAATCACGGAGGCACTCACCAGTATTGACATTCAGGTGTTGTGGAATGAAACTGCCTATCCGCTAGGAGCTGGACTCGCGCTGGTTGGTCTGGCTGATTTTTGGTCGGCTTCGTTTAATCCTCTGCCTGTGATGACGGCGATCGAGACTCACATTCCCCGTATCGTGCTGTCGCATAATCCCGATACTGCCGTACCGTTGCAGCAATGGCGCGTTGATTTACAACTCTCTGGACACACCCACGGCGGTCAGGTGGTGCTTCCAGGCATCGGCAACGTGTCGCAGCTCATTTCAACGACGTACTGCAAGTTACCCAGGCAAGCCCGACAGTTTGTACCCTGGATGAAAGAATGCGATCGGGTCTCTAAACACTGGGAGTGGGCGCAAGGACTGCATGATGTGGGCAGCAACCGCCTTTACGTGAATCGCGGCTTGGGTACCTACCTGCCCGGTCGGTTGTTTTGTCCCCCTGAAGTGACTGCTATTACGCTGACCCAAGGTGCTTAATCGCGCCGTTTGGCAAGATATTTCAGAAGGTAGACAGGAGAAAGGAAGTGAGTTGCTACGGTAGGAACGTCAATGTCGATTGGCTATCTGTAGAAATACCTTTAGAAACGAACGAAACAGCTCATGGCACTGCATAGTATTAAAGAGTTTGACCCAAGCCACCGGGATTATTTTGATCATCAAGATATTCAGAGCTTTGGAGTTTACTCCGGAGATGAACAAATCGGCTCTATTGATGACCTGTTAGTCGATGATGATGGCAGCTTCCGCTATTTTGTTGTCCATACTAGCGGCTGGATTCTTGGCAAAAAAGTGCTGTTGCCGATCGCGCGTACTCGCATTGATGATGCTGCACGTCATGTTTACGTCGATCGCTTCAGCAAAACACAGTTAGAGGCTTTGCCTGCTTTCACTCAAAACACAGCCATCGATTTTGACCACGAAGAGCAAGCCAGGCAGATTTACCGTACCGCCGATGTTCCAGCCGCATACGGCGTTGGTTATGCTGGTTCCGCTAGTGCCCCTCCTACGCCAACCGATCCACCTCCGTCCTATGGGGTCGCCTATGCAGGTTATGACACGGCTCCGAGTGCACCATCAGAGGCACCCGCTGGCTATGGTGTTGGGTATACTGGCTACGATAGTGCACCTGCAACGCCCGCAGATCCACCGCCCTCGTATGGGGTTGGTCACGCTGGTTACGATGCCTTAGCAGATGCGTCTTCTCAACCGTCTGAACTAGCGGCTGACCACGACACGTATCGGTATCAGCAAGATCCAGAATTGTATGCCCTGAATGAGCGTGACCACCAAACGCTGAAGCGATATGAAGAGCGGCTGATGGCAAATAAGCAGCGCTAGTCGGTCGCAGCGTCCTACTATCTCCTACTATCTACGTTACCCAGCGATCGACGTTTCAGCCGCCAGACACCAGGCGAGATAGACGGCATGATAAGAGGTGGCGCTTTCAGGTAAGTAAGTGTCATAGCGATCGATAACCCACTTGGTTGCCATTGTGTCTGGTGAGCTTGATGGATCTAACGTCAATTGCTCTCCCATTTGCGGCGGTTCACCCATGGTATTGAAGCCAAGCTGAAGGGCTGATTCGCCAACTTCTGCAAGGTGAATATGAATGTTTTCTTGCGGCTGGAAGAACGACCACTCTGACTTTGGTGCCAGCGGCAAATCTTCTCGTTGCACCTGCGCTAAATAAACTGCCCGCACGTCTTGCCCCAATGTGACAGGCTTGTAAGCTGTAAGCTCAACGATGTGCCAGCGCTTCTGCTTGCCCATTGATACCAGATCATCAATGGCTGGAGGTTGCTCTGCCCACTCTATGCGCACGCTCCGTTCGTGAGCATGTTGGCGATCGGATTCTTTGCAGCACGCATAAATCAGTAAATACATTGCATCTCTAGACTGACAATTTTAAGAACAATTGTACTATATCTAGCCTTGAAGCGATGAAAGGTTCAGCTAATAAACTGGGTTTGAGACTCTGTCATGGCTTTCTCAGTGCTTCTACTCACGCTGGTCGATGCGTTGTATAAGTTCTGATTAAGTCACCGATCAGTTAAAGGCTATCTAAAGCTTAAGAGAATTGAAAAATAGTCCGCTTCGATGCTGTAATACGTCTCTAGCTAGACCTCAGATGAAGGCAGCAAAGGTTAGAAATTATATAGATGAGTAAAACTTTTTGATACCGTAAGGTTATTACTACCGTGTCTAATCAAGTCTATAAGCTCCTCGCTGTCGATGATGTTCCAGACAACCTGTTCCTGCTGCAAACGATACTCGAAGCAGAGGGCTTTACTGTGGACGTAGCAACGAATGGTCGAACGGCACTCAGTAAGATTAAGATGTCTCCACCTGACTTAATTTTGCTAGATGTCATGATGCCTGGTATGACAGGCTATGAAGTGACGCAACGCATTCGGCAGGACGAGAGTCTACCTGCAATACCGATCGTGCTGATCACAGCCCAAGACGAGGCAGCCGCATTACAAGGGCTTGAGTTGGGGGCAAACGACTTTATCAGCAAGCCGATCGACTTTGATGAGCTGTTGGCTAGAGTCCGAGCTTACTTGCATCTAGAACATACCGTTGAAGCGAACAATGTCGTCCTATCAGCTAACTAAGCCAAATTTGCACAACCGCCAAATTTGCACAACCACTTGCTCTTTGGTTGTGCAGACATAGCTCCCATCTGAATCTGAGGCTTATTCTCTAGGGACTGTCGTCAATGACGACTACCCATTGCTTACAGGAAGGGTTCCAATCCCTAGCCTCGTGTGTTGGGGCGGGCGCGACCATGCTGATACCAGAGGTTTCGAGCTGAATTGATGACGCGCCCTAGGTAGCAGCTACACCGAGTTGGAGCGCATAGAGATTGGCATAAACGCCCTGCTGTGCAACCAACTCATCGTGAGTGCCCTGTTCGACAATTTGACCTTGCTGCACCACCAAGACCTGATCAGCTTGCGTGACAGTACTTAGACGATGGGCAATCACAAAGCTAGTGCGACCTTTGAGCAGTCGAGCGATCGCATCTTGCACCAAAGCCTCAGTCCGCGTATCGATACTGCTCGTCGCTTCATCCAGAATCAAAATGCGAGGGTCAATCAAGACTGCACGGGCAATGCTCACCAACTGTCGCTGTCCCTGGCTGAGGGGTGCCCCACGTTCGCCTAGCTGTGTGGCATATCCCTGCGGAAGCGAGGTGATGAATTCATGCACATTTGCTAATTGTGCGGCTGTTTCAATTTGGGCATGGGTGGCTTGCGGTGCACCAAACGCAATATTTTCGGCAACGGTACCGCTGAAGAGAATGTTATCTTGCAGCACAATACCAATCTGTCGGCGCAGACTTGCTTGAGTCACACTGCGAATATCAATGCCATCAATTTTAACCGCGCCGCCTGAAACATCATAGAAACGCAGAATCAGATTGATCACCGTGCTTTTTCCAGCGCCTGTCGGTCCTACAAGCGCGACCATTTGACCAGAATTTGCTGTGAGGCTTACGTCGGTCAGGACAAGCTTTTCTGACGTGTAGCCAAAGGCGACATGCTCAAATGTAACCTTGCCTTGAATAGGAGGCATTTCGATCGCATCGGGTGCATCGTTGAGCTGAGATGGCTCGTCGAGTAGTGAGAAGATCCGCTCTAGCCCTGCAAAAGCCGACTGCGCCTGGGTGTAAAACTGGCTGAGAATCTGAATCGGGCGAAAGAACTGCTGTACATAGAGTAAAAAAGCAGTGACTACGCCGATCGTGGCTGCTCCCGTTACTGCTAGATAGCCGCCATATGCCAGCACAGCCGCTGTTGCTAACGTGTTGAGAAAGTCGATCGACGGCAGGAATGCAGCCGTAATTGCCACAGCCTGTACGTTTGCGTCACGGTTAGCGGCATTGAGCAGGTCAAACTCGGCAATGTTCATCTGCACGCGATTGAACGCCTGGGCTTCGCGGACACTGCCGATGTCTTCTTCGAGCTTAGCGGAGAGTTCGCCGATCGTCTGTCGAGTGACGCGAAAGCGGGTACGTGCCCACCGTGCAAACAACCCTGTGGTGAAAATCATCACAGGCACAACCAGGTTGCTAAGCAACCCAAGCTGTAGGTTAATCGCCAGCATAGCAATGACGATACCAACAAGACTGAAGGTATTGCCGAGCATCTGCGCGATCGTCTGTCCAAATGCCTGATTGACCGTGTTGACATCATTCAGCAGGCGGCTCATCAGATCACCCGCTTCACTGCGATCGAAAAAGCCCAGCGGCAAGCTCTGAATTTTGACAAAAATGTCTTGCCTCAGGTGCGCCAGCAGACGCTGCATGATCGAGCCAACGCGCCAGATTTGCCCCCGAATTGCCCAAACGCCAAGGACATAGATCAACGCCAGCAATCCCAACAACAGCAGCAAACCCGCCAAATTGCCCTGCTGAATCAGATGATCGATCGACCAACCGAGCAGAAAGGGACCGATCACCTGCGTTGCCGCACCGATCATGACCAGAGCGATCGCGATCGGCATTTCTTTCTGGTATGGGCGTAGGTACTGCAAAAAGCGCCGTAGCGTCGAACGTGGCTGCATTGCCGTTTGCTCGGATACCACGATGGGACCTGTACCTCTCATGCCGCTCCTTTGCTGCGCCTTACAATGTTCCAGAGACTTTCCCTACAGTACAGCGACTCAGGAATGATGGCATCGTTTGGGGAACATCGGTTAGAGAATCACTGTATAAGTCTGGGATAGCTATCAGCTATCATCTATCAGCTTTTCTCTGACCGCTAAGGGTTTTGCGGTTGAATAACCGACCCATTAACCAGGTTTCGACGGCGCTCAACCTTCAGTCATAGTGGGTTGAGCATAGCCGAAACCCAAACCACTGGTATCTTGTTTTCTTGCAATCCTCTAACCGCCGACCGCTCCGAGAAAGCAAAGGCTGTACGAATGACACCAACCACAGCCTTTCTCTGACCGCTGACCGCTGACTGCTGACCGCCGACCGCTGACCGCTGACCGCTCCTTAAAAAGCAAAGGTTGTGCGAATGACACCAATGACAACATCGTCATTACCGCTGTTATGGTCGGGTGCTGTAAGCCAAATAATGCCTGGTGTAATGGCGATGTTGTCGGTCAGTTGGAACTGATAGAAGCCCTCAACGTGCAGTGAGGTATCCGGGTCTTCCAAGAAGTTCAGGCGACTGCTGGCTCTGGTCACTTTAGGCTCCATGCCTACAATAATGCCTGCGATGCTCCCCTTCCGAAAGAGATCAGGAAACGCCAGACTGACTGCCCAATTCCAAATATCAACGCTGCCCCTGGTGCCGCTCAGCACATTAGCGGTTGTGTATCCCACGGAGCCATTAATCACAATCTTGGGGTTGAGTTGGAACGATGCTTCCAACCCGAATGAATCACTATTGAATGCCTCACCCAGATTGCCGAGATTAGCATTGTTGCTGCCACCACTGCCATTCGCTGTAAAGTCATTGTTGTAGGCGTGAATGTAGGTCAGCCCGATCGCCAGTGGCTCGAAGGGTCTAAAGGTAAGTTGAGCGATCGCGCCAAACGCACCGTTAAAGAGACCACTACCCGCTGCGGGTGATGCCGAATCATTTGCCAAATACCCCAAACTCAGCTCTAGCTTGTCGCTGAACTCATGCTTAATGCCAACGCCAGCACCGTTGAGCAGGTAATAGATGGAGTTGCGGGTGCCAAAGTTAGTCAGAGCACCGCTGCCACCATCACCATCGAGAAACGGGTTGATGGTATCTGTAAAGTCATCGATCGCACCCGCGTTTGCCTCAAGCACAATAGAGGTCTTTTCGCCTAGCTTGAACTGGTACAGCAGGGCATCAATGCCGACGCTGTTGTTGGAATCTGCCGCAAGGCGCAAATCGCCTTCGGGTGTGAATGTCGCATTGGAGGAAAAGGGCGCTATGTTACCCGCCTGTAGCCGAACGCGCAGCAAGTCTTCGCCATTAAAGCTGGTGTCAAAGTTGAGCCGGATGCGATCGCCCAGAATCGTGTTCTTCTGCACCGCATTACCGTTGACCGTATCGCCTACTGCAACGCCTGCTAAAGCAAAAATTACCTCACCGTTGAGCTTTGTCGTCGTGGAAAACTGTTGTTTTTCCAACGTGGCTGTGCGGGCTTCTAAGCCATCAACACGACCGCGCAAGGTCACTAATTCGGCTGCGAAGTCTTCCTGCAGCTTCTGCAAAATTGCCAGGTCTTCTTTTTTCACCAAATCAGCCGTGCCTGCGGCAATGAGTTCATTCACGCGATCGAGGCACGCATTCAGACCAGCCGCAAATTCATAGCGCGTTGTCGCCCGATTGCCCCGAAAGGTTTTGTCAGGATAACCTACAATGCAGCCATAACGTTCAACCAGCGATTGTAATGCCTGAAATGCCCAATCGGTCGGTTTTACATCCGTTAGCTGAGACACCGACGTTACCTGGGCAACCGCATCATCAGACTCATCGATCGCCTCTGGCTCTACTATCTGGGAGCGATCGATGGCGTTAGAGGCAGGCTGACTGGGCGCGATCGCCACCTTACGAGTCGTTAAAATTATCTGAGTCGCGTGTTCCTCAGACGGCTGCGTATTGGGTACTGGTTGAGGCGCTTGCGCCGCTGCCGCTACCACAGCAGCACCGAGAAGCACTGGGCTAAACAGCAGAGAATGAACAAACTGTTTGAACATGAAAACGATTCCTCACACATGATCTAAAGAACGCGCCAACAAGCCCCACGCAGGCTACCGCATGAAACCTCAGCGTTTGCCAATCAAGCTTCAATGAACTGAATGACCTGAACACGAGAACGATTATCATTCTTTTCGAGACTAAAGTCTACCCGAAAACAGACTAAGGCGTATGCGTTTCGTCCGCTATGCCCCCCTCCCCCTTCCTGCAAGCTGCTTAGCTAGGAATCGAGGGTGTTGAAATCAAACCGCCTGTTACTTTGGGTGCGTTAAGAATGAAATGACCACCGCTCATAGGGGAAGAGCCGATACACGGCAGATCTGACGATAGAAGATCATTATCTAAATGACAATGATTAGCAACAAGTATTTTTAGCTTTTACAGGATGCGTTTGTCAAGCCTTATTGCAAGTATGTTGCAATAGTCTATTGCAATAGCCTGCTCGTTCAAGCCGTTGCCGTTTCCAGACGTATGCCTTTTATCTATGGTTTCATGATGGATGAACCAGTTCCCAATTATTTTGATGGTTCTGGAGACGGTTCAGAATCAGCTATCAGCTATCAGCTATCAGCTATCAGCTATCAGCTTTTTCTGACGGCTGACCGCTGACCGCTGACGGCTGACCGCTCTTATGTGCCTTCTAGAGAGCGAAGTTCCTCATCCATATAGGAGCGATCGCCCAGAACTTCCAGGAGCGGACCCCGATCGCGAAATTTGACGATGCTGACAGACCCTGCAAGGGTGTTGATACGATCGCGGTAGCGTCCCAGCTCGATTCCCAATAAGCCACACAGAATAATCCGAATCGTGGCTTTGTGCGAAACAACCAGCACATTCCCAGACTTATGTTTCTGCTCGATTTCAGCGACAACCGATGAGGCGCGACTGGCAATCTGCACGGATGTTTCGCCGCCTGTAGGTGCGTTCCAGGCAGGTTCCGCTAACCAGCGAACGTAGTCGGTGGCGTAGTGTTCTTGCACATACTCCTGCGTCAGTCCTTCCCATTCACCGTAGCGAATTTCTTTGAGTCCGTCGCGCAGTTGCATTTCTAGCCCGATGGCATCGCACAGAGGTTTAGCAGTGGCGATCGTGCGTTTCATGGGGCTAACGTAGGCGGCAGTCCAGGCGATCGCTTGGTGAGCAACCGCAAATGCCTCAGCCATTTTGAGACCATTCTCTGTGAGATCAGCATCCAAATCGCCACAGTAGCCACCAGAGAGGCTGTAGGTGGTTTCGCCATGCCGCATAAAATATAGCGTTAGGCTCATGAGACTTTTTCGGTGTCCTGCTCGTAGTGCATTTTGTAAACCGGATTGTCGAGTCCCAGTTCGTTCATGACGTTGCGGGCGTGGAGGATGCGATCGGCGATCGACAGCGAATCGCTCAGCACACCAAACAGCGAAATCTCTGCCTCCACTTTACGGATTTCTTGCAGCAGATTTTGTTCGGTTGCGCCCTCAGCCGCGTGCAACTCGCTCATCAGCTTACTGCGCTCGATTTTGTAGTGAGAGTGAGAGTTCTCAAAGTAGTCGTGGAGTTGGGTCACGAGGGACGCAACAGATTGATGATCGACTAAAAAGCGTGGGTCTTTGGTTTCCATTGAGGGTGAGGAGTGAGGAGTAAGGGGTGAGGAGTCAAGAGAAAGCTGAACGCTGAGGGCTGAACGCTGAACGCTCAATTACTCAACTTTCTCCAAACCGATCGCTTAATCTAAGCCTGCGCCTGCCTGGACGTACTCTTTAAGCTCGATCGCAACGGGTTTGACGTGCCAGATATCTTCGCAGTATTCACGAATGGAGCGATCGGACGAAAATTTGCCCATGCGAACCGAGTTGAGAATCGACAGCCGTGTCCAGTTATCCTGGTCACGATACGCCTGACTGACGCGATCCTGGCAGTCGATGTAAGCCTGATAGTCTGCCATCAGCAGGTAATCATCTTTATACAGCAGCGTGTTCACCAACGCGTTAAACAAATTAGTGTCGCCATTCGAGAAACCACCGGAGGCAATCAGATCCATAGCGGCTTTTAGCTCTGGGTTGCTGTCGTAGTATTGCCAGGGGTTGTAGCCTTTGGCTTTAAGCGCGTAGACTTCGGGTGTGGTGAGACCAAACAAGAAGAAGTTATCAGCTCCGACTTCTTCACGGATTTCGACATTGGCACCGTCGAGTGTGCCGATCGTGAGTGAGCCATTCATTGAGAATTTCATGTTCCCGGTACCAGAGGCTTCTTTGCCTGCCAGCGAAATCTGTTCAGAGAGGTCGGCAGCAGGATAGACGCGCTGGGCAAATTTGACGTTGTAGTCTTTGAGGAACACTACTTTGAGACGATCGCGCACATCGGGATCGTTGTTCACCACATCGCCGACCGAGTTGATGAGCTTAATGATCAGCTTCGCCATGTAGTAGCCAGGAGCCGCTTTGCCGCCAAAGATGAATGTGCGGGGCGTAATCTCTACATCAGGATTGGCTTTAATGCGGTTATACAGCGTAATGATGTGAAGCACATCCAGATGCTGCCGCTTGTATTCGTGAATGCGCTTTGCCTGGATATCAAAGAGAGACGTAGGATCAACGTCAACGCCATTAATCTGCTTGATGTAGTCGGCAAGATCTTGCTTAATCTCCAGCTTGATCTGCCGCCACTGCTGGCGAAACTCGGCATCGTCCACAAACGTTTCCAGCTTGCGGAGTTCATCCAGGTGCTTGATCCAGCCGTCGCCAATTTTGCTGTTGATGAGGTTGGTCAGACGAGGATTGCTCAACACCATGAAGCGACGCGGGGTGACACCGTTCGTCTTGTTGCTGAACTTTTCGGGGTATAGCTCGTAGAAATCGCGGAGCACGTCTTGCTTCAGGAGTTCGCTGTGCAGCGCGGCAACACCGTTGATGGCGTGGCTGCCCACACAGGCGAGATGCGCCATGCGGACGTAGCGTTCGCCTGCTTCGTCGATGAGCGACATACGGTTGAGCCGATCGCTATCACCAGGAAACTTCTGGCGAATCTCTTCCAGGAAGCGATCGTTGATTTGATAGATGATTTCGAGATGGCGTGGCAAGAGTGCGCTGAAGAGAGGCAACCCCCAGCGTTCTAGTGCCTCTGGCAGCAGCGTGTGATTGGTGTAGGAGAGTGTTTTCTGGGTAATGTGCCATGCGGCATCCCACTCGATCGCGTGCTCGTCCAGCAGCAGACGCATGAGTTCGGCAACGGCGATCGCGGGGTGCGTGTCATTCAACTGAATCGCAAACTTCTCGTGAAATTGGTCGAGCGAGATGCCCTGACGGGTGAGGATCAAGATCATGTCCTGCAAAGAGCACGACACAAAGAAGATCTGTTGCCCCAGACGCAGCTTCTTGCCCTGAAAGGACTCGTCGTTTGGATAGAGCACCTTCGTCAACGTTTCCGAAACCGTCTTTTGCTGCACCGCACGGAAGTAATCGCCAGAGTTAAAGGCAGCAAAGTCAAACGATTCAGCCGCAGCCGCACTCCAAAGCCTCAGCGTTGTGGCTGTATTCGTCTTGTAGCCCAGAATTGGCGTGTCGTAGGGAATGCCCATCACGAGTTCATTGGGTACCCAGCGGACGCGATCGCGTCCCGCTTCGTCGGTGTAGGCTTCGGTGTGACCGCCCAGCTTCACTTCGACTGCCCATTCGGGACGAGCGATTTCCCAGGGGTTGCCATAGCGCAGCCATTTGTCAGTGCTTTCAAACTGCCAGCCATCGCGGATATCCTGGTCAAAAATACCAAACTCATAGCGAATGCCATAGCCGATCGAGGGAATGTCGAGCGTTGCCATGGAGTCGAGATAACAGGCAGCCAGACGACCTAAGCCACCGTTGCCCAACCCAGGCTCTTCTTCTTGCTGTAGGAGTGCGTCAAAGTCTAGACCGAGTTCGCCGATCGCCTGTTTTACCTCGTCGTAGATGCCCAGGCTGATCAGGTTATTGCCCAAATGAGGACCCATGAGGAACTCGGCAGAAAGGTAGGCAACGGTGCGGGAAGACTGCTCGGTGTAGGTTTCGGCAGTGGTGAGCCAGCGTCGGAGCAAGCGATCGCGCACGGTATACGCCAGCGCCATGTAGTAATCGTTTTGGGTGGCAATCTTGGCAAACTTGCCCTGAATGTAGAAGAGGTTGTCCTGAAAGGCGCGTTTCAGTGTTTCAACGCTCAGCCCGGTACGGTCGTCTTCAACGACGATTGTTGGTACGCATTCGATGGGTTGATTGGGCGCGGTCTGCATGGTTTAAGTCCTTTCAGTATCTACACGTCAGCCAGGTAAAGTACGGCTCCTAGCACTGCTCCAGGGTTAGTCTCTTATCGTAAGGGCATCGGCAGCAATTTTTGCCTTAAGGTTTCCTCAATAAGCATCTAAGACGGATGCAGTGGTATTGGTGCCGTCATCAACGAGGCATTCGGGGTGGCATCGCGTGGTTTCAACGGTGCGATCGCCCAAAACCTCTCGATCGCTGCGACAACTATTGTGATGTCCCACCGTTGCTCAAGTAAAGCCTTTGCCATCGATTCGTCCTCATCCGCTCTCTCTCTAGTTGGCGTGGTTTGAGTTTGCTACATGCTACGCACAGGGTACATTATTGCACTTGCGATTGGGTCGCTCCAGCGATCGCAGTGAGATATTTCATCAGGGGAGATTAGCATCCATACACGTGAGCCTACTGTTTTCCTGGCTACTGACCAGGCGTTGAATGCTAAGAGCTTTCTTAAGGTTTGGGTAAGGAGGCAACGTGCTGCTGGCTGCAAGTGTTAGCTGAAAGAGGGGAATGCTAAAGCAATTACCCTTTATAAAGGAGAAACCAACCATGTCAACCGCTCCCATTAGCGCAGCGCTGACCGCTACCGATCGCGCCGCCGTGATGAATGCGATTACCACCATTAAAGAAACACTCCCGTTCCTGATCGATTTGTCAGTAGACGAACGCAAAGCGCTGCCCAAGATGGGCGATAAGAGCCGAGCGTTTGTCAGCAAGGCGCTGGAAGTTGCTACGCAGAACCCCGACTTTTTGCCGCGATCGTTTGACCTTGATGAAATGCGGAAGGACGTACAGTTGTTTGAGGCAATGTACCCCATTGTGGTGGCGATGGCGCAGCTTCAGGAATTGCTGGACGATACCTACGTGACGGTGGGCAGTGAAGCCTATGCCGCCGCGCTCCAGGTGTATACCTACGCGAAGGCAAGTGGACAGGGCGCAGGGCTGGACTCAGTAGTGGATGAATTGGGGCAACGGTTTGCGCGCAAAGCGAAAAAGACCAAGCCTCAACCGTCAGCGGTGTAAGGTTTAACACGGCGATTTCGGTTTGCAGTGAGAACGTTCTCGTTTAAAGCGGGAACGTTTTTGTTTGCAGTGAGAACGTTCCTGTTTCAAGTTGGAACACTCCTGTTTCAAGTTGGAACACTCCTGTTTCAAGT
>NZ_JCACKI010000066.1:269173-316968 GCF_059505325.1 Tildeniella sp.
TCCTGTTTCAAGTTGGAACACTCCTGTTTCAAGTTGGAACACTCCTGTTTCAAGTCGGAACACTCCTGTTTCAAGTCGGAACCTTTCGGTTTCAGGTGAGAATGTTCCTGTTTGAAATAGAAACGATGCTGTTTGAAGTAAGAACGATTCCTTCGGAAAGCTTCGCTAACGCAGTTAAAACAGAAACGATGCTGTTTAAAGTAGAAACAAGTTGCTTTGGCGACTGGAAGTCGCAGCTACAGAGACAAAGCCTGCCGCCGCAGGCTCGGATGTTCACTATTTGAGTGAGTCCGCGACGGCGGACTTCGTTGTTGTAGTCGCGGTTTTAACCGCCAGACACTTCTCAGACAACTTCTAACACCGCTCAACCGTGACTCATCGAGCAAATCGCTAGGGGCTGTCATCAATTACACTACACATAACTTGCAGCAAGGGTTCCAGCCCCTAGACTGGTGTGTTGGGGCAGGCGCGATCAGGCTGATACTGCCAGGTTTTGGAGCTAATTGATGACGCGCCCTAAACCAATGAACCTCCAACGTGAGGTCTTGAGTAACGAAAGCTGCTATAAGTGCAAGTAGCAACGAGGTATGGCTAACCCATGAGCGCTGATTCTGCCGCACTGCTACAGATAACGCCTGCGACCTCGCTAGAGGATGTGGATAACACCCTACAACCGACCCCGCTCGAAACGTCCGAGCAGTTACAGGCGTTTTATCGTCCCGAAATTAACGCGGTGCGCGGTGGCGATAAGATGCAGCGGTTGCAAATTAGCTTGAACCAGGCGACGAAGAAAAACCTTTTCTTCAAAGCGTGTGTGATGGGACATCGCGGTGTGGGCAAATCCACCGAACTGTCGCGGCTCATCAATAAAATCGACGATCGGTTCTCTACCATTCGCTTCAGTGCGATGACCGCTCTCGATCCCGGCAGTTTTAAGCCGCTGGATGTGCTGCTGTTAATGATCGTTGAGGTGGCAGAACGAACGGCTCAACCCGTTGACAAAGGCGGTGCAGGCTTACGACCCTCTGATGCCAGACTGCGCGAAATTTGGGAGTGGTTTGCCACCGAGAAAGACACCCGCGAACAGACTCAGGCAGCAACGGCAACCATTGAAGCGGGGGCAGGTGTCAAGGAAGATTCGCTATGGGGCAAGGTGCTGGGGCTGTTTGCCAACCTCAAAGGCGAAATGAAGTTTGCCGCCACACGCAAAATCGAAGTCGTCGCCTATCGCATCAGTCGGCTCACGTCGTTGATTGAGATTGCCAATCGCCTGCTGGATGAATGCAATCGGCTGCTGGAAGACGTGACGGGGCGGCAGTGGCTCTTTGTCGGCGAAGACTTCGATCGCGCGGGCATTCCATCCACCCTCATCGAAGATCTGTTCATTACCTACGCCAACATCTTTCAAGACCTCCGCGCCCACCTGATTTTCACCTTACCCATCGGGCTTTACTACTCGTCCAACGCGCCTCGCCTGCCCTTTCCCAGCGATCGCAGCTACGTCATTCCCGATACCCCCATGTATCGCCTTGACCACACTCCCAACGAAGATGGACGTAAGGCAGTTGAGGCAGTTCTACAGGCGCGAATGGATCTCAACCTCTTTGAACCCAACCAACTGCTGCGAGTCGTTGTGGCATCAGGCGGCAACCTGTCCAATGTGTTCAGTCTGGTCAATTATGCCGCCATTAGTGCCCTGATCCGAGAGGCAACGCAGATCAATGAAGCAGACGTGACGGGAGCGATTGTGAATCTCCGCAGCGATTATGAGCGCCGACTGGGACAAAGCCCCTTCGATCGCGAAGAAGTCACCTATAGCGACAAAGCTGACTTGCTCAAACGCATCTACAAAGGTGAAAAAGCCGCCCAAATGACCAATCCGGTGCTGTATTCGCTGCTCAACGCCCGTGCCGTACAGGAATTTAACGGGCAACGCTGGTTTGGGGTGCATCCCCTCGTGGTAGACATCCTGGCAGCCCAAAATCAGTTAGAACCAGACAGTGCAGGAGCCATTTTAGGTGGAAGCGTCTAACCCCTCGCCCCCCTCAGTGGGAAGCATCATTGATACGACGCAGCGCTTGCGGCTGTGGGCAGGACGATCGGGGAGTGGCATGACACGAGTGGAGTTTAGTTCAGAGTTTGCCCGTCAGCGGGTGATGCAGGCGTTAAAAACGGCTCTGCTGGAGCGATCGATTCCCCTGCATGAGGTGACACTACCCACCTATCAAGACCCGGTTGCCTTAGTTGACTATCTCTTAAAGACACTCAACCAGCTTGAATCGGGAGTCGTCTCCATCACTGGCTTTGCCACCGCGTTTTCTACTCAAACGCCCCTGCCCGATGCCCTGCGAATCGTGAACTTTAACCGAGAGCGTTTGGTACATCTGCCGCTGCGCCAGATCTGGTGGATGACACCCGTGTTTTTGCAGACAGCCATCCACGCCATGCCCGACCTCAACCGCTGGTTTATGCTTCAGCTACAGTTGACCGAGGCAATGGTGAACTCATCGCCGTCGCCCTTAGTCGCCCAGGCGACTGGCTCTACAGCCAATATTGACGATGCCTATCAGCGATCGCACCATCTCATCCGTGAGTTTGAACAGGCGCGCACTGCCGGAGCAACCACCCAAGAACTCTTGACCACTTACCTGTTGCCCGCTCTGGAAGCACTTGCCGACGTGGCTGCCCAGCAGCAACTCCACGACCTGACCACTCAGTTTGAAGGACTGCTGGGACAACTCAAGTACGGCGACTCTCCCGCACTGGCAACCAGCCTGGGTCGGTTGGCAGAACTCTACCGTGAGCAGGGACGCTTCGGGCAGGCAGAACCGCTTTTCCTCAGAGCCTTGGCAATTCAGGAGCAGCAGCTAGGCGCAGACCATCCCGCTGTGGCAACCACGCTGAACAATCTGGCATTGCTCTATAAGTCTCAGGGGCGCTACGGGCAGGCAGAACCGCTGTATCTCAGAGCGTTAGCGATTGGGGAACAGCAGTTAGGCGCAGACCATCCGGAGGTAGCAACCACGCTGAACAATCTGGCAAACCTCTACAAGAATCAGGGACGCTACGCGGAGGCAGAACCGCTGTACCTCAGAGCATTGGCAATCAGTGAACAGCAGCTAGGCGCAGACCATCCGGAGGTAGCAACCACGCTGAACAATCTGGCAAACCTCTACAAGAATCAGGGACGCTACGCGGAGGCAGAACCGCTGTACCTCAGAGCATTGGCGATCGGGGAACAGCAGCTCGGCGCAGACCATCCCCTTGTAGCAACCTATCTGAACAATCTGGCAAACCTCTACGAGGCTCAGGGACGCTACGCGGAGGCAGAACCGCTGTACCTCAGAGCATTGGCGATCGGGGAACAGCAGCTCGGCGCAGACCATCCCCTTGTAGCAACCTATCTGAACAATCTGGCAAACCTCTACGAGGCTCAGGGACGCTACGCGGAGGCAGAACCGCTGTACCTCAGAGCATTGGCGATCGGGGAACAGCAGCTCGGCGCAGACCACCCCGCTGTGGCAACCAGATTGAACAATCTGGCATACCTCTACCGCGCTCAGGGACGCGACACGGAGGCAGAACCGCTGTACATTCGCACGATCGACATTGATGAGCGTTGTTATGGCTGCGATCATCCTGAAGTGGCGATCGATCTAATTAATCTGGCATACCTCTACCGTGCTCAGGAACGTTACGCGGAGGCAGAGCCGCTGTATCTGCGGGCATTAGCCATCCGGACTGAGAAACTAGGAGACGACCATCCCAAGACCCAAACGCTGCGGCAAAACTTCCGGGGCTTTTTGCAGTCAGTGATGGAGGCAGGGAAAACGGGGCAACTCTCCGACCATCCAGCGACGCAAGACCTGTTGCGACAGATGAGGGAGGGGAGGGAGGAATAGGGTGTGGGGTGTAGGGTGTGGGGTGTAGGGGTAAAGCGGTAGTACGGAAAGGAACTGGAGACAATAGACTAGATTCAGGCAAAACTAACCCTCGCCGCTATGAACACTCAACTGGTTGATTCACTCGTCCAGGCGATTCTCTCCCTCCCAACCGAAGAACGTGCCCTCTTAGGCGAAAAACTCGCGACAGCCAGCCCCCTCAAAGCAGCAAGCAACAGTGTTTGGACTGAGGAAGCCGTTGATGTTTTTCTTGCCCTCGGACGCGATGCCGTTCCCGGTCGCTTAAAAAATACTGCCGTTAACCACGATCGCTCTCTCTACAGCAATCCAGAATGAATCGGCTCTTTGTCGATACCAGCGCCTGGGCAGCGATCAGTGAGTTTCCACCGAGTTAGCTTGCTTCGATCGCCGCACCGCCCGTCTGACCCCAAACATCAGGTAGCAGTGTCACCCACGAAGTTGGCACCGAGACCACATCCAGCGTTTCTCCCTGCTCAAACACCTCCAAGACATAACCCGGTTCGGGCTGTTTAGCAGTTGCAGGTAAGCGATCGACAATCACTGCACGATCGCCCGCTTTTATAGCCGTGTTAGGAATATCCTGGTTCAAAACAACCCAATGAAAAATGGCATCCGTTGGCATTTTGTCCTAACCTCTCTTCCTCTTGTCGCGATCGCTTGCTTTATCTGGATACAACGTAATGAAGCGAATAGTATCTGAATCTTCGTCTTGCTGCCAAATTATAATAACCCTGAGCCTTTGACCATTCAGCCCATCCCACTGAGCTTTCACCTTGAAGCGATCGCCCCAGTCAGTAGACATCACCTCTGCTACTTCGGCGATTGCCATTGCACTGAGTCTATTTCGCTTGAGCAGTTGCCAGGTTTGTAGCGTGTAGCCAGCACTTGCTAAAAACTCAGACTTATCATCCTCAGCTTGGTAAACAAGAAGATAATGAGTCAACTTCCGATCTTGAATCACCAAGCCTGACGGCACTTTCATCAGTAATGCAATCCATTTTGCTCAGGCACTTCATCATACAAGCGATTTGTGCAGGGCAAACGGGGCAACTCTCGGAGCATGAGGTGACGCAAGACCTGCTGCGACAGATGAGAAATGGGAGTGGGGAGTAGGGAGTAGGGAGTGAGGGAAGATAGAGGGATGAAGAATGAGTAAGGGCGATTGACTGAATGAATCAGCAAGTCAAGGCGCTGGGCATTGATCTTAGTCAGCCATTAAAGACGGAGAAAAAAGTGGAAACAATCAAGCTAACAACGGATGGAAACAGTCAAGTCGTCGTTTTGCCAGAACAGTTTCATCTGGCGGGTAGTGAAGTTTACGTCAAAAAAATGGGCAATGCGATCGTGCTGCTATCGAAAGACGATCCGTGGCGATCGCTGTTTGAAAGTCTAGAGCAATTTTCTGATGACTTTATGGACGCAAGCGATCGACTCCCACTGCAATCGCGTGAGGAGCTGTTTGAGTGAGATTCTTGCTCGACACAAACATCTGCATCTACATCATTAAGCGCAAACCGCAGCAAGTAGTCGATCGCTTTCAAGCTTTGAATTTATCTGACGTTGGCATTTCATCGATTACCGTAGCAGAGCTAGAATATGGCGCTTACAAAAGCCAGCGCATCGAACAGAATCGAGCCGCCCTCAGCCAATTTTTACTGCCACTGGAAATTGTTCCGTTTGACGAAAGAACAACTCAAGCTTATGGAGAACTTCGAGCCACACTTGAACGGCAAGGAACAGTCATTGGAGCGATGGATCTGTTGATTGCAGCCCAGGCAATTGCCCTGAACCTGACACTGGTTACTAATAACACCAATGAATTCTCTCGCATTCAGAACCTAGAGTTAGATAACTGGGTGCTTTAAGCAAGGCGATCCAGGCAAATTGATTCGGGTAGGTGAAACGGGGCAACTCTCCGATCATTCAGCGACGCAAGACCTGCTGCGACAGATGAGGGAGGGGAGTGGGGAGTCGGGAGTTGGGAGTGGGAAGTAGAAGGTAAAAGGCAGAAAGTAAGGTGAGAAGAGTGGGGGGAGGCGATTGGCTCCTCAGCAACGTGCGATCGCGCTTCAGACAGCAAGCAATAATAGAGACATATCTCATTTGGATTTTGCCGATGCATCTGAGCACCGAACTGCCCGATCGCCTTGCTCAAGCGATCGCAGACTACATTCAAGATCAACCCCACCCAACGAATATCCCTGACGTTCTGCAAACCGCTCTAGAAACCTTTTTATCCGAACGCGGCTATCTCTCCCAAAGCAGAAAACGCCTCCATATTACCCCCGCCGAACACGGCAGTGGCTATCGCAATACCTCGATCGAACACGATCAAGTGCTTGCCAACATCGATCAGGAAACGTCGGCGTGAAAAGCGTGCTTGCCGATACAGGACCTCTCTATGCCGCTTACGATCCAAGCGATCGCTATCACGCTCAAGCGTTGGCAGAAATAGAACGCTTGACGAACCAAAAACTCACCGTGTTGGTTCCCTACCCTATATTTCTCGAAGCCCATAGCCTTATCGTTAAACGGTTGGGAACCATGATCGGCTTTCGGTACATGCAGGAGATCGCTGCTGGCGCAGACTTCCTTCAACCGACGATCGCCGATTATCAAGCCGCTACCCAACTGATTCAGCACTATTCAGACCAGGCAATTACCCTCTTTGATGCCACCACCACCGCGATCTCGCAACGACTAAAGCTTGCCGTTTGGACTTATGATTTCCACTTTGATGTCATGCAAGCGACCGTTTGGCGATGAGAGGCATACGCAGGCAGCAGTTCAAACGTGACAATCAGAGAAGGCTTTTCTACCAAGCCAAACTCAGCCGGATCTTCCCCTTGTAGATGCAGCGCCACTGCCTCACGCAGACTTTGCACAACCTCATCCAGACTGTTCGCTTGAGACACAACAGCAATCTCCTCACACTCGGCAACATAACCGTTTTGTTTACCGAAGTAGATTGTTGCTGTGATATGGTCTCGCAAAGCCATCAGCTATTCCTTCACCAGAGTGTCTCTTACAGACTATCATGCCCATCTCGCCGACCATCCAATGATGCAAGACCTGTTGCGACAGATGAGAGAGGGGAGAGAGAAATAGGGTGTGGGGTGTGGGGTGTGGGGTATCGGGATTCAGAACTGTAAGGACGAGTAGAATTGGGGAAAGCACAGTCGTTCGTGACCCAACATTTCTATGGAACCTGCTGAAGCCTATCCCTTCGCGCAAGAATTGATTACCGACGCTCAAGGGCACGTCCGCAAAGTCATTCTAGACCTTGCCGATTACCAAGTATTGCTTGCCGCCATAGAGGACGAAGGGCTATATCGTGCTATGCAAGCGGTGCGTCACGAAACGCCGCTTACCCTTAGTGCAGCCCTGAGTGCGTTGGAAGAATCGTGAACACCAGCTACCTCCCCAGCTTTATTCGAGATCTAAAGGCACTTAAAAAAACACCTGTTTTCGAGACTATTAAAACTCTTGCCTTCCAGGAAATCCCCAGCTACGATCGCCTGGATCAAATTAGTCAGCTTAAAAAGCTCAAGGGAGACGACAACGCGTATCGTCTTCGGGTTGGCGACTACCGCATTGGCATCTTCATTCAAAACAATGTCGTGACCTTTGCCCGTGTCCAGCATCGACGAGACATCTACCGCTCTTTCCCGTAAACCAAGACCTGCAAGGGAGTGGGGTTGTAGTGATGAGGGATGAAAGTGCAGGCGGGTAGAATTGGGAAACGAGTGGAGAGGAACACCAACCCATGAAAAACATTAAAATTATTGTCGAGCAACATCCAGACGGCTACGTTGCCTATCCTCTTGGCATCGAAGGCATCGTCATTGGTGAAGGCGATAGCTATGAAGAAGCCCTTGCCGATGTCAAATCAGCCCTTCGCTTCCACATCGAAACCTTTGGTGAACACGTGCTCAACCCTGAAACACCCGTCTTAGAAGCGTTTATCGCCGAGGCGCTGATCTAATGCCCAAGTTTCCAGTCGATGCTCCCAAAGCGCGAGTCATCCGGGCACTGGAACAACTGGGCTTTGCGATCGTGCGTGAGAAAGAGCATATTTCAATGGTGTGCTCAAACGAGGATGGCACCGAAACCCCTCTGACCTTACCGAACCACAAGCAAATCAAAAGCTCTACGTTGAGAACCCTTTGTACACAAGCAGGCATTACTTGCGATGAGTTCTTGAACGCTTATCAAAATAGCTAACGTGGTCGAAATTTTCTTAACTCGTAATGAATGATGTGATCAGTTCTGTCTGAAGCACGATCGGCGTTCCCAACTCCTGCAATAGAAGCCCTGGAGATGGGAGTGGGAAGTAGGGGAGGGTGTTTCGACTGAGTTAGCTTGGTTCGATCGCTGAACTCTTTGTACGTCCCCGAGCGTCAGGTAACAGCGTCACCCACGAAATCGGCACAGAGATCACGTCCAGCGTTTCTTGCTGCCAAACAACAATGACCTTTCCAAAGCCTTAATCACCATCTCTGCATTAGTCACGCAAGTCCGACCAACTGAGCGCTCAGTTCCCACAGGCGATCGGCTTTCTCATCATCGCGTGCCTGGGGCGAAACTTTCTGCACAAACGACTTACCATCTTTCTTCTGACGATTCCCCCAGCTCCAGTAAGCACCCGACTGCTTGTATTCAGGATCAGCAACTACAACGGCAACCCGCTCACCCGCCAACTCCTGAGACACATAGCCGCCCGTAATGTTTTTCTGAAACAGCGGAAAGAGCTTTTGGAACAACGGATAGTGGTTACGGAACAGCGGTGTATCTGCCACGCAACCGGGATAGAGTGAGCTAAAGATGATGCCCGTTGACTCGTGATAGCGCCGATGCAGCTCGCGCATGGTCAACACGTTGCAAACTTTGCTGTCTTTGTATGCCTTGACGGGTTCAAATTTCTTGCCGTCAATCATGGCGATCGGTGCCTTAAAGCCATCAGCAAACCCCTTCAGATCGCCCAAATCGGGACGTGGTGGAATCTTGCCACCCAGTTCATCGGGGTTATGCGTCACGGTACCTAAAATGACAAGCCGTGGCTCACCAGACGCAGCGTGCTTCAAATCTTCCAGCAGAAGATTGCACAACAGGAAATGTCCAAGGTGATTAGTAGCGACCGTTAACTCAAAACCTTCAGGGCTACGCAGAGGCTCTTTGATCAACGGCATATAGATGGCAGCGTTGATTACTAAGGCATCCAGCGATCGTCCTTTTGCCCTGAAGTGAGCCACAAACTGGCGCACACTGTCTAGCGAGGCGACATCAATGTGCATAAGAGTGTAGCTATCTTTCGGCATCGCCACCTGTTGGGCAACCTGCTCCGCTTTTGCCAAGTCTCGACACGCCATCACGACGTGCCATTCATGCCGTGCGGCAAGAGCTTTCGCTGCATACAGCCCGACTCCCGACGATGCGCCCGTGATTACGACTGTCCGCGATCGATCTTGTGTCATTTTGTTCAGTCTCCGTTGTCCCACTGACTGTCTTCAGGATCTCACATTGTTGCCGACCAAGACTATTTTGGAGGAAGTCAGCAGGGAAAAGGTAGGAGGCAGAAGGCAGAAGGCAGAAGGCTAAAGTGAGAAACTGACCGATGACTGCTCCCAAAACTCCTTACCCCTCTCCCCTCTCCCCTCACTCCTCTCCCCTCTCCCCCTCACTTCCCACCAATCGCTTGCTCCCACTGCCGACCCAGATACAATAGTGAGAAGACCTACGGACAGACGCGACCCATGACGGCTCCTTCGGAATTAGAAACGTTACCCCAACAGGACTTCGCCCTTGATGCCAATCCGGCTTTGGCGCAGGATTTGAGCGTGGCTACAGAAGATGTCATTGCAGACGATGTGCTGGATGATGTCGAAATGTCGTTGTTCGACCATTTGGAAGAACTGCGTCAACGTATCTTTTACGCGCTAATCGCCGTTGCGGTAGGCATTGTCGGCTGTTTCTTCTTCGTTAAGCAGATTGTTCAACTACTCGAAGTTCCGGCTGGTGCGGTCAAGTTTCTTCAACTGGCACCGGGAGAATACTTCTTCGTTTCGATGAAAGTAGCAGCCTACAGCGGTGTACTGCTGGCAAGTCCCGTTATTTTGTACCAAATTATTGCGTTTGTGCTGCCAGGTTTGACCCGTAGCGAACGTAAATTACTCGCCCCGATCGTCTTTGGCTCTAGCTTTCTGTTCGTCGGTGGCTTGGCGTTTGCCTACATTGCATTGATTCCTGCGGCGCTCAATTTCTTCATCTCGTACGGCGCAGATGTCGTGGAGCAACTCTGGTCAATCGATCGCTACTTCGAGTTCATCCTGCTGCTCATGTTCAGCACTGGGCTTGCCTTCCAAATTCCGATCATTCAAATGCTCCTCGGTCTACTGGGCATCGTCTCTTCTAAGCAAATGCTGTCCGGCTGGCGTTACGTCTTCCTTGGAGCCGCCGTTCTCGGTGCTGTCCTGACCCCTTCCACTGATCCACTGACTCAAAGCCTGTTAGGTGGCGCAGTCGTCGGACTCTATTTTGGTGGCGTTGGTTTAGTGAAGCTACTAGGCAAGTAGCGCGATCGAGCCAGCAAGCCAATTTCTTGCATCACCACAAACCTATCTCAACGATAAGGCTGTGTGTAGAGCCATCACATGTAACGGCTCTCCACATAGCAACTCTTACGGCATGGGATGAAACAAAAGGTCTGGGAAAACGTAGTTGAACAATGCCCAGGTAGAAACCGCAATGGACGTTGCAACGATCGCAAGCACAGGGGCAGTAGAAAGATACCGAAGAAAAAAGTTAGCTTGGCTGTCTGGTTTTGCCATGATCAAGTGTTGAGTGAACGGTAGAACGACTTCAGCCTAACGATGATTGCTGTTTCTGCGCTCAATCAAAAGGAGGATGCAGATGACTCAATCCCTATAGGCTAAAGCTTGAAGTACCGTGTGACAGAGCCGATCGCGCTGGCAGATCCTAGCTCTAAGTTTCTCAGTTATGGCGGTTCCCATTAGAGTGCGGTACAAGGGCTGAGGGTTTAAGGCAGAAGGCAGGAGGCAGAAGGCGGAAGGCAGGAGGAAAGCCGCCGTGCTCTTAAACGTCTGACCTCGTTCGACTGAGCGCTGTTCGGCTGAGCGCTCACGTCGAAGCTCACGTCGAAGCTCACGCCGAAGTCTGCCTTCTGCCTCTTTGCGACTTTACTTCACTGGATTAGGAACCGCTATATCGACAACAGCCAGCATCAACGCCGTGAAGTGAGACAGCAGAAATTGGCACTGCTACGACAGCAACGCTACTCGTTAAAACTTACAGCAAGCCAAAAGCAAAAAAAAGAGTGTGTCGAGCCTTCACCGCTATCAGGTTAAACAAACTCACTTTCTGGTAAAAAACCGTAGCATAGCGCCACTGGTGAATCTGAAGCACCATTCATGGCGCACTCTGTGCGTCCACACTGAGTACAGTTTGATTGCGTGGGCAAAATTAGCTCAACCGCAGGATAAACGCTGATCCCCTGATTGATAAACCCCTGGGCTTCTAGATCTGAAATCGTGCTGCAAATTAGGATTGCTTTATCAATGCCAAGCGCGTCCCGTTGGTAATTGATTTGCCTTAACGTTTCCCCAAAGCCTTGCGAGTCGGGTTTAATCAACACCAGCACCTTTTCAGTACGGCTAATGAAACAGTTAGGATTGTCCTGTTCAAAAAAGTCTTTGTACTGAAGCGTGAAGGTGCCATCGGGGTAGCGTAAGGTACGCATCTGCCGTAGAAAGGGGAGGGTGAAGTTCCCGCCAGGATCGATCGCGTACCACCACGATTTGTGCCATGCATCATAGGGCAAGTGTAGAATCTCTTCAATTTGCTCCGAGTGAAACCCCGATTCGGCAAGGAGAGAGACGGTGAGAGACAGTGGCAGACTGTTTCCCAGCGTTTGAAGATCCGATTCATGCTGAGTCAACCTTGCCAGTTCCCGACTTTCAAGCGTGCGGCTACTATTCGCCACAGTCCGCTCAGTCCGCTCTTCAGGCGCTGCCAACCTGCAACGCTTGGACTCAAACTGCACAATGCCGTCAGCAGTTTGCTGATTGCCTGTGGGTACACCTACCTGAGTTGAGATGGCATGAACATGCTGCCCTTTTGCCAGGGTGGGGATGCAGTTTTCGAGCAGTGATTGCAGTACATGCCGATCGGCGATCGCCAGTGCAATTTGAATCTGATCATGCAGATTTTGTGTTCGGGCTGAATCGCTGATTGGATAGAAGAGAGGATTCATTGGCATAGTCACTGTTCCTCATCACTACTGCACGTTAGCGATCATTGTGAAATAGTTTTAGCAAAACCGTCCCCTTATTTGAGCTTCTCTTAAGAAATCGATAGCTTCTGCCAACCCAACGGTAGCCACTGTTACGAAGCGGTGTCATTAGCCCAACAAAACCCAGCTCCTGCCTGTTCACAGCAACCGTTTGAGCAACGACATTTTCTGCATAGTGAGCGATCGGCTGACCGCTGACCGCTGACCGCTGACCGCTGACCGCTGACCGCTGACCGCTGACCGCTAACCGCTGACCGCTAACGACCAAAAACCAGTGATTTTACAAAAAATGACGTTGCCTGGATGCGCAATGCCATAATGGAACCACTAACTGCTTACGTTCAATTCGCAACCCGCTATACGTTATGTCACAAGGACAGGGATTTGGCTTCGGTCTCGGCAAAATGAAGGAGCTGACAGAAGCCTTCAAGAAAGCGCAACAGGTTCAAGAGGGAGCCAGAAAGCTTCAAGAAGAACTGGAACAGATGGAAATTGAGGGTGAATCCGGTGGTGGATTGGTGAAGGTTGTTCTTAGTGGCAACCAGGAGCCTCTCGGTGTCACGATTTCGCCTGATGTTCTTGGTGAGGGTGCAGAGGTGCTCTCAGATCTGGTTACGGCAGCGATGAAAGATGCCTACAACAAATCGACCGCCACTATGAGGGAGAGGATGGAAGAGCTAACTGGTGGACTCAACCTGCCTGGTATGTAAGAGACTTTGGACGAGATTACAGGCTGCGGCTGATGGCAGACATCAGATGAAGTATTGCTCCCGAACGTCCGGCGTTTAGAGCTTCTGCCGATAGACTCATCCCCAACACGTTGATTTTGTGGAGTTTGGGCATAGCCAATGCCTTACAAGCTGCTATTCGTTTGTCTCGGTAACATTTGCCGCTCTCCCTCGGCGGAGAATATTATGAATCATCTGATCGCTCAAGCAAATTTGAGCGATCGCATTGTCTGCGACTCAGCAGGCACGGCTGGTTATCACATTGGCAGTCCACCTGACCGACGCATGGCGATCGCTGCCCAAAAGCAAGGCATTGTTCTGTGCGGTAGTGCGCGGCAGTTCATTCGTTCAGATTTCGAGACGTTCGATCGCATCCTTGCGATGGATCGAGAGAATCTTGCTAACATCCTCGCACTTGACCCAACAGGCAAATATCGGGAGAAAGTGCGGCTCATGTGTGATTTTTGCACTCGCCACACGCTCCAAGAAGTCCCCGATCCTTACTACGGCGGGGCAGAAGGATTCAATCAGGTGATTGATCTGCTGTTCGATGCCTGCGAAGGGTTGTTGGTTGACGTAACCAACGAACTAACGATCAGTCAATAGCGCTCTATGCTGTAGCACTCTAGCCTTGTGAACAGGACTAACGCGTTAAGCGATCAGCTTTTTCTGACGACTGACTTCTGACAGCCTGTACGATCGCTCTATAACGCTTCGATCGCCTGCTTCAAATCAGCCGTCAACAGTTGGGCACTTTGCTTCGGCATTTTCAAATCGTAAGCCGCAACGCGGAGGGGTTGTCCAATGCAAACCTTGACGCGGCAACGCCAAGGGGCAAAGGGCTTGCTGTAGTAAACGCGAATGGGCACAACCTTAATGTCCAGATCTGGCTGGCTGGCTTCTGCTTGTAGCGCCAGTCTTGCCAATCCCGGCTTAAGTCGCTGTACCTGCGTTTCCCGAAAAATATTGCCTTCTGGAAAGATGACAAGGGCTTGTCCGTCCTGTAACAATTCAACGCCATGACGCAGACTCGCGATCGCTGGACGCTTGGTGTCGATCGGAAACCCGCCTAAGCGCCGAATAAACCAGCCTTGCAGTCCCCTGACCTCATCTGCCGAAACCATGAAGCGTAAGTGACGACCCGTAATATCATGCCCTGCCGCATAGGGGATCATCATTGCATCCCAGCGGGAGCGGTGAGTCGGGGCAAGAATGATCGGACCCGTTCGAGGTAGGTTTTCGCGCCCGTTGATTTCAATCCGCCTGAAGTAGAAGGGCGCAACGATATGGCGACCCAGCGGATAAACCAGTGATGCCAACCACGAAGAGCACTGAGAGTCTGCTGGAACCGCTACTGGCTGACTGTGATGAAGGGCTGATCCTTTCAGTACGCGCACGACCAGCGACGCATTTGACTCTGCCTGTCCCGCAGACGAATGAACAGCGTCGATATAGACGGGTTTTTGACAAGCTTTTTGCTCGTAACCGAGCGGACTCGTCTGATTATCAAAATCTGATGGCAGTTGCCCTGTGGCGTAAAGCGGTCTAGATGGATCAAGCAAGTTCATAGCGTACACAGCGACAGACGAGATGCGGAAACTACACGTACGACTACCGTAGAGTGCTTTGGGATCACCGTCGTCCTCTCTAAGGACACTTTTTAGGGTGGCATGAGCTGATTTTGGTCGTGCGATCGAGCAGAGTGATCAGACGCAGAACGACTGCGACGTAAGGCAAACCAGGACTGTAGCTGCTGACGACAAGGCGTTTCCAGAATGCCGCCCAGCACAGACAGATGGTGGTTAGAACAAGCGCTGTCCGGTAGATTCAAGACCGATCGCACAGCGCCTGCTTTTGGATCGTCGGCTCCGTAAACCAACCGTCCTAACCGTGCCAGCACTAAGGCACCTGCACACATAGAGCAGGGTTCTAGCGTCACATAGAGGGTACATTGAGTCAAGTGCCAGCTACCGAGGGCACGTCCCGCCATGCGTAGTGCCAAAATTTCGGCGTGGGCGGTCGGGTCATGATCCCGTTCGCGACGGTTTTCAGCCTCGGCGATCGCCTGCCCATTCGCCCCTACGATGATCGCGCCAACAGGAACGTCACCTGCATCGCCTGCACTTTGGGCAAGCGCGATCGCCCGCTCCATCCACTGGCGATGCCGTAGATATTCTGGATGGTCGAAGAGAGAGGACGGCAAGGGGAGTGGGGAGTGGGGAGTGGGGAGTAGGGGAAGAGTTTTGAGTTTTGAGTTTTGAGTTCTAAATTTTGAATTGCCTCCTCTGCCTTCTGCCTTTAGCCTTCTGCTAACAGCAAATCGAGCTGTCCTTTCTGATCAAGCTGATAGAGATCATCGCAACCGCCGATATGCTGTTGATTAATAAAAATCTGCGGCACAGAGCGTCGTCCGTTAGCACGTTCTGCCATTTTGGTTCTGGCAGCGTCATCCCCATCAATTTTATAGTCAGTGAAACGAACGCCTTTCCACCACAACAGCAGTTTGGCGCGAATGCAGAAGGGGCAGGTCTGCCAGGTGTAGATTTCGACGCTGGCATTAATTTGCTCAGGATGGCGCTTGAGCAATGAGTTGAGCATTTTCAGCATTGATTTATTACTCCACGATCGCGTTGATTCAGTCGTTCAAAACGAAGGAAAGGGTACGACTATGAGTATGCCAACTCCAGCGAGTGCGATCACGACTGAAAACGCCAGTAGCTTCAGTCGATTTTGCGTGGGCGAGGATGTGGGTAACCGTGGTGTGGTTGTTTGCCGCGATCGAGTTTGAACGGAAGGACTCAGCCAGAGGAGCATACTGCCCAGCGTCATAAGGCTGCCCAAGATCGCCGCTGTACCTGCAACCCAGGCAAGAATAAACCAAGTAATCTGTGACATGGGCGCTACAGTGTGGCAACTGTAAATTTGTAATGCCAGACAATTTAAAGTTTATCGCTAGTTCGCGCCAAAAGTCCCCCAGTCATAAACCAGGGGACGCTGTAATGAAGCTGCGAAGGTTTGGCTTTACTCAGAGTGCTGCCTAGACATCGTACATGCGGCATTCAAGGGCATCGGGGCGTTCCTCGCAGTAGCGATCGAAGCTCGTTTGAGTATGAAGGCGACGATCGGCAGTTGTAGCCTGCACTTCTTCGACGGCATCCCAGGCGGCAGCACATTCACTAGAGAGATCGCCGTTGGTGCTGCAAGCAATACGTGCGTCTTCCAGCATTGATGGTAGTTGCTCTTCAAGTGTGGCAGCGCTGTTCGTTTCGAGTCGCTTAGACATGGTTGGATGAATCTCCTGTAACTAATGTTTTTGTAAAACCAGGTTTTTGTGGCGTTAACCTGCTCATTCGCACCGATGTATGTGTGCTCTATCCAATCTAGCGCTGCTGTTAAAGGTTTGGCAGGAGAGAAAACCAGCCCGTGAAGTTCGGTAATCTGTCTCGCCTCTGCACTGATACCAATCGCGTTAAACAGGAAAAGGAAATAGAACAGGTAAAGGAAATAGTACAAAAGTATGTATTGGCTCAGTAAAACTTAACACCGTGAAGCAGCGAGATTGCTGTCAAGCGCGTCTCCCCCTTTTGGTAGACTTAAAGACTGAGAACAGGATTTATGAAGCCGCGCAAAATCAAGCAGTTGGAGGATTGACTTCGTGGAGAATACGCTCGGTCTAGAGATTATTGAGGTCGTAGAACAGGCTGCGATCGCGTCTGCCCGCTGGATGGGTAAGGGCGAGAAAAACATTGCCGACCAGGTTGCAGTGGAAGCCATGCGCGAACGGATGAACAAAATCCACATGCGAGGACGCATCGTGATCGGCGAGGGTGAGCGGGATGACGCACCCATGCTTTACATTGGCGAAGAGGTCGGCATTGGTGCGCAAGCAGGCGCCAAGGGATTTAATCCTGATGAACTGATTGAGATTGATATTGCGGTCGATCCTTGCGAAGGTACCAATCTGGTCGCTTACGGACAACCTGGCTCCATGGCAGTACTGGCAATCTCCGAAAAAGGCGGGCTTTTTGCGGCACCCGACTTTTATATGAAGAAGCTGGCTGCACCACCCGCCGCTAAAGGCAAAGTAGACATCAATAAATCGGCGACCGAGAACCTCAAGATTCTGGCTGAGTGCCTGGAGCTGCCGATCGAAGAACTGGTCGTCATCGTGATGAAGCGCGATCGACACACTGACTTGATTAAGGAAATTCGGGACGCGGGTGCTAGAGTCTCTCTCATTGAGGATGGCGATGTAGGTGCAGCGATCTCCTGTGGCTTTGCTGGTACAAATATTCATGCACTGATGGGTATTGGTGCCGCACCTGAAGGGGTCATCTCCGCTGCGGCAATGCGGGCAATGGGTGGGCACTTCCAGGGACAACTCATTTACGACCCAGCGATTGTGAAGACAGGGCTGATTGGTGAGAGCAAGCAGGCTAACCTCGATCACCTCAAGAGCATGAACATTACCGATCCCGATAAAGTTTATGATGCTCACGAGCTTGCGTCTGGCAAAAATGTCATGTTCGCTGGCTGTGGTATCACCTCTGGCAACCTCATGGAAGGGGTACGGTTTTTCCCCGGCGGTATGAGAACACAGTCGCTGATTATTTCCAATGAGTCCAATACGGCTCGCTTTGTCAGCACAATTCACTTGTCTGGACAGTCAAAAGCCGTGCCGTTGCATTAAGTTGTTAGTAGTTGGTTGTTAGTTGTTGGAAGCATTGCCGCTAATAACTAACAACTAACAACCAATCGCTGAGATTCGGTTCACATCAAAAGAGCGCATTTTGAAATGAATATTGCCGTCGTAGGGTTAAGCCACAAAACAGCCCCGGTTGACGTTCGAGAAAAACTGAGCATTCCTGAAACCCTTTATGAGCGGGCGATCGCACAACTTTGTGCTTGTCCTCACCTTGAAGAAGTTGCTGTTCTCAGCACCTGCAATCGTCTAGAGATCTATCTGGTCACGAGTGAGACAGAGCAAGGCATTCGTGACGTGACCCAATTTTTAAGCGATCACAGCAAGCTTTTGCTCCCGCAGCTCCGACCCCATCTGTTTACCCTGCTGCATCAGGATGCGGTCATGCACTTGATGCGAGTGTCATCTGGGTTAGATAGTCTGGTGCTGGGCGAAGGACAAATTCTGGCGCAGGTGAAACACTGCCACAAGCTAGGGCAACAGCATCAGGGGATTGGGCGCGTACTCAATCAGTTGTTTAAACAGGCTCTGACAGCAGGAAAGCGCGTCCGCACTGAAACCAGCATCGGCACAGGCGCGGTCTCAATCAGCTCCGCCGCAGTGGAACTGGCGCAAATTAAAACCCAAAATTTAGCTGCCTGTCGGGTCGGCATTCTCGGCGCAGGCAAGATGTCACGCTTGCTGGTGCAGCACTTGCTATCAAAAGGCGCAGTCAATATCTCGATCGTAAACCGATCGCTAGAACGAGCGCAAGAACTAGCAAAGCTCTTTCCAGACGCAACCCTGCATCTGCACGCCTTATCCGATCTGCCAACGGTGCTGTCAAACTCTGACATCATGTTTACCAGTACAGCAGCTACAGAACCCTTGCTCGATCGCGCCAAGCTAGAAATGGTCTTAGACCCAGCTCAACCGCTGCTGCTGTTTGATATTGCTGTACCACGCAACGTTCATAGCGATGTGAACGAACTGTCTCACGTACAGGCGTTTAACGTGGATGATTTGAAGGCAGTCGTGGCGCAAAACCAGGAAAGCCGCCGTCAAATGGCAATGGAGGCAGAATTGTTGCTGGATGAAGAGGTTGATACGTTTGATAGCTGGCTGCGATCGCTTGAAACTGTCTCTACCATCAGCAGTTTGCGTGAAAAAGTTGAGACCATCCGCGCTCAAGAGCTTGAAAAAGCGCTTTCTCGACTGGGCACCGAATTTGCCGAAAAGCATCAAGAGGTGATCGAAGCCCTTACCCGTGGCATTGTCAACAAAATTTTGCACGACCCGATGGTACAGCTACGAGCACAGCAAGACATCGAAGTACGACGGCAGGCGATGCAAACCCTCACCACGCTCTTCAATCTAGAACCAACCTCAAATAAACAGTTTGGGTAAGATCAAACAGCAAAAGCCCCGATTTCTTGGAGAAGTCGGGGCTTTGCACCGCCTTAAGCTCAAATGCCTACAGCCTGGAAATCGCCTAGAATTCTCACTTCTGGCTCCAAGTGCAGCGACCAATGTTGCTCCACCTGCTGCTGTGCGTGACGAATGAGGCGAAAAATATCGCCTGCCATCGCATTGCCACAGTTGAGAATGAAATTGGCGTGACGCTCAGCAATTTGGGCATTCCCAATCTGGTATCCTTTGAGTCCAACTTGCTCAATCAGCCAGCCTGCTTTGTACCCGATCGGGTTACGGAAAACACTGCCACAACTGGGCAAATGATAGGGTTGCGTTGTGCGACGGTGCTGGTGATGCTGGCTTGTCAGCTCTGTCAGTGCTACTGGATCAAAACCGGGCTGCAACTGAAACGTTGCCTGTGTCACCAACCAATTGCTCCCTTGTAGCGCTGATGTGCGATAACGATAGCGCAGATCTTGCGCGGTCAGCACTTTGGTAGTGCCATTGGGAAGCAGCACACGCGCCTGCACCAGGTAGTCAGCAACGCAGCCACCGTGAGCACCCGCATTCATCACAACAGCGCCTCCAACGGTGCCAGGGATGCCGACTGCCCATTCCATCCCTTTCCAACCGCGATCGGCGGCTGACCATGCCAGACGAGGGAGGGGGTCACCCGCACCCACCGTCACCTGCCCCAATTCTGGGTCAAATTGGGTTTGGCGCAGACGACGAGTGCTCATGACCAAACCAGGTAAGCCGCGATCGCTAATCAGGAGATTCGAGCCTGCTCCCAGAAGCGTCACTGATAAGTCATGGCTTTGTGCCCACTCAAAGCTTGCCTGCAACTCGGTGATTTGTTTAGGGGCAACGTACCACTGGGCAGGACCACCCACACGGAAGGAAGTAAACGCTGCCAGGGGCACGTGAGGCTTGACGATACAGTCAGTGCCAGCGAGTCGAACAGGTTGGGCATCGCTCAGTTGGTTGACATACTTGAGTGGTTCAAAACTCAAACGAGCGGTGCCAGGAATAGCAACTTTAGGGGGATCGTACGAGAGCGTCATGGTGTTAAATCGTTTTTGTGACCCAACCAGTCAGCGCTAGTGGGTGCGTTGGTCTAAAGTCGTAGTGGTAAAGCATGGCGCTAGGCTTGGTTGCACCATGCCTGCGATCGCCCTTGCTCGATGCTCTGATGAAATGCCATCACTTCAGGAATCAGCTGATTGAGGTTTCCTGCTCCCAAAAAGAGCGCAATATCCCCAGGCATTAACAGTTCAGTCAAGCGTTGACTGACTGACGGCAAAGACGGTTGATACTCTACTTGAGGATGGTAGTTTGCAACTAAATCAGCAACCTGCTGACCACTGATATTTCCTGGGTTTGCTTCACCAGCGCTGTAGATGTCACTGATCACCACCACATCAGCATCGCTAAACGATGTGGCAAAGTCTGCTAAAAATGTAAGGGTACGGCTATAACGATGCGGTTGAAAAATAGCCACCACTCGGCGTTTGGAGGAGGAGATACCGCTGACTTGAAGGCGTGCAGCTGACAGTGTAGCTTGAAGTTCGCTGGGATGATGCGCGTAGTCGTCAACAAAGAGGATATCGTTGTACTCACCCCGCCGCTCAAACCGTCGCCGAGCGCCTTCAAAGGTTGCGATCGCCTGCGCGATCGCCGCAAACTCCAACTTCAGTAAGCGTCCCACAGCAACCGCTGCCAGAGCATTGCTGAGATTATGTTTTCCTAACAGCTTGACGTTTAGACGACCCAGAATGACACCCCGCTCCCAAACCCTTGCTGTAGTGCCATCTGCCCGGCAAGTAATACAGTCAACGGTGTAGTCAGCACCCGCATCAACATCTAAGCTGTAGCTGATAGTCGGTTGGAGTTGGTCTCGAACCGTTGCGCAGTCAATACTGCCGATCAGCGTTTGGCAGCGTCCAGCAAACGTTTTGAAAATCGCAATCACTTCATCCAAATTGCTGTAGTGATCAGGATGATCCAGCTCAATATTCGTAATAATGCCGATGCTTGCCGCCATTTTTACTAACGACCCGTCGGACTCGTCCGCTTCAGCAACCAGGTAAGCACCCTGTCCAAGGCGAGCATTGCCTTCCCAAGCGTTAACTTCACCACCCACTACGATCGTGGGGTCAAGCCCTGCTTGCAGCAACATATAGCCAATCATGCTGCTGGTTGTCGTCTTGCCGTGAGTCCCTGCGACCGCAATACTGTCGTATTTTTGCATCAACCCTGCGAGTACATCAGAGCGATGAAAAATAGGGCAACCCAAGGCGTGTGCTGCCAGATATTCAGCATTGGCTGGATGAATAGCAGTCGAGCAGATCACTTGGGGTAGCCGCACGTCTGCCTGATTCGTCGGCGTTTGGTTGCGTGTCGATCGCAGCGATCGTGAACGCTCAGCTTTGATCTTTGCTGGAGCAAGACCAACAGCGGCAGAAGCAAAGGACGCTTGCTCTGACTTTGTAGGCTCTTGAAAAAACTCCAGGTTGCTAGGATCTTGGCTCCAAAAAATATGAGCACCTTCTTCTTGTAGCCGTTGGGTCAGACGGCTGAGATGCAAATCAGACCCAGACACGGGTAGTCCACGTTTCGCTAAGACATAAGCAAGGGCTGACATTCCAATGCCGCCAATACCAATGAAATGAAATGGTCTACCGCTGAAATCGACGGAATCCAGCATTTTCACTCCTCACACACCACACCAATATCTCGCGCTATCATATCAAGGATTATCTTTTCGGGATACAGCTTTTCTATAAATCTCGCAGCTTGACAACATAGTCTCGTATTGCCAGATGAGATTTAATGACTCTAAAAGCTAGATCGCCTGGTGTTTAGAAATCTGCTCCTATGAAATTGGCTTGAATGCTTGGATTGTACCCGCAAACCCGGATTGTCAAACCAAGCATTACGTCAAGAACAATCGATCTATGTATTAGTTACACTGCTGCTGCGACCGCTTCCTGATTAGTAGCAGTAAAATTTAGCCACGATCGTTCTATTGGTTCATCTGTATCGGTACCAACTCATAGTGGTATGTGTCTCCTCATCTAAAAAGGTTGCAACAGTTTGAAGATGTCTAGATTTTAGGTGCCCTATTAAAGATGTCTAAAATTGCCATCTTTGGCGGTACGTTTGATCCAGTGCATTGGGGACATCTTTTGCTGGCGGAAACGGCATTCGATCAGTTCCATCTCGATCGCGTCATTTGGGTGCCCACGCTTCGCCCATCTTATAAAGCGCCTCCACTGCTTGCCTTTGAGCATCGCCTGGAAATGGTGCGACGTGCGATCGCGGCTCACCCAGGGTTTACCGTCTCGGCGGTCAATGGACAGTCGTCAGACAGGTCTTACGCGATCGAGACGTTCAATCTTCTGCAAGCACTCGAACCCAACGCTCTTTGGCATTGGATTGTCGGCAACGATGCGTTTCAAAGTTTGCCTAAATGGCAAGATAGCCATGTATTAATGAAGCAATGTCTTTGGCTAGTGGCACCGAGAGTGTTGGAGGGCGAAGGGAGAGAGGAGAGGCGAGAGGGGAGAGGGGAGCAAAAAGAGGAGCCAAGCTTCCCAGACGGTCAGCCGATGGAAATTAGCATTCAGGAAGACCAATCTACACTCAAAAATCTGCGTGCTTTAACCTCCTCACCTCCTCACCCCCTCACCCCCTTACCCCCTCACCTTTCCACTCTCTCACCCCATCTCCGCTGGTATCCACTACAAATGCCATCTGTAGCGATCTCCTCTAGCTTGATTCGATCGCGCTGTCGGGAGGGACGATCGATTCGGTATCTAGTACCCGAAGCAGTGCATTCTTATATTGTTGGACAAAACTTGTACCAGATGAGTTAAAATACCTACTTAGAGCTTTGATGATACAAATGGTAATCTAAGTCTGCGTTGAGGGTTGCGGCTAAAGTGGTTGTCAGTAGCGCGATCGGGTTGCTAGTAAGTTGCTTGAAACACCGTGATCATAGAGTGAGTGATTGCACTCGTATCCTTAGAGTCTTATGATCAATTTGACTACCAGAAATCTTTTTAACAGATAGAGGGCAAGACGCAGTGATTAGAGTAGCGATTAACGGGTTTGGACGTATCGGACGCAATTTCATGCGGTGCTGGCTGACTCGCGCCAACAGTCAGATCGAAGTCGTCGCCATCAACGACACTTCTGATCCCAAAACGAATGCTCACCTGTTGCAATACGACACCATGTTGGGCAAGTTCAATGCTGACATTAGCGCCGATGAAAACACCATCACCGTGAATGGGCATACGATTAAATGTACGTCCGATCGTAATCCTGAAAACTTGCCCTGGAAAGCGTGGGACATTGACCTCATCATTGAATCGACGGGCGTGTTTGTCAGCAAAGAAGGTGCCTCAAAGCACATTACAGCGGGCGCAAAGAAAGTACTGATTACAGCACCCGGCAAAGGTGATGACGGTACATTTGTGGTCGGTGTTAACCAGCAAGACTACACGCATGAGAATCATTGGGTGATCAGCAATGCAAGCTGTACCACCAATTGTCTTGCGCCGATCGCCAAGGTAATGCACGAAAACTTCGGCATTATCAAGGGCGTGATGACGACAACTCACAGCTACACAGGCGATCAGCGGCTCCTGGATGCAAGCCATCGGGATTTACGTCGAGCAAGAGCGGCTGCCATGAACATCGTACCGACCTCAACAGGGGCCGCTAAAGCCGTTGCGATGGTGCTGCCAGCTCTAGCGGGTAAGCTGAACGGAATTGCCTTGCGCGTACCAACCCCTAACGTCTCGATCGTTGATTTGGTCGTCCAGGTCGAGAAAACCACATTTGCCGAACAGGTGAACGAAGTCCTCAAAGACGCGTCCGAAAATTCGCTCAAAGGCATCTTGAAGTACTGCGACTTGCCGCTGGTCTCCAGTGATCACGCAGGTACTGATGAGTCTTCGATCATTGACGCGGCTCTGACCATGGTTATGGGTGGCGATTTGGTCAAAGTGGTTGCCTGGTATGACAACGAATGGGGCTACAGCCAGCGTGTAGTTGACCTTGCCGAATTAGTCGCTGAAAAGTGGGTCGCTTAACTGCGTCAGCGCTTTGCTCTAAAATAACCGTATCAATGTCCGTTTCTGAATCGGTTTCCCGTAACGTAGTCATAAACTGTTTTCACCGTTGCTTTCACTCTGAACATTCAGACTGAGATCAGCGGTGAAGATTTTTGAGAGGCTGCTTGCTTTTTACTTCAAGCACTCTATAGCGGTTGTTATGTCGCTCTCAGGAACCACGATCGCTGCGATTGCCACCGCTGTTGTCCCTGAACAAGGTAGTGTGGGCATCGTGCGCGTCTCTGGCTCAGAGGCGATCGCGATCGCGCGTACACTCTTCCACGCTCCTGGTCAGCAACCCTGGGAAAGCCATCGCATCCTCTACGGCTATCTGCGTCACCCCAAAACTCAACAGGTCGTAGATGAAGCACTTTTGCTACTGATGCTGGCTCCCCGCTCTTATACTCGTGAAGACGTGGTGGAATTCCACTGTCACGGTGGCATTATGGCAGTGCAGCGGGTATTGCAGCTTTGCCTGGAGCAAGGCGCACATCTGGCACAACCCGGAGAATTCACGCTCAGAGCCTTTTTGAATGGGCGGTTGGATTTGACGCAGGCAGAGAGTATTACAGATTTGGTCGGCGCACGATCGCCCCAGGCGGCTCAAACCGCACTGGCTGGCTTACAGGGAAAACTCGCGCATCCCATCCGCCAACTCCGTGCTAAGTGCCTGGATATTTTGGCAGACGTAGAAGCACGCATTGACTTTGAAGAAGACCTGCCGCCGTTGGATGAGGTTGAGCTTCAAGCCCAACTAGAGCAGGTATTGGCAGACGTGAGTCGTCTTTTGGCAACTGCCGATCGCGGCGAGCTGCTGCGATCGGGTCTGAAAGTGGCGATCGTCGGTCGTCCCAATGTGGGCAAATCCAGCTTGCTCAATGCCTGGAGCCAGAGCGATCGCGCGATCGTGACTGACCTTCCGGGCACCACCCGCGATGTAGTGGAATCGCAGCTTGTGGTCGGCGGCATTCCCATTCAGGTACTCGACACAGCGGGCATTCGTGACACTGATGATCAAGTCGAAAAAATTGGCGTAGAGCGATCGCGCCAAGCTGCCCAGAACGCCGATCTGGTCTTGCTCACCATTGATGCTCAAGCAGGCTGGACAGATGCCGATCAAACGATTTATGAACAGGTACGCGATCGTCCCCTAATCCTGATCCTCAACAAAATCGATTTAGTGAGCGCGTCTTCCCCACACCCCACACCCCACACCCCACACCCCACCGTTAAAACTGCCGCTGCCCTCAACCAAGGCATTAACTCATTGGAAACGGCAATCCTGGAAACAGTTCAAGCGGGAACCCTGCAAGCAGCAAACCTCGATATTGCGATTAATCAACGACAAGCGGCTGCCCTCACACGAGCAAAAGCGGCATTAGAACAAGTGCAAGGAACGATCGCCGATCGCCTGCCCCTAGATTTTTGGACGATCGATCTCCGCAGCACGATTCAGGCGCTTGGTGAAATTCTGGGTGAAGATGTCACCGAATCGGTCTTAGATCGAATCTTCAGCCGTTTCTGCATCGGCAAGTAAGCGCCTTTGAGCGGCTCTAGCTTTGGCATTTATATACTTAACGCACCATGTTATTTGCCCTCATCCCCCAACCCCTTCTCCCTGGGGAGAAGGAGCTTCCGGGTGCCCTCTCCTGTGGGAGAGGGCTAGGGTGAGGGCGGATTGGGTGACGCAAGATATAAACACCCTAGCTTTAGCCTTGCTCTAAACTGCTCAGATAAGCCGCGATCGCAGCATTTGCCAACTGACTTGCGGGTTTGCCTTCTCGCAATGCTGCTTCTTGTAGTCGTGCGTAAACATTCTCTTGAATAGTGACACGGCGACGCGCTTTGTTGGTTGCTTTCAGCGCTTCACTCTGATCGGGTGTAGAAGGCTCAATCGTCGCAGCAGCAACGCTTTCGGGCTGGTACTGAGCAACGTATTGGTGAATCAACGGTAAGCCCACGCGATCGCAGAAGTCACCAAAGCTCTCACCAGGCTGACGAGACTGCTTAAAGTAGACAAAGATCGGCTCGAAGGCAGTTTCTAGCTCGTTGATGTGGAGCTTTTCTAAATACACCTGCGACAACCGCGTTTGGTTCGGAGCCGCGCCCAACCAGATCTGGTACGTGTCAGGACCATTGCCGACAAAGCCAAGCTCTGCCAGATACGGACGAGCGCAGCCATTGGGACACCCCGTCATGCGGGTGATGAAATGCTCGTGCTCTAGCCCAACACGATCGAGCAGGGCACGGATGCGATCGAGAATGGCAGGAATTGCCCGTTCGGATTCTGCGGTTGCCAGCCCACACGTCGGCAAGGCAGGACATGCCATTGAGTAACGCACCAGCGGATCGATTTCCTCTACACCCTGAATACCACAGCGAGTCAGGATTGTCTGGATTTGGGCTTTGTTTGCTGGGTCGATGTTGTAGAGGATTGCGTCCTGGCTGGGCGTTAGCAGCATCGGCAGATTGAACGTCTGCACCAGCTCTCGGATCGCTGTTTTGAGTTGCAAGCTACCCTCATCTTTAACCCGTCCATTTTGAATGGAGATGCCGACGAACAGCTTGCCATCGCCCTGTTCGTGCCAGCCAAGAAAGTCGAGATACTTAAACTCAGGCAATGGCTTGAAGGGTTCGATCGGCTTGCCAAAATAGCTTTCCACCTTCTCGCGGAAGCGTTCAACGCCCCAATCTTCGATTAGGTATTTCATCCGGGCATGGCGACGATCGGTGCGATCGCCATAGTCGCGCTGAGTGGCGACGATCGCCTTCATCAAGTCATACACATCGGCTTGAGAGACATAGCCGATCGGGTCAGCGATCCGAGGAAAGGTTTCTTCTTTGTTATGAGTGCGTCCCAAACCGCCCCCTGCAAACACATTGAAGCCTTCTAATTCGCCTTGCGGGTTCGTCAGCACAACCAGGCTGACATCCTGCGAGTAGAGATCAACCGAGTTGTCTCCCGGTACAGTGACGCTGATTTTGAACTTACGCGGCATGTAGTGCTTGCCGTAGAGCGGTTCTTCCGGCTCATGGAAAATGGTGCCGTTGCCGTTACGTTGACGGGCAGCGATGACCTCCGGACTTTCTTCTGCCGAAATTGCCTTCTCGCCATCCAGCCAAATCTCATAGTAGGCTCCTGTTTGAGGCGTTAGCAGGTCAGCAATGTTATTGGCATATTCGCGGGCGTACTCGTACTCCGGGCGATTTCGGTAAGGCGCAGCAGGAGCCATCACATTACGGTTGAGGTCGCCACAGGCACCGAGGGTGGATCCCATGCTGTGAACGATCGCCGCGATCGTTGCCTTCAAATTGCGCTTGAGAATGCCGTGAAGCTGAAAGCCTTGGCGAGTCGTTGCCCTCAGCGTGTGGTTGCCATATTCATCCGCAAGGCGATCGAGCGTCAGATACAGCTCTGGCGGAATGTAACCACCAGGGCTACGCGTCCGCAGCATCATCTGATAGTCCTTCTCCTGTCCCTTCAGCCGATTGTCCCGGTTGTCTTGCTGGTAGGAACCGTGGAACTTCAGAATTTGGATCGCGTCCTCAGTGAAGTGTGTTGTGTCTTGCAGCAGTTCAGACGCAACGGGTTCGCGGAGAAAGTGGCTACGGTCTTTGAGACCTTCAACTTTGGAGGGTTTGCGAACAGTAGCAGACGTTTGAGTATTAACCATCAGAAGGGCGACAAAAAAGAGTCAACTAATTACCAAAGCGATCGCGGGAGTCATTGCAATTCCCAGCAAGTCGGTCGGAATCGTGTGAATATTACACAATCCTATCACTGCTTCACTGACTCGCACAGGCTCCAACCGTTTCTAACCCAGTTGAGACGTGATGATTTGAGCAGTCAGACTTCAACGATTGTAACGTTGATCGCCCATAAATTATCGCCCACAGACCGAAGCCCAGGGCGATAAAGGAGCGTTCTTGCAGACGTTGAGTGAGCCTTCACTGGATGCGCTTATGGCTCAATGGAACGGTCTTTGGGTGCTGGGGGAAGCTGAGCGATCGGACGATCGATCTCATCATCGTCTTTAATCGTTTCAGAGGCTTTGTGTAGCAAAGCACTCAGCAGATTCCGAACTTTGTGCTCTCGACGAGCCAAGGCAGCACCAGCCTCACCAATTTGCTGTTCCAACTGGGCGAACTTTTGGTCAGCCTGACCCTTCACAGCTTCGGCTTTAGGGCGCGCCTGACTGTACCAGTGCTTAGCATCGTCTAAATGCTCTTGTGCCTGCCCGTAATACGACTCAGAGCGTGCAGCTAGCGTCGCGCGCAGGATCGCTGCCTGAGCTTGCAGTTGAGCGTAACGTTTTTTCAACAACGATGCTTCTTCGCTGTTCTGGGCAGTAGCAATCGCCTCTTCAACCAATGCCCTAATTTTGTCCGGTGCAGTGTTGGCAGCTTCTTGAACACCTTCCAAACCAGTCGTAATTTCCTGCTCTAACGCCTCTTGCTGCGCTGAAAGCTTGGTTTGCAGCCGTTTTACTTCTGCTTCAGTTTCAGCGATTTTTTGCTGGCGAGCACCACTGATGCCATCGACAATGCCATCGATCGAGGCAGCAATTTCGTCTTTGGTTTCCTTGCCGGTTTCTTGCAAACCTGCGATCGCAGACGAGAAAACATCCTTCACGCTCGAACGAAAGTCGCTGGAGCCTTCTTTGAACTCAGCCGTGACTTGCGAGATGGCAGCACGAACAATTTCGCGGATGCGATCGCTCCGTACTTTTCCGACTTCTTTGACTTGCTTTAGTTCCGTTGCAAGCTTATCTTTCACTGGAGTAGACATGGTTACAAGCTCCTAAATAAGTGGTATGAGCCAGATCAAACGTGCATTCAGCTTCAAAAAACTTGCGAACCTTTATCTAGAACTGTGCTCAAAAGCTGCGATCTTAAAACTGCGCTTTTAGCATCGTTGTCTGACTGCTCCACTCCATCCTGACAAAAGCTACCGCCGTTAACGTCCCTCCTGCGGTAGGAAATCTACACCAAGACGAGTAGTAAAAACCGAAGAGGTTTCCACGGGATGACAAAACTCATCTCGCAAGGTGGTGATTAATACCATTTCACTAAACTGTGTCTACACAGGCAAGCTTCGGCTGGCGATCAGCGGTCAGCGGTCAGCGGTCAGCGGTCAGCGGTCAGCAATAAGAACGAATCTGTAGGGCGATTTTTTAGAATTGGTATAATGCCTCAATAGCATAGAGGGCGCAAAGATCAACTCTCTGCGCCCTTCACGTGTTGGGATTAAACTAGCCAGTCAGTTTCAGAACAAAAGCGGCATCGACTTGCTATGCACTAGAAGCGGTAACCTACGCCTGCCTGAAAGCTTACAGCATCAGCAGGGCTATTTTTGTACGCATCAATGCCCCACTTGGCATCGCCGTAAACAACGACGTTTCTGCCCAATCCGGCTTCAGCTCCAGCAGTAAGAACGGGAGCATTCTTGTTACCTAATGGCGATGGCTTACCTTCTTTATCGGCAAAGGAATAGCCAGCACCAGCGTAGAGGTTAGCGTTGCTAGAAATGGGTAGATCGTAGGTTAAGAGAGGCATAATCGCGGCACTTTCGCCACCAAACAAAACAGCACCTCTAACAGAAATGGGTGCGTTGGGAATGGCAAAACGACCCTGAATGTTGCCGCCAATGGTAGCCGCATCGCCACTTTGTCCACCGTTCGTAACGCCAGATGAAACACCCGCCCCAATGTAGCTGTCGTTAAAAGTAATGGGTTGGGCAGAAGCGTTACCAGCAAAGAGAACGGCAGGCGCGATCGCCAGTGCTGACAGAGCAACAATGCCGACAGGCAGAGCCTTACGAATGGCTGCTAAAAGAGTTTGAGAGAGTAGCATGGTAGAGTTCCTCACAGGAATAGGTTGTTTAGTCCAGCTAAAGTTAAAGTCGAAAAACGTATCAAGTATGTTCCAGAGATTGTATCCAAAAAATGTCGCACAGAGTAGCAGGATAAAAGTGCTGTGTGCAGCTTTGGCAGTAGAAAAAGCGATTGAATCTTTTCTACGTGTGAACTTCGCCAAAAGAGTAAGGCTCACAATTTAAAAAGTTAGAGCTAGCTAACCCTTCTTAATCTGATATAGCGGTTTACTGGAATCGATCGCTGCTTAAAAGGGTCTGTTTTGCAACTGTCACAAATAGTTTGGGTATAAAAAGCAATTGTTTCACTAACAGTAACATCTCCCGTTAAATGATTCATCCAACAGGATGTAGCGATCGACGATGACCTAGTGCTAAGAAATCCCTGTTTTAACCAAAGAGCGTCCTGAATACCGCTTTTTTCATGCTGCTAATTTGCTATCGTGCTACGTAGCCCAGTGCAAAGCTTGCTTGCTTCAACGGCACGCTATGTGTGAACGGTTTGTTCGGGAGCATGTCACCTTTGCGCCCTCACCCTTTTCTTGTATGCCGTAGGCTTTAAGCCCTCTCCCTGTGGGAGAGGGACTTTGAATCTTGCTCCCTTCTCCTTGGGGAGAAGGGCTGGGGATGAGGGCAAAGGCAGCAACTTACGAAAGTGACATGCTCCCGGTTTGTTCTAGGGCGCGTCATCAATTAGCTCCAAAACCTTGCGGTATCGGCATAATCGCGCCCGCCCCTAGCCACCAGGCTAGGGGCGGGAACCCTTGCTGCAAGTCATGGGTAGTTGTAATTGATGACAGCTCCTAGCAAGGGGCGCACGATCGCGCTCAGATAGCGCTAGTCTCTAGCGGTAACACAACCGTAAACGTCGAGCCAGCGCCCACGTCCGAGGTGAGGCTGATTTCGCCTTGTAGCAACCTCACCATACGCGCCACGATCGCCAGCCCCAGTCCAGTGCTGTTGGGGAGCCGATCGAGTTCAGATGGCAGCACTTGAAAGAATGGTTCAAAAATGCGAGACTGATCGGCGCTCGCAATGCCAATGCCCGTATCGCTCACCGCGATCGACCACCAGCCATCCGAGAGCAAACGACATTGTAAGGTTACACTGCCTGCCTCAGTGTAGCGAATGGCATTGCTCATGAGATTGAGCAGGATTTGTTGCAGGCGTAGTGAGTCGGTGACCACGCGATCGGGTGCCTGTTCATCATCCAGCACCAGTTGTAAGTTGGTAGACGTTGCTAGCGGCTGTATGACCTCCATTACCGTTTGAATAATGCCACGTACATCAGTCGGCTCTAGCCGTAGCGTCATCTGACCCGCTTCATACCGCGAAAGCTCTAGAGTATCGTTGATCAGACGCAAAAGCTGGCGGCTGTTGCGCACAACGCGCTCAATGTGTTCCAGGCTATGAAGTGTGTCGCGCACGACGGGCTGACGCTGCTGGCGCAAAAACAGCTCAGAGTAGCCAATGATGGAGGTTAACGGCGTTTTCAGCTCGTGTGCCAGCACCGACAGATTCTCCTGACTAGACTGCACTAGCCGATCGAGTTCTTGATTCGTGAGCAGCAACTGTCCCCGGAGGTTGTCTAGTTCTTGCAAGCGTTCAGTCACGTAACTTTTAAAGCACTGAGCGATCGCCCCATCGACCACCGTATCAATGAGAGTAACCGCCCGCAGCACTTCTTCAGCCGAGCATTGCAGCAAATCGGTGCGGAGAACCTGGATAATTTGCGATCGCAGCAGATGATATTCGCGCGCAATTTCGGTCGGGTCAAAGCCCTGTCCTGCACGCAGCGCGCCATGTTTGAGGCTTGCTTTGATAATGGTATCAACATCATTTTCTTGCGCTTCTGCCAGCACCGTTGCCAGCGCTGCGAGAATGTGGGGAATGTGATCCCGAATCGCAGTCGGTGAAAGGTGATCAGCACTTTTAATCTGTTGATCCTGAGATACCGCCTCTACCCATTGGTCTGTAATGGTTTGCGATCGCTCGGTGAGCAACTGGCTCAAATCAAGGATCGGTGATAGCTGAAAAAGAGTCATACAGGCTCCCCATTAAACGCGAATCTTGTCTTTCGGGGACAACACCTTCAGAACAATCGGCATACGCTCGTCCCTGGGGCAGACATCTATTCTACCTCAGGGCTGATCTTTAAGGTTGCAGCGTCTGCGTTCCCCTTCTATCGTCACCTGCTTCACTCAAACGGTCATACCGACGCACCAAGATTTAGAAGTCAGATTTCAAGAACATGAACTTACAATAAGGATCCGAAGAATGGCTGATTCTGCCACATCAGACCTGAGTTTTGCGGCAACTGCAACGCTTGTAGCCTCAGCGAAAGCGCGAAAGCAGCCCGCTCTGGTTAGAACATTCTGTCCTGAATATCTGTGCTTTCAACTATTATTTGTCGATCGCCATGTTGAATCGTTTGAAAATTGGTTCCAAAATTGGAGCCAGTTTTGCACTTGGATTACTCTTTTTTGCAGTACTCTCGGCAATCTCTTACCGCAGCACCAATCAACTGATTGAAACAGCTAAGCATGAATCTCACACCTATGAAGTGATCGGTGAGCTTAAAGATTTGCTGTCTCAACTCAAAAGTGCTGAAACGGGACAGCGCGGCTACCTGCTGACAGGCAAAGACGAGTACTTACAGCCTTACAACGCAGCGATCGATACTCTAGATGGCAAGCTCAGAGGGCTGCGAAAACTGACGGCAGACAATCCGATGCAGCAGAGCAAGCTGGATGCTTTGGAACCGTTAGTGAACGCCAAAATGGCTGAACTGAATCAGACGATCGAGCTACGCCAGCAGAGAGGGTTTGAAGCCGCACAGAAAGTGGTGCTGACTGACCGAGGCAAGCAGTTCATGGACGACATCCGCAAGGTGCTGGCAGAGATGGAAAGCGAGGAACGATCGCTCCTGCAACAGCGATCGCAAGCCGCCGCGACTGCTGCCAAGCAAACAACCGATAGCGTGACCTATGGCATTCCCGTCTACTCGCTGCTGTTGGTTCTCCTTGGCTGGGCGTTATCACGTCACATTTCACGACCGCTCAGTCAAATCTCAGAAGTCGCCGATCGCGTTGGAGAAGGCGACTTGGACGTGACTGTGCCGCTGAGCGATCGTCAGGATGAAATCGGCATCTTGACGCGCACCTTCAATCAGATGATTACCAATCTGCGAGATACCAATCAACGCAACGATGAGCAAACCTGGCTCAAATCAAACCTGGCAGACTTCGGTCGAATGCTTCAGGGTCAGCGCGATCAAGAAGCCGTAGCGCGTCAGATTCTCTCCAAGCTGGCACCCCTCGTTGGCGCACAGCAAGGCGTTTTTTACCTGATGGACACCGATACTAATCCACCGCTGCTAAAACTGCTCAATAGCTACGCTCATCAAGAACGTAAGCATTTGGCAAACCAGTTTCGTTTGGGTGAAGGACTCGTAGGGCAGTGCGCCCTGGAGAAACAGCGTATTTTACTGACCAACGTACCCAGCGACTACATCCGTATTGCCTCTGGCTTAGGCGAAACACCACCCATCAACATCGTGGTCTTGCCCATCCTGTTTGAGCAAGCGGTTACTGGAGTGATGGAATTAGCGTCGCTACAGCGGTTTAACGAGGTTCAACTGATGCTGTTAGAGGAGGTGAGCGAAAGCATTGGCGCAGTACTCAATACGATCGCCACTGATCTGCGGACGAACGAACTGTTGCAAGAAGCTCAAACGCTAACCGAAGAACTCCAGCAGCAGCAAGACGAACTTCAAGAAAGCAACCGCTTGCTAGAAGAACAAACCGAAATGCTGCAAACATCGGAAGCGCAACTGAAGGAACAGCAGGAGGAAATGCTGCAAAACAACGAGGAGTTGCAGCAGCTAAACGAAGAGTTGGAAGAAAAGGCGCAACTGTTAGCAGAGCAAAAGCAAGAAGGCGAACAGAAAAATCAAGCCATTGAGCTGGCAAGACAGGCGATCGAAGAAAAAGCCGCACAGCTCACCCTCAGCTCTCGCTACAAATCTGAGTTTCTCGCCAATATGTCGCACGAATTGCGAACACCGCTCAACAGTTTGCTGATTCTGGCACGTCTGCTAAGTGAGAACGGCGAGGGTAACCTGACAGATAAACAGGTGGAGTACAGCCGCACCATTCACGCCGCGGGTAGTGATCTGCTCGAACTCATCAACGAAATCCTCGATCTAGCAAAAATTGAATCGGGCACGGTCTCGCTAGACATTGAGGCGCTACGGTTTGTTGACTTGCAACAATTTTTAGAGCGGACGTTTCAGCAAGTGGCTCAAGATGCAGGGCTGGACTTTCACGTTGAACTTGCCCCAAACTTACCTCCAGCGATGCTGACCGACCCAAAACGCCTCCAGCAAATTCTGAAAAACCTCTTATCAAACGCCTTCAAGTTTACAGAGCGTGGCAGTGTCACAGTGCAAATTGCGCCGAGCGATCGCCCACCTCTATTGGCAGCAGATTCAGTCTCTATGCTTACCTTCGCTGTCACCGATACAGGCGTTGGTATTGCGCCTGATAAGCAGGCAGTCATTTTTGAAGCGTTTCAGCAGGCAGATGGCACCACCAGTCGCAAATATGGCGGTACTGGACTGGGCTTATCAATCAGCCGCGAACTCGCTCAACTGTTGGGTGGGCGCATTGAATTAACCAGTCAACCCGGACAGGGCAGTACGTTTACGCTGGTGCTGCCGATCGAGGTGAGGAGTGAGGGGAGAGGGGAAAGGGGAGGGCGATCAGCCGTCAGCGATCAGCCGTCAGCTATGAGAACGATCTCAAAAACACCCCTTCCTTCTCACTCCTCACTCCACCGCGAAGCGGAAGCAGGCTACACTCCTCACCCCTCACCTCCTAATGAAGTGGATGACGATCGCGCCCTGATTCAACCGGGCGATCGTGTGTTGCTGATCATTGAAGATGATGTTCACTTTGTGCGCATTTTGATGGATATGGCGCGACAGCAGGGTTTTAAGGTGTTGGCTTCGCTTCGTAGTCAGCCAGGATTAGTCCTGGCACAAACGTTTAAGCCTGCCGCCATTATGCTCGATCTGCGTCTGCCCGATATGGATGGCTGGACAGTGCTCGATCGGCTGAAGCATAATCCAGAGACGCGCCACATTCCCGTCCACATTCTCTCGGTGGATGATGAGCAGCAGCGCAGCTTACAGTTGGGCGCGATCGCCTACCTGCAAAAGCCCATCTCGCCAGAAGCACTCACACAAGCGCTAATGGATATCAAAGGCTTTGTGGAACGCCAGGTGAAGAACCTGCTGGTGGTGGAAGATGATCCCGTGCAGGCACAAAGCATTCGAGCGCTGATTGGCAATGGGGATGTGTCTACAAGCGTTGTTGGGACGGGAGCCGAAGCGCTAAGGGCGCTGCAATCGAGCCTCTTTGATTGCGTGGTGCTGGATCTAGGCTTGCCTGATATGTCTGGCTTTGACTTGATCGAGCAAATTAAACAGCAGCAGCAGTTTGCACGCTTGCCCATCATTGTCTACACAGGTAGAGAGCTAACGCAGCAGCAAGAAACGCAGCTCAGACGACTGGCAGAAACCATCATTGTCAAAGATGTGCGATCGCCCGAACGCCTGCTTGACGAAACCGCTCTCTTTTTACATCGTGTGCAGGCAGCACTGCCAGAGTCGAAACGGCAAATTTTGGAGCAATTGCACCAGAGTGATCCGGTGCTGGCACATAAAAAAGTGCTGATTGTCGATGATGATGTCCGCAATATTTTTGCGCTCACCAGTCTTTTAGAGCGCTACCAGATGCAGGTGTCGTATGCCGAGAATGGCGTTGACGGCATCGCAGCACTCCAAAATCATCCTGATATTGATGTCGTCTTGATGGATGTGATGATGCCAGAACTGGATGGCTATGAAACGACGCAAGCCATTCGTCGGATCGAATCCTTTCGATCGCTACCCATCATCGCGCTTACGGCAAAGGCAATGCAGGGCGATCGGGAAAAATGCCTGGAAGCAGGCGCATCAGACTACATCACTAAACCTGTTGATACCGAACAGCTTCTATCGCTGCTACGGGTATGGCTCTACAGCTAACCAACCATTTGACTGGCAAACACTCTAGCGTTTTTGCTGGTTGCTGCTTCGACTTTTTACCACTTCTCCATCAATTTCTGTGGCTTTGATCTTTTCGTTATTTTCTTTGGCGTGTTCAAATGCAGCTTGAGCCAACTCCTGCCGTGACCCTGTTGCCTCGGCTGCTCGCGCATGGTTGTAGGAAGCGATCGCGTGGCTTTGAGCCGCTTTACCAGCAACCTCAATCGCTACACCACGTTCATCCTGCTTACGGCTGAAACAGTCGTCAGAAAATGTTGCTATAGTAAAACATTTGCCTAGCCATCGTCTACCTTTAGATAGTGCTGAAGGCAGAGCCAAAACTGCTATGGTCGGTTGACATGGCTATAAATCTGTCTTAAGCAGTAAGTCTTAAGCAGTGAACCCCAAAAGGCTACAGCTTTGGAGTCAATAATTTTGCCCTTAACCAATGACTCCATTCAATCCTAATTTAGAAGATATTGAGGTGCAGTTGCTTCTAGAGGGCGTTTATCGGTACTACGGCTTTGACTTTCGAGACTATGCACCGTCATCAGTGAGGCGGCGTGTTCGCAAAATCTTAGCGGCAGAAGGACTCACCACTATTTCAGCCCTGCAAGATCGCCTTCTGCATGATGTCGCCTGCTTGGAACGGTTCTTACTGGGGCTAACGGTAAACGTCACCTCTATGTTTCGTGACCCTGGTTTCTTTGTGTCCTTTAGAAAAACGATTGTCCCGCTGCTACGCACCTACCCGTTTATTCGCATCTGGCACGCAGGCTGTTCGACGGGGCAAGAGGTTTATTCGATGGCAATTTTGCTACAAGAAGAGGGATTGTATCACCGCTGTCGCATCTACGCAACGGATACGAATGAGCTAGTTTTACAAAAGGCAAAACAGGGCATTTATGCGATTGAACTCATGCAAGAGTACACGCAGCTTTACTTAAAGGCGGGCGGTATGCGATCGTTCTCCGAATACTACACTGCTGGGTACGGCAATGCGATTTTTCGTGCTTCGCTGAGAGAAAACATCGTCTTTTCGCAACACAATTTAGCGACTGACAGTTCGTTTAACGAGTTCAATGTCATCCTTTGTCGTAACGTTTTGATTTATTTCAACCGCACGTTGCAACAACGGGTACATCAACTGTTTTACGATAGTCTCTGTTCGTTTGGTGTGCTGGGATTGGGACAACGAGAATCACTGAAGCTATCGCCTTACGAACCATGTTATGAAGAAATTGCGAAGGGGGAACGGCTCTATCGGAGGTTGGACTAATGCCCTTTGAACTGGTTGTCGTTGGCACCTCTTTGGGTGGCTTATCGGCGCTTAGAGTGCTGCTTGAAAGTTTAGTAGAACCCTTTCCCGTAGCGATCGCTGTTGTACAACATCGGCATAAAGAATCTGGCAACCTGATGAGTAGATACATGCAGCAGTACACAACGTTACCCGTGCTCGAAGCAGAAGATAAAGACGAGTTGCTGCCGGGACATGTCTACGTAGCTCCAGCCGACTATCACTTGCTTGTAGAACGAGGATACATGACGCTCTCGGTTGACGAACCAGTTTGTTTTGCACGTCCCTCTATTGATGTGTTGTTTGAGTCAGCGGCGGATGCCTATGCTAATCGTGCGATCGGTGTCATCTTAACGGGGGCAAATCGTGATGGCACTAACGGGCTGGCGCGCATCAAAGCGTGTGGGGGAGTGGCGATCGTTCAAGACCCGGCAACGGCTGAAACGGGCATCATGCCCCAAGCCGCGATCGCAGCCACAGCGGTCGATGCCGTCTTGCCGTTAGCAGAGATTGCGCCCTACTTAGTCAATTTGTTATCCCGTGTGCGGAGTTAGTGGTATGACGTTGTCGTCTCAAGTCAACATCCTTCTAGTGGATGACTATCCCGAAAACCTGCTGGCGCTGGAAGCGATTCTGGGCAGTCTGGGTGAAAATCTGGTGCGGGCAAACTCTGGGCAAGAAGCACTGCGATGTTTGCTGAACCAGGATTTTGCTGTCATCTTGCTAGATGTGCAGATGCCGGGTATGGATGGCTTTGAAACAGCAACACTGATCCGCAATCGAGAGCGATCGCGCCAAACCCCCATCATTTTTCTCACCGCTTTTAGTACCAGCGAACAGCTCATGTTCAAAGGTTACTCGTTAGGCGCGGTTGATTATTTGCTGAAGCCGATCGATGCGAGTATTCTGACCTCTAAAGTGACGGTTTTTGTCGATTTATTCAAAAAAACGGAAGCGGTTAAGGCACAGGCAGCCCAGCTTGCGGCAATTAATGCCGAACTGAGCGACAGTGAAGAGCGGTTTCGTTCCCTTAGCGCCTATGCACCCGTCGGCATTTTTATGCACGATACAACTGGCGCTTGTACTTACACCAATCCACACTTTCAGGCGATCGGCGATTTGACACTCTCAGAGAGCTTGGGTAACGGTTGGGTCAGACGCATCCATGCCGACGATCGCGATCGCGTTGTCCAAGCGTGGCAGGCTTATATCAATGGGCAGGCAACTGAATATGCCACTGAGCATCGGTTTCAGCATCGTGATGGCACTGTGCGCTGGGTCTATGCCCGCTCCTCGCCGCTGTTTTCTGACTTGTGTGAACTGACTGGCTATGTTGGCACCGTGGAAGACCTCACCGAGCGTAAGCAGGCAGAAGAAGCCCGCGCTCAGGTTTTTTGTGAGCAAACGGCTCGGCGAGAAGCAGAAGCTGCCAATCGCATGAAAGACGAATTCCTTGCTGTGCTGTCGCATGAACTTCGGACACCGCTCAACTCCATGCTGGGCTGGTCTCGCCTGCTGCGATCGCGCCAGTTAGATGAGGAGACGATCGTCCGCGCGTTAGAGACGATTGAACGTAACGCTCTGGCACAGGCACAATTAATCGACGATATTCTTGATGTTTCTCAGATTGTGCGCGGCAAACTACGACTCAAATGCCAGGTGTTGAATCTGGTGACAGTAGTGGAAGCGGCGATCGAGTCTGTCCGCCCGATGCTTGAAGTGAAAGCCATTCAGCTAGAGTCGTTGCTTGATCCAGCCGTTGGTGAGATTTGGGGCGATTCTATCCGTTTGCAACAAGTGGTGTGGAATCTGTTGACCAACGCGATTAAGTTTACGCCGACTAATGGTCGCATGACAGTGCAACTATCGCTGGCTCAAGAACGATCGCTCTCAGCAACGGAACAGCCTGATATACGCTCTGCCCAAATCAGAATCAGCGATACGGGCAGTGGCATTAGCCCAGATTTTTTGCCGCATGTCTTCGATCGCTTTCGGCAGGCAGATAGTACTACCAGTCGTCCTCAAAGCGGTCTGGGGCTTGGTCTGGCGATCGTTCGCCACCTCGTTGAACAGCACAAAGGCAATGTACAAGCAGAAAGTGCAGGTGTGGATCAAGGTGCCACATTTATCGTAACCTTGCCCCTTCTAGACACAAAGGCTGAGCTGAACGGTAGTGCAACGCACGGTATACAAACCAACGAGACTAGCAATATGCCCCTCAACGCTGGTGAAGCAACGTTAATGTCCTCACAGCTACAGTCTGAGGGCAATGCAGTGTCAGCTCCAAGTACGACTCCACGTGTACTTTTTTGAGTGGCTTACTGTCTTTGGCATCTACTGTCTTTGGCATCTACTGTCTTTGGCACAATCGTTGCTTGGGCACCAGCGGTGTTGCGTCAAGGGATGACTGCTGTCGTATCTTCCTACGTTTATACCAATTCTACAAAATTGCCCTACAGATCCATTCTTGCTGCTGACTGCTGACCGCTGACCGCTGACCGCTGACCGCTGACCGCTGACCGCCAGCCAAAGATTGAATCTGTCGCTACAGTTTAGGGAAATGGTATTACTCGGCAACACGTTGTTAGAGCAGCCTACCGTTACGCGTTAAACCCATCAACGCGGTAGCCACTATCGGCGAGCAGGGCATAGTCTACTGTCGTAGGGGCATACAGACGGTAGAGCCACTCATAAGACAAGATTGACTGCACGCTGTTAGCAGGATGCGCGTAGTCATAGGTGCCCGTTACAGGGTTGGCTCCGTCCTGGGATTGTAGAGGCATATAGCTACCTCCATTGGCTGCTCTGGTGTATTCTCCCTTGAAAACAGCCGTTTGAGGGGTTGAACGATCCACCAGGTTGTAGCCAATCCAGTTCAACCCAACCAGACCCAGCACATGCCCAATTTCGTGCGTCACGACCTGATAGAGTAGCCAACCTGTAGGGTCGTTGGCAGCAGAGAAGCTATCGGCATTAATGGCAACCTGCCCGACTCGTGGCATGAGATCTGGAGAAGAAATCCAACCACCAAACTCATAATCGGGTCCGCCGTTTGCGGCTTCTAGCCCAGCGTTACCTTGATAGGGATTCAGAAAAATAAGGAGATCATCTACATACCGTTTGCTGGTAAAGCTGTAAGAACGAGTGGAGTTAGCATCCAGTCTATTAATCGCGCTATTGAGCTGAAAATCAGTCCATTCGTTGGCAATTCGCGTTGCCCAGTCGTCAGCGGCTTTTTGAGCGATCGCCCGCTGCTGAGATGTCCAAAAGCCGATTGAGTCGTTGCGGAAATCTAAATCAATGTTGAAGCGGGTAGAATCAGGCGCATAAGTGTTGGTCACCTTACCCAGGTCGTACACAGCGCTGCCCGTCAAACCGCCACTCAGTGTGTAGCCAACGGTGTTGCCGAGTAAGCGATCGCTGCTGGAATTGTCATCTTCGGCAATGAACGATACTGTACGCACGGTTTTCCAGTTTTGGGGGGTAAACGTCAGCGTGTTTTGCGTACCGTTGCTAACGATGCCATCAGCATCAACCACCACAAAGCTACCGGACGAGAACGTTAGAGTCACGTTGTTAGCAGGAGCTTGCGTTAGCTGGACTTCAAACGTCCCGGTATTGCCTTCTTGACCATTAAAGGTGCGATCGCTAATCTGCACTGTACTGGGAGCGATAAACGTATCCTGTAGCCCAATCTGCCAGTTTAAGTTGCTCATAGGTGACAGATTGAGCCGCTGGCTGGTGTCTTTAAGATCATCCATGATCCAGGCAACATTCTCTCCAGTCGCGCTGTTACGCCAGAGAATGTCTGTTTTGCCGTCGCCATTGCTATCGCCAGTGCCCCGAATTTGCCAATTTGAGTCGCTTACAGACGGCAAAAAAGTGGTGCTCGCGATCGTGGTGCCGCTCAACGACCAGATAAAGTTTTCACCTGAAAGGATATTGCGCCACAGAATCTCTGGCTTACCGTCGCGGTTGAAGTCTGCTGCTGCTTGAATTCTAAGGTTTGTTCCGGCTGCGGTTGGCAAAGACACTGTGCTGCCCATTGTTGTGCCGTTCATTGCCCAGACGATATTCTGCCCGGTGGCGTAGTTGCGCCAGAGCAGATCGGGTTTCCCATCGCCTGTGAAATCTACAGTGCCTTGAATTTGCCAGTTTAAGTCTGCGATCGCTGTGAGAGAAACGCTCGATCGCAGCACCGTACCGTCCATGACCCACGTCACATTCTGCCCAGTGGCATAGTTGCGCCAGATGATGTCGGTTTTACCGTCACCCGTGAAGTCATTTGCCCCCTCCATACGCCAATTGGGATCGCCAACTGACATTAGCGCGACAGTCGAAACACGAGTCGCACCATTCATCAGCCAGACTTCGTTTTGACCAGTCGCGTAATTGCGCCACAGCAAATCCGTCTGACCATCACTATTAAAATCTGCTCCCACCTTCAGAGGGCGCACTGCTGGAGCCTCAAGCGGCAAAGCAGACACCAGATCTTGCGACGATTCAGGTGCTGTGGCAGCACTCGCCCCAGAAATAGTGGTATTGCTGAAGTTCGGCGCACTTAAGATAGGGGCAGGACGGCTCAAATTTAGAGGCTGGCTTGACGTTAACAGCGCTGCCGCTGAGTTTTGACCCGCGCGTGAGGCAATGTCAGAGGCATGATTGTCGCAATCGACGAACATTGGGCAACCAAGAAGATTTATGGTCTTATTTTATACCGTTTTGATTCCTCACCCTTCAAGAATGTCTGAGTTGGAGCGCTATTTTGGTCTAGAGTAAAAGTTGTGTGAAGGCGATCGACAACTCTGTAAAGAGTGCTATGCCTACCGATGGCTCGTATCCGGATCACACGCGCAAGCAAAAACGCCACCGAAGCTAACTCAGTATCGGCTCAAACAGATGTATCCATTTATTCACCGTACTGGGCGATAGAGCGAGCGAGAATGCTCATCACTTCACCGGGGTTAGGTCCCGGTAACAAGGGACTCCATTCACGCACTTCAGCAAACCGCAGGCGATGCAAAGTTTGAATCGTACCAGTCACGCCTTGACGAGAGCCAATCACTAAAATTCTCAACGACTCACGATCGGACGTTTGGTCTCTAGACTTCTTACTGGCTGTAAAATCAGACGCGTTGCTGGCAGAAAGCAAAAAATTTTCAGGCATAGAGCTAATCCAGGATGACATAAATGTGATCTTGACTACCGAGTATTGTTTACTGATAGCAATGCTAGTTAGCCGTAGCACAGTCCAGCTTAACTGGCACTTTACTGATGGCACTGTGCGGTAGTCTGTCAATTAATTTACACGGTAAAGAGTAGAATGTCAATCAATCGATCAGCTGCGTTTGCTTGCACTTGCTATAGCAGCAGCACACATCAAGGTGTGGGTATGACTCCAAGCTCAGTGCTTTATGGCTCGATTCCTGCTTATTTAAACCCAACTAATGGTGCGAAGCCATTTCCATACGCCTGTATGTCTCCTGACAATGACTCCCTGGCTTTGCTCTTTTGCGATCGCCATCAGTTCGTCTGTGCTAAAGCTATAGCCTAACTGCTCCGTGATTCTCACGAAGTCATCTGGATTCGTTACACCTTCAAACCGATCGCGTAACGTTTCGTCGTAGGCGATCGCTTCAAGAAATCGATTCGCGCTTTCTGTAGACATCCTTGAACCTCCTGCTGTAGCATTTCCACCCAACTTCACGATCGTCCTTATCGTTATATTGCCCTAAATGCCACCCGTACTAGCAAGACGGTGCAGGGGAATTAAAGGGTAGCCTCATCTAAAGCGCTTAAGAAAATCATAGATACCTTTAACAATCTACTAGCCGTTTTAAGTTGCAGACAGACTTTGTACGGGAGCATGTTACTTTCGTAAGTTGCTGCCTTTGCCCTCATCCCCAGCCCTTCTCCCCAAGGAGAAGGGAGCAAGATTCAAAGTCCCTCTCCCACAGGGAGAGGGCTTAAAGCCTACGGCATACAAGAAAAGGGTGAGGGCGCAAAGGTGACATGCTCCCCTTTGTACCTATCTAAAGTGGGCATGTTTACATCAATCAATTAAATTAGAAATTGTTGGTCGAGCAGCAATTAATACCAGTTTGCTATAGCAGTCCTAGATCTTTTGTGAGCAAGACTGCCTCATTTAGCAGTTAACAATCAGCAAAAAAGCTGATCGTTGACCGTTTATAGCGGTTCCTAATCCAGTGAAGTACAGTCGTAAAAAGGCAGAGGGCAGAAGTTAAAGAGCACAGCGCTTTCCTTCTGCCTTCTGCCTCCTGCCTTCTGCTTTAATCACAAGCATCAGAATAGCGCCAGTTTGAAGGTTAGTCTGAGAGGATGTTTTAAAAATCCAGGTTCTTGTAGCCCTGGCGACTGAAGTCGCGGCTACACGGACAAAACCTGCCTTCGCAGGTTCCCAAGCCTTCACGTTTCGGTAGTCCGCGCAGGCGGACTTTGTTTACGTAGTCGCGGTTTTAACCGCCAGACACTTTTCAAACAACCTCTGAGGTTGAAATGCCTTAATGTTCAGCTTCGTCGAGCATACTTTCAGGTGTGGCAAGCAGTGTCAAAACTTGGTCAAACTGAAAGCCTTCAACCAGTTCAACCAGAACCTCTTTTAAAGCTGAGTGTGCAGGCGGTATTTGCTGCAACAGTTCAAGCACCCGTGAGTCGCTACATTCCAAAGCCGCCTGATGTAGCTGTATTTTCCATGCTTCTGGCAGCTCAGTCAAAGTGGCTTGCAAAGCAGTTTTATCGAGTTGAGGTGTGTGCTGATGACGTTGATCGTGATGATTTGACTGTGCGCGATCGGTCGCTTCGTAAAGATACTGCACACCCAAATGTTGACTAATTTTGGTAAACAATGTGCGCCGCTGAAAGGGTTTGCTGAGAAAATCATCACAACCAACGGCAAGAAATGCCTGCCGCTGTTCTTCAAACGCACTGGCTGTCAGCGCGATGATGATCGTGTCTTTAGTCTGAGCATCAGCTTTGATCTGCCGTGTTGCTTCGATGCCGTTCAGCACGGGCATACGCATATCCATCAAAATCAGGTGTGGCTGCCATGCTTTACAAAGCGCGATCGCCTCTAGCCCGTTGTCCACTTCTTTTAGTTCTAAGCCTGGTAGATCCAAGATTTGTGCAAGCAAATAGCGGTTAGTTGCGTTGTCTTCGGCAATCAGAATCCGGTAAATCGCTTGGTTGGGCACTAGCCCGATGACTGCTTGGGTGCTTGGTCGCAGCGCGGGAGTGGCGATCGACGGCAGGTAACCAACTGGGATAGCGAAAGAGAACAGACTGCCTTGATCCTGTTGGCTTGTAAATGTGATTTCGCCACCCATTAACTGCACAAATTTCTGACTGATAGCCAGCCCCAACCCGGTACCTTCTGCCGAAATCAAGCCTGTTCGAGTTTGCTGAAATGGCTTAAAGAGTTTTTGCTGCTCAGCTAACGCTATCCCCGCGCCCGTGTCTTCCACCTCAAAGTACAACATTATTTGTGGCTCAGAGGGCGCTGGTTCGAGGTGTAGTTCGTTGCTGGAAGAGTTTGGTTCGATCGCTTTTGAAAGCCTTAAGGTGACGCTACCCCGTTGAGTGAATTTGATCGCGTTGCCTAAGAGGTTAATCAAAATTTGTTGGAGTTTACCTTCATCGGCGGTGATTAATGGGGGCACATCATTGGAACATGCGATCGTAAACTGTAGGTTTTTAGTTTCGGCTCGCAGCCGCAGCATTTCCTCTAAATTGTTCAAAAGAGTGTGAAGATTGAAGCGCTCAACGTCTAGAGAGATACGTCCTGCCTCAATTTTAGACATTTCTAACACGTCGTTAATCAACTTAAGCAGGTGCTCACCACTACGGTTGATGATGTGAAGATGCTCTTGTTGAGTCTGTGTCAGCGATGAATCACACGCCATGAGTTGAGAGAAGCCCAGCACTGCATTTAAGGGAGTCCGTAACTCATGGCTCATGTTTGCCAAAAACTCACTTTTTGCCTGGTTAGCACGATCAGCAAGCTCTTTAGCTTGTTGCAATGCGGCTGCCTGCTGCTGCGTTTGGGCAAACAATTCGGCTTGCTGTACCGCGACCCCTAGCTGGCTGCTGATTTGAGAGACAACCCGGATTTCTGCCTCTTGCCACTGGCGAGGAGTAGCGTTCTGGTAGGCTGCTAGCAAGCCCCAGAGTTGGGTACCACAAAAGATTGGGACGGTAACATAGGCGCGTGCTTGTAGCGATTCAAGCAGTTCGATGTAGCACGCATTAAAACCTGCTGCGTAAATGTCTGGCACACAGCAATAGTTTGTTTTCTCACGGTAGAGTCCGCCTTCGTTTGCTTGCAGGTACGTGTCTTGAATCACGACCTCATTGCCATCAAGCCGCTTGATAATACAGTCTGACTGATCAACAGCTACCTTTGCGAGTTCTGGATCGTCAAGGCGAAACGGCACGATCGCGTTCCAGTCTGCTGCCACCGATTCAGCAACCACATTGCCGCTCCAGTCTGGGTTAAAGCGGTAGATGAGAGCACGATCGCATCGCATCGCTTGCCGCAGTTCCACCGTTGTCGTACTAAAAATATCGTTTAGATCTAAGCTCTGTCGCATCCGCAGAATGACGCTCGTAGTGGCACGTTCCCGTTCTGCCATGCGTTGTAGTTCTGCATCTGCCGCAATCCGCTCCTGAATTTCGGTTTCGAGTGCCGTATTGATCTCAATGAGTGCCGTTGTCCGTTCTTCGACTCGAAATTCCAATGCTTCATACGCATCGCTGCGGGCTTGCTCTGCCCATTGACGTTCAAGCTCAGCCGCAGCGCGAGCAGCAAACACATTCACAATGGCAGCTTTGGTTTCATCTACCGCTAGTGGTTGAGTGTTGAGCAGGCACAAATGACCAATGACATGCCCCGTTGCACTCATTAAGGGCACTCCAAAGTAGCTCTTCGCCTGCATTGCTTTGATCACAGACGACTTTGGGAAGCGGACTTGCAGTGTGTCGGGGTAGTAGCATCGTTGAGCCTCTTGAATCACGACCTCACACGGGTTGTTTGCCAGTGGGAAGGTGACATTCTCCGCCAATTTTTGGCTTGACCAGACAGCTAGTGTTTTGAGCCGATCGGGTGGGTCGCCTAGTACTTCTGTCACCATGACATAGGGCACCTCCAGCGCGATCGCCAGATGCTTGACCAGCGCCGGAAAGAAGTCTTTGCCAGTGGCAGCAGCCGTACCAGCTACAATATTGCGCAGTGTGTCTTCTGCCCGCCGCCGTTCGATAATCTCAAGCTGCAATTTTTCGTTAAGCACTTCAAGTTCGTCGGGTGTCTTGAGTGCTAGAAACTGGGGTAACAGGTTCACAAGCTGCAATGCGGTGTAGCAAGAGACTAAAGCCGTCAGCGCATGCACACCGCCTGACAGCCAGTAAGCAGGATGCCACAGTGTCCAAATATCTAGCAGATGCCCGGTGCCGCAGAGCACAATGAAGGCTCCAAACATGGCAAAGACAAAGGAGAACGGAATGTCTTTGCGCTTTTGGATGAAGTAGACCAGCATGGCTGGAATGGAAAAGTAAGCGATCGCAATCAGCGCATTGCTGACAACGTGCAACCCCACCAACGGCGTTTGCCAGAGATAGCATTGTCCATGAGGCATGTATCCACTGGGCGAAAGCAGATTTTTGAGCAGTTCCAGCATGGTTCTCACAGTATTCTCATAGTGGCAACCTCTCCTACAGTGCAATGGTCGCTAAGCTGAGCGATCGCAAAAAACCATTCTGTCGAATCGGTTTGAGTAAGAGGTTAGCGCTTTAGAGGCTCACACTCTTAAAGCACCAGGCATGGCTCAGACCCCTGACGGTCTCAAGAAGTCTCTGTTACCTGTACCTGATTCATTTTGCTTAGCGCTTTTAGGCATGACTATACGACTACAGCAGTCCTAAATCATTTGTAACAAGCCATTTGGAAGCAAGACTTAATCATTTAGCGACCAGCAACTAGCTTTTTATTGACCGCTGACCGCTGACCGCTGACCGCCGACTGCTCATACCAGCATCATTCTCATCATTCAAATAGGATCGCTATATGTGTCTATCGATGCCCCCAAAAGCAGATGCCTCCAGGAAACGCTAGGCGCGTGAGCTAGCTCTTACTATTGTGCCCAGCTCTTCGCGAAAATACTTGGCTTTTATGGTTTTCGACCCGGTTCTTCAAAGAGCCGAAAAGAGCTTGGTCGAAAATTTATGCAAAAAATTTACGCAAATCACCAGACTCCTGATTGACCCGCAGATTTGGTTTGGCTAAAGCTACAATAGCTAAGCTCGACTTTGTCCATTGTGAAGGGGAGGAAAGGTAGCAAAATCAGGAAA
>NZ_JCACKI010000067.1:0-16485 GCF_059505325.1 Tildeniella sp.
CTTCCTCTGCTTCCTCTGCTTCCTCTGCTTCCTCTGCTTCCTCTGCTTCCTCTGCCTAATCTCTTTGCACTTTCGCCTATTCTAGGTATTAGTAGGAGATCGCTGTTTGCCCCTTGCTTTACCAGGAGCTTCCCATGAAAGTTGGTTTGCAGTCTGTTCTGAACGATGCCAATGTTGATGCTGCTCAAGCGTCTAGTCAGCGTCAGCTTTCAATTTCGATCGCCGCGATCGCTGAAGCAATGGGTCGCAACATCCCCTTAAATTTATGTTTGATTTTAGACCATAGCGGCTCAATGGGCGGACGGTCGCTGGATACGGTCAAACAGGCGGCGCAGCGGCTGGTCGATCGACTGTCACCGGGCGATCGACTAACGATCGTGGCGTTTGATCACAAGGCAAAGGTATTGGTGCCCAATCAGGTGATTGACAACCCTGCCAGCGTGAAACTGCAAATCAACCAACTAAAAGCAGCGGGTGGCACGGCGATCGACGAAGGCTTGCGACTGGGCATTGAAGAACTGGCGAAAGGCAAGAAAGAGACCGTCTCTCAGGCGTTCTTGCTAACAGATGGGGAGAACGAGCATGGAGACAACGATCGCTGCTTGAAACTGGCGAAACTGGCAACAGACTACGGGTTGACGCTGAACGCGCTGGGATTTAGCGATAGCTGGAACCAGGATGTGCTGGAAAAAATTGCGGATGCAGGGGGTGGTACGCTGTCGTACATTCAATACCCAGAGCAGGCGGTTGCTGAGTTCGATCGCCTCTTCAGCCGGATGCAGTCTGTTGGATTGACCAATGCCCACCTGTTACTCACCTTAGCGCCCAATGTGCGGTTGGCAGAGATGAAGCCGATCGCTCAGGTTGCGCCCGACACCATTGAACTAACGGTGCAACAAGAAGCGGGCAAATACGTTGTGCGCCTGGGCGATCTCATGATAGATGCGCCCAGAGTCGTGCTGGCGAATCTGTACATTGCCCAACTGCTGGCGGGCGAACAGCCTATTGCTCAGGTACAGGTGCGCTACGACGATCCGGCGTATGGCAAAGAAGGACTGCCGTCTGAAACACTTGCTGTCACCGCCCATGTGTTGACACCGTACCAACCAGCTCTCAATGCTGATGTGCAGCAACACATTCTAGCGCTAGCGAAGTATCGGCAAACGCAAATTGCGGAAAGCAAGTTACAGCAAGGCGATCGCACGGGCGCTGCCACAATGCTACAAACGGCGGCTAAGACGGCTCTTCAAATGGGCGATCAGGGTGCTGCTACGGTGCTACAGGCAAATGCTACAAAGCTTCAGGCGGGTGAAGAACTTTCGGAGGGCGATCGCAAGAAAACGCGCATTGTGTCTAAAACGACGTTGCAGTAGGCGATTGGATAAAACGGGTGTAGGGTGTGGGGTATAGGGTGTAGTGAAGGCAAATGAACCCGCGTGTAGTACGAGTTTGCTAGGGATATCGTAAGTTATGGTTCAGCTTATTCAGGCAAGCAATCTGAATTTGGGTGACGTTAAAGAGCGCTTTCATCTGCAAGAGATGCGGGACAGTCAGTTTTTCTCCGAGTGGCAAGGTGATTTGCCAGAGCTTTCTGATGCTGAGAAGCAGTGGCTTGACCAAATCAAAGATAACTTTCTGAGCTTCGCCGACTATCCACTGCACGAAGAAATCATCAAACTCAGCGTTTTAGCTCCGCTCCTATTTTTAGCGGGTTTAATGCAATTGCCGTTCAACCCAGAAGCCGAAAAGCCAGTTGAAATTGCCCTTGAAACTGAGGATGAAATCATTCGTGGCAGAATTGATGTCTTAATTTTGCATCAGCGTTTGTGGGCGATCGTGATTGAAGCAAAGCGCAATCAGTTAAACGTGAGGGAAGCATTACCCCAAGCGCTCTTTTACATGCTGTCCAGTCCTGCTAACGAAAAACCAATCTTTGGCTTAATGCTAAACGGTACCGAAGTTCAATTCGTCAAACTCGTTAAACACGCCGCTCCTCACTACGGCTTGTCTCGACTGTTTTCATTAGCAAATCCAGGCAATGATTTATATGTCGTGCTTGGCATCTTGAAGCAGTTGCGGGCAATCGTTCTTCAGTAATTTGATGAAGCACACAAACTTTACAAAAGCCTTTCGGGAAGGATACTCCTTTAAGCCACAAATCCTTGATGCAGGAAGCGATAGCATAACGTTTTCAGTTCACAATATTGGAAATCTGGTTCTTACATCAGGAAAGTTGATTGCTTGCGATCCACTGCTTATTTCTCCCTCATCCGAAGGGAATGAGCCTTTTTTTACTGTATGTTTACTACCTAACAGCTATCCGATTCTCCTAAGCGTTGCAACCTATAATCCGCTAAGTAAATTGCCTGCTTGCGCTATGTTGCAGGTTAGCAGTCAAGTACCTGTCAAGTGGGAGGTGGCGCTTCGTTTGGGGGACGATTTAGAGAAGGGAATATATGCTTACGGCGTTGATTCTGGAACTGGCTGTTTTATGGACGCAGATACACTTCAAGCTCTAATAGCACTTGTCAATCCAGAAAATATAAAGAATGAAGCTAGACAATCTTTAGCAACAATTCTTGAGGTAGAAGAGCGATTTGAGCAAGAGTTTGGTAACAGACTTGTGCAAGAACAAGATAAGAACTACGCTAATACAGGTTTTGATTGGACAAACCTACTTGTGAGCAGTTCAACTGGAGCAAACGTCATAACATTTCGCTCAGGTTTGGGTGATGGTGTTTATGCTTCCTACTGGGGCTACGATGAAGCAGATAAAGTTGTCTGCCTTGTTACTGACTTTATGCTCTTCGATGAAGATAGTCAGATTGTAAGTGAATTGCCTGCTTAGTCCTTTTTCGTTGCTTTCCAGGTGCCGCCGTAGACGTAATTGGGATTGTTCTGACTGGTTTTTGTCCAGCATTTTGGACACACAAAAGCCCACACTCCTGATGCATCGTGTTGAATGCGGTAAAGCATGGGAGCAGTTTGAGTGCAGAGAGTGCAGGGCTTTTGGCGCGATCGCAACATCAGCCAACCATCAAGACGCAATCATAGACGCTCTTGGTCGAGCAAAAATCATGCGTCCCGCCGAGGTTTGCAGTGCACTGGTAACAATCACCTGCAATTCGCCACCAACGTAGCTGCGACCTTCTTCCACCACAACCATCGTACCGTCGTCTAAGTAGCCCACGCCTTGAGTTGGTTCCTTTCCTTCCTTAAGGATCTTCAGGTCAAGGCTGTCTCCAGGAAGATAAGACGGACGCATCGCATGGGTCAGATCATTCACATTCAGCACGGGCACACGCTGAACAGTGGCAACTTTGTTCAAGTTGTAGTCATTCGTCAACAAGGTACCGTTGATTTCTTGTACCAGGCGTACTAGCTTGGCATCGACAGTCGGTATGTCGTCATAGTCGGCAGAATGGATGATGATGCGATCGGGATAGGCTTCCTTCATACGGTTGAGGATATCCAAACCACGTCGTCCTCGGACTCGCTTGATGTCACTTGAGGCATCCGCCACCTGCTGCAATTCCGCCAGCACAAATTGAGGGACTAAAAGCTGCCCTTCAAGGAAGCCCGTGTTCAGCAATGCTTCAATCCGTCCATCAATAATGCAGCTGGTGTCTAGCACCTTGGTAGAGGCTGGCTTCAGCGTACCTTCTGCCAATAGCGTCGTCTCAACCGTGTTGGGGTTAATCAACCGCAGCAACGTACGCCCATGCGTATCCGCCAGTGTAATACCAGAGAAGGAAAAGAGAATGCTACCCAACACGGCTGCCAGAGGTTTGAGAAAGGAGAATTCAGGAGGAATGGGCAATAGAAAAATCGGCGCTAACATCAGGTTAGCCACAAGCAACCCAAGCACTAAACCAACGGCGCGGCTCAAAAGCACGTCGGCTGGCAAAGCACGGAACCGCTTCTCAAACCGACGATAGGCTGTTTGCACAGTCAAGCCAACGGCGAGACCAATTAAGGCACCAAAGCCAGCCGTGACCCACTGCAACCCATTTTCGTTGCTGACTTGCTGTAAGACGCTGATTGGCAGCTCTTGTATGCTGTTAAAACCGATCCCCGCCCCTGCTAGGATAAATGAAAGAATAATAATGGCATCAAGCATAAGCTTAGTTTGGTTGAGGGACTGATTCCAAACGTCTGCGTAGTGAGGAATCTACCGATCGGGTTTTGAGCCAGTTGAAAGCCTATGAGTCAAAGGCAGCGTAGAGAAGCGATGCAGCGATTCAGCTGGCGTAGCAGATAAGCGGCATAGTTTCATTATACTCTTCGCACCTGCAATGCTTTTGCTCAAGACAGATTCTAGGGAAATTAATCTGATCGAGTTGACAGGGTCTGCTTATGTCCATATTCCCTTCTGTCGGCGGCGCTGCTTTTACTGTGATTTTGCGGTGTCTGTTGTGGGCGATCGCCCACCCATCGCTCGAGCAGATGGCTTACCCGCTGAGCCGCTGAATGGCAGTAACTCTGGCACGATCGCTCATTACGTCGATGTGCTTTGCCAGGAGATTCGCTGCACTACGACAGCAGGAAGGACCCTCGACACTGTTTTCTTTGGAGGCGGTACACCGTCCCTGCTCTCCGTTGAGCAACTTAGCCGCATTCTCAGCACGCTGGAGCAGCAGTTCGGCATTGCTGCTGGTGCTGAAATCTCGATGGAGATCGATCCTGGTACGTTTGATCGGTTGCAACTTCAAGGCTATCGAGCAGCAGGCGTGAATCGAGTCAGCATTGGTGTACAAGCGTTTCAGACGGAACTGTTGCAAGCCTGTGGGCGATCGCACACCGTTGACGATGTTTACACAGCCGTTGCTTTAGTCCAGCAAGCCGAATTTGAGCATTTCAGTCTGGATTTAATCTCTGGGCTACCGCATCAAACGCCAGCACATTGGCAAGAATCGCTAGATGCCGCGATCGCGCTGGCTCCGACACATCTCTCGTGTTATGACCTGACGATCGAACCCGTAACTGCCTTTGGTCGGCAATACAAACCGGGAATGCAGCCGTTGCCGTCCGATGAAGCCACTGCCGCCATGTATCGCACCGCGCAACAGCGTCTTACGGCAGCAGGCTATCACCATTACGAGATCTCTAATTACGCCAAACCGGGCTACCAGTGCCGTCATAACCGCGTTTATTGGGAGAATCGATCGTTTTATGGCTTTGGCATGGGCGCAACGAGTTATTTAGAGGGAAAGCGTCTGTCTCGTCCTCGTAAGACGCGAGAGTATTACGAGTGGGTGGAGGAAAGGATAGTGGAGGAAAGGCTAAAGGCTAAAGGATTAAGGCTAAAAGATGGACAAGCGAAGTCTTTAAACGTGAGCTTTGATGCTTCAGATTTGCTTTTAGATACTTTAATGCTGGGTTTACGGTTAGCAGAGGGATTGAGTCTAGCGGCATTGACAAAGCAGTTTGGTAGAGAAACGTTGGAGCGGGTTTGGCAATGTTTACAACCGTTTCATGCTAGAGGTTGGGTTGTGATTGCGACTGATCAGAATGGAGCGGGTGAGCGATCGCCAGAAACCCCACCAAACGCTGGACGGCTGCAATTGACTGATCCCGAAGGCTTCCTCTTCTCAAACGTGATTCTCGTTTCACTATTTGAGACATTTGATTGAGGTTCTTACTGGTAGAGAATTTGCGATGTGCTACAAATGATCCACGATTTTACTGATGTCCCACAGCAAGACTCCTCCCGATCCATCACAGGTGATAATTTCTTTTCCAGTTGGATCAAAAGCAAGACCTGAGATGGACTGCCAGTCGTCAGATTGAGCAAGTAATCGACCTGTCTCCACATCCCAAATTTTGAGGACTTCAAAGCCACTACCACCTGTGGCTAGATCGATACGATCAGAGCTGTGTGCCACTGCTAGTATTCGGCTATCCGGAGAAAATGCTATCCTAAACGGCTCCCTACTGTTTTTAATAGTGCTGATTACATTGCCTGTTTCTAGACTCCAAAAGCTAATTGTGCCAGTGTCATCCCTTCGTGCCATCAGCTTTTCATTGGATGAAAAAGCAACTGCTGGAACTTTGTTTTTTGAAGTTGCTATCTTCCGAATTAATTTATTCGTTACTAAACTCCACTCGTAAACTGTACCGAATTCATCCGCTGCGTACAAGAGATTACCGTTTTTAGCAAAGCTCATTTCAAAAAGTGGATAAGCTGCATTAAACGTTTGCCGTAATTGACCTGTTTTTCCATCCCATATCTTAATTGTCTTATCATCGCTACTACTGGCTAGACTTTCCCCATCTAAGGAAAAAATAATGCGATTAATTAGTTGATTTTGTCTGTTTAAGATCATCTTCGCTTGACCACTGGAGGTATTCCATAAAACCACCTGATTGGTTCGATTTGCGGCTGCAAGAGCTGTACTATCGGGTGAGAAAGTAGCAAATGGATAAGTACCTTGCTTCCCTTCAAAAGTCTTTAGTTTTTTCCCAGTCTGTCGATCGAGTAGTTGCGGTGAATTAGTAAAATCAGTTGCCGCAATAAAAAATCCATTAGGAGATACAGCAATGCCTGTAGCTTGAATACCTTGACTGATTAGACTTATGGGTAATTCGGCTGGTTGAATTTTTACTGTTAAGCTATTTAATTTTGAGAGATAGCCGCATCCCAAAACAGCGGTAATTGAAAGCAACGTGCCCACTGCAACCAACCTGATTTTTTTCTTTGTCATACGAAGAATCTTTGCTTTGCAGGTATTTGTAGGCTAGGGCTATCTGATGAATTTCCAGCTCTTAGCTTTTGAATCCCCAACGCTGAGCGATCGCGACACTCAGAATACTGTCCCACTAATTACCACCAGCGCCACAATGAGGCTGAGGAATAGCGATTGAATTCATCGGCGTTGACGGCATCAAACTCTTTACTGCTCCTGCTCAAGCGCAGGCTGCATCAAAGTTCGCCGTTAATCTTCCGCCGCAGGATTTTCCTCATCTGTGCCTGTCCTTCCTCAGTATCAGGAAAGTTATATCGCACAGCGTTAGGATTACGGCGACTCATTAGAGAACGAACTGCTTCCAGATCCTCCCGGTTCTCCAGGACGTAAGCCCGTAAGTCGGCTGTACTCATGCTTTCAAAGTCAGGTGTCATTAGAAAGCTCCCAGCTTATTTGACTGTTAGAGCATATACCTGCCCTTATTGTGACATAGCACTTAAGTGGGCAGAGAGTGAAGGTGTAAAATGAATGTAGATGTGGTGATTGCAAGGAGCAAGAATTCTGCCGACCGCAGAGCAAGGGCTAACCTGTATCAGGCTATGCCAAGCGTTAACTAACTTTTATCGTCCGGTTGAAATCTTGCGACTTGATGAGCGCGATGGCTCTATCTTTATCTTTGCTGGAGAAGAGTTGCAGATCCAGGTTAGTCGTGATGGTTTGTGGAGATTTCTGACATGACAGATTTTAACCAGATGAGCAAAGCCGAGCTTCGAGCCTATGTGTTAGCGCATCGAGATGATAGTACGGCATTTTCGATACTGGTCGATCGCCTGAAAGCCGATTCAAGCCATCAAGTATGGCATCCCTGCCCTAACACACCGGATGACTGGGCAAAGGTTTCTGCTTTGATCGAGGCTCAATTGAATGAGCAAATAGATTCGTAAACTGAATAAAAAAGCAGGGTCAGCATTGCTAACCCTGTGATTGATTGATTATCTAAACTTGATTAGACCGTTGTTTCTTCTCGTACCAGTTTGTCCCAGCCGAGATCTTTGAGGCTGTTGTTGCGGCGCATGGGGCGTGTCACCAGTTCCAAAATGTCACGGGCGTTGGTGAAGCCGTGAATTTGGGCGAAGGTGAATTCAACTGACCATTTGGTGTTGATGCCACGGGCTTCTAAAGGATTGGCGTGTGCCATGCCTGTAATGACCAGATCGGGCTTCAGGTCGTTGATGCGCTGAAGCTGGTTGTAGTTGTCGGGCTTTTCCACAATGGTGGGAGTGGGCACGCCCATTTCGCGGCAGGTTTGCTCCAGTAACGCCAGTTCTGCTGCCTGGTAGCGCTTGTCCATGTAGGGAATGCCAATTTCCTGGCAGGTCATGCCGCAGCGGACGAGGAAGCGTGCCAGAGAGATTTCCAGCAGGTTGTCGCCCATGAAGAAGACGGATTTGCCACGAATGAGTTGGAGGTAGTCTTCCATGCCTGCCCAGATTTGCGCTTCGCGATCGTCCAAGCCTTGCGGTTCAATGCCAAACACGGAGCAGATTTTTTCAATCCAGGCGCGGGTGCCATCGGGTCCGATCGGGAACGGTGCGCCAATGAGCTTACATTTGCGACGACGCATGAAGGTGGTAGCGGTACGCGAGAGGAAGGGGTTCACCCCCGCGACGTAATAGCCTTCTTCAATCACGGGCAATTCGGTGTAGCGCTTGGCGGGAAGCCAACCAGAGACTTTAATGCCCTGCTTTTTCAATTCCAGAGTGATCTGAGTGACAACCGGATCGGGCAGAGAGCCAAACAGCACCAGCGGTGGGTGATCCACATATTCCGATTCGGAGGTGGCAATCTCTTCTTTCTTGCGACCAAAGTTCAATAGCTTGGTGATGGCGTTGCGCTCTTCTTTGTCACCTTCGGCTGCAAGTGGTTTATCGGGACAGCGGTTGACCATTGCAGCGAGGACGGTATCTTCGCCCTGGGTGAAGGCATAATCCAAGCCGTTGGCACGGGCAACGACGATCGGAATCCCAATTTCGGCTTCCAAGCGGGGAGCAAGCCCTTCCAGATCCATTTTGATGATTTCGGTGGTGCAGGTGCCAATCCACACAATCACGCTGGGATTGCGATCGCGCTTAATTTGCACACACAGCCGCTTCAATTCTTCGTAGTCATTTAACTGCGCGGAGATATCACCTTCTTCCAGTTCTGCCATCGCATAGCGTGGCTCAGCGAAGATCATCACGCCCATAGCGTTTTGCAGAAAATAGCCGCAGGTCTTGGTGCCAATGACTAGAAAGAAGCTGTCTTCAATCTTTTGGTACAGCCATGCGACGCAGCTAATGGGGCAGAAGGTGTGGTAGTTGCCTGTTTCGCATTCAAAGTTCAGGGCTTGCGGTTCAGTTTCGGCAAGAGTCATGGTCGATGTTCTCTCTGGGGAAAGGTTTGAGTTTTGGAGGGAAGGACAAGGAAAGGATAAAGGATGAAGGATAAAGTATAAAAATTTAGCCTTTAGCCTTTAGACTTCTAGTCGCGTCGATCGCGGGAGCCTCGGCAGTCTTCGTCAATTTCAGCAGGTGCTTTCAGAGGGATTTTGCTTGCCTGGATGTTGATCGCATTCAACGCGGCTGGCAGTAGCTTGCGGGAACCATTTTTTGGATCGCTGGTGGTATCGTTCTGAGTCGCCAGCTTGTCTAACTGGTCTTCGGGGTTAAAGTTAAGCCCCAGTGCCATCACGATGCGATCGGGGTTGCTGCTGAGATCAACTACTAGCGGCAATAGTTGGGCAAGTCTTGGCTCCAAAACTGATAGGGTTGCCAGAATGAAGCCAGACGAGGGACGACGTTGCCCATCGCAGTTGACCCACACCCCTAAACGCGACAGCCATTGACGATTTTCGGCGTAGTAGGTCAACCATTTCTCTCGCACCGATTGGCGAATTTGCTCGGTATTCACAGGATTAGTTTTGAGTTTTGAGTTTTGAGCTTGTTACTAACTCATAACCCAAAACTGTTAACTCCTCACTGTCTTTTAAACCATCATCAGGTCTAATTCTTCCGATTCTGACCGTGCGGGTGGTTTGGCAGGGTTGAGGTAGAAGTCAGAGAGAAGCGAGAAGAGTTCGCGATCGGGCGTATCGTTGGGCACCACACCTTCGGGACGCGCCAGGATTTGGTCCGCGATGTTGAGGTAGTAGTCGCAGACGTAGTTAAGCGACGGATCGGTTTCTGCCATTTCAAACAGCGTTTTGCCTTTCACCCGAGAGACGCGAATATCTTCAATCAGCGGCAAAATTTCCAGCACGGGCATGGGCACCGTTTCAATGTACTTGTCGATCAGGTCACGCTTGGAGGTGCGGTTGCCAATCAATCCACCGAGGCGCAGAGGATGGGTACGTGCTTTCTCACGGACGGAAGCCGCAATCCGGTTGGCAGCAAACAGAGCATCAAAGCCGTTATCGGTGACAATCATGCAGTAGTCAGCATAGTTGAGGGGAGCGGCAAAGCCACCGCATACTACGTCTCCTAGCACATCAAACAGAATGATATCGTATTCATCGAAGGCGTTGAGTTCTTTCAGCAGCTTGACGGTTTCGCCCACGACGTAACCACCGCAGCCTGCACCCGCTGGCGGTCCACCTGCCTCGACGCAATCCACACCGCCATAGCCTTTGTAGATCACATCTTCAGACCACACATCTTCGTAGTGGTAGTCTTTTTCTTGCAGGGTGTCGATGATGGTGGGGATGAGAAAGCCCGTTAGCGTAAAGGTGCTGTCGTGTTTGGGGTCGCAACCAATTTGCAGGACTTTTTTGCCACGACGCGCCAGTGCGACTGAGATGTTGCAGCTTGTCGTAGATTTGCCAATGCCGCCTTTGCCGTAAACTGCGAGTTTCACTCTTGTTAGTCTCCTAATCGTGTCGTGGTCGATCGCTGCTCAGAAACCGGGTTTCTTCAGCAACGTTGTTTTTCATCAAGCACCAGCAGCAGAAACCCGGTTTCTTGATTCTCGGTTGCTGTCATTATTGGGCAACGCGATCGCAAAGAAAAGAGCTACCCATAATGAACAGGGCGATAAAACAGAGCCTTAGTTTCCCTGAAATCAAATGTTTGCTAAACGCCATCATAAACGCCTATCAGCCTCAGAAATCGAAGCTTAACCAGTTTTAATCTTTCCTTTTTATAAAAAGCGGAACAATAGACAATAAAGAAAACGCCGCTGAAATGTTTGCTCTGGTGGAATTTTGCCGCGATCGCCCCTCCACCACAAGCCGCTTCACCGCTTCTATAGCCGCCTCAGAAGGGCATAGCAGAGCCGTAAGTCTTACTGAGAGGCGATCGGAACTCTGAAATCCAGGCAATCATCCATATACTGCAGCGGATTCTCTGCTATTCGATCGCCGCAAACCGCTGTTTTATTAAAAATAGTGACAACTTGCCAACCTGTATCCTTTTCGTAACAGTTGCGCGGCAAGTCTTAGATCCCCGACTTCTGATGGAATCTAGGCGCGATCGACATACCCTCGCCATAGAAGTCGGGGATCTGGTGCGTAAGGTTTAGATCCCCGACTTCTGATGGAAGCTGGGCACAATCAGCATACCCTTGTCATAGAAGTCGGGGATCTGTTGCGTACAGATACGTTACTGCTTCACATACCCACGCAGAAGTTTAGAGGGATATTTGGGCTGGTCATACAGTAGTGTTTTTCCATCGGCTGAAACAACAAAAGTGAACTGACGAACTTTAGTTGCGCTGCCTGTACCTTCGGTAGACTTGGCTGGATCAGCAGTGAAGATGAGTTTGTTACCGTTGATTTTGACCTTGCCACCGTAGCCCTCAAGTGTGAATTGAGACTCAAACGTGCCATCAGCATTAATTGTGATTTGCGCTTGGTCAAATTTCTGACGAATATCGCTCTCAACCCAACTCAAAACCTCTTTCAAAGTCGCCTCATCCGAGCTTGAGTTTTGCCTTCTCGTCTCTCTCAACAACTTTGCCAGTTCTTGCTCATCAACTACACCTTTATACGTTCCTGCCAGTGACTCGATTGTGAGTGTTACAGGGACAGGTGAGGCGATCGCGGGTTGAGGAGAAGCAGGACGATCGCCAACGACGATCGCAGCCAATCCCGTTAAGACCAGAACTGGTAGAAGCAGTAGGACAGGTGAGATTCGCATAATGACTGTGCAGAGAGCTTTTTGCTTATAAAGATAGTGACGACTTGCCAACCTGTATCCTTTTCGTAAAAGTTGCGTTACTGCTTCACGTAAGTAGGAGTAGGTTTTGAGGGATTTGCAGGATCATCACGCAATAATGTTTTCCTATCGGCTGAGGCATTTAGAGTGAACGTGCAGCACTCGGCACAGTTGGGAGCTGTGGTTGAGCCATGTGCACCATTGATAGGTTCGATTAGGTCGTTAGTAAAAGTAAGCTTATTACCATTAATTTTGACTTTGCCACGCTGTTTATTAGTGGCGAACGAAGATTCAAACGTGCCATCAGCATTGATTGTTAGTTTCATCTGATCAGCCATTTGACGGCTCATCGTCTCAAGCAATTCGGGTGGCACATTCATGCCCAGTTTTTTAATTTCTCTCTGTTGGGCAGCTAAGTCTTGCTTATCAGTGACACCTTTATATATCCCTGCCAGTGACTCGATCGTGAGTGGTGCGGGAACAGGCGAGACGATCGCGGGTTGTGGAGAAGCGGGGCGATCGTCGTTGGCGATCGCAGAGGGTACCGTTTGCGTACACGCTCCCGATAGCGCCAAGACTGGTAGAAGCAGTAGGACAGGTGAGATTCGCATAATGACTGTGCAGAGAGCTTTTTGATCAAAATAGTGACAACTTGCCAACCTGTATCCTTTTCGTAACAGTTGTGCGGCAAGGTTTAGATCTCGACTTCTGGTGCAAGCTCGGCGCGATCGGCAAGTCTTAGATCCCCGACTTCTGATGAAAACTCAAAGCGATCGGCATCCCCTTGCCATAGAAGTCGGGGATCTGTTGCATACAGATTCGTTACTGCTTCACATAACCACGCAGAATTTTGCAAGAATTTTGGGTAGCATCCACCAATAGCATTTTCCTATCGGCTGAGACATTAAGTATGAACGTACAGCACTTACTACATCTAGAAATGTTGGTTGAACCGTTTGTACCATCAACCAGTTTGGCTGAATCGGCAGTGAGAATAAGCTTGTTGCCATCGAGTCTAGCTTTGCCACGTTGGTTGCCATCTCTACAAGTTTCAAACGTGCCACCAGCTCTGATTCTGCCACGCTGATTCTCATAATTACGAGTTTCAAACGTGCCAGAGGCATTGATTGTTATTGTCAACTGGTCAGAAGCTTTACGGAGCTCGGACTCAATCGTTTCCAAACGCATATTTCTATTGCTTAGCTTTTGCACTATGCTTCTTGAGAACTTTTTCAGTTCTTGCTCATCAATAATAGCTTTGTACCTTCCTGCCAGTGATTTGATCGTGAGTGGTGCAGCAACAGGTGAGGCGATCGCGGGTTGAGGCGAAGCAGGACGATCGTCGTTGGCGATCGCAGACGGCACGGTTGATGTACACGCTCCTGATAGCACCAAAACTGGGAGTAAAAGTAGAGCAGGTGAAATTTGCATGATGAGGATTGAAGCGGGTTGAGGTGCGATCGCAGATCACTATGCGGAGTCTAGCAAACGCAACGGTCGGACTTCATCAGCGTTTTTACTTGGTCAATGATTGAAGTAAACCGACCAAAACTGGGCAAATTGAGCAAATAATGTGGCGGCGATCGTTCAATCAGTTAAAATTTTTGCTTCCACCCAGCGCAGCAGGCAGTATAACGGCAGTAGAGATGAGACGTTATGCAAACCTAGCGCCTAAAATTATTTCGCTATTCAATCCATCCTCTTAATGTGTCAAGGAGACAGTCGTGGTTCAAGATTTCACTGCATTCAGAAAAATTTCCTTTCAGACCGTCGATGTCGAAGTCGCTTTGGCAGAAATTGAGTATCAATACCTCAAGTTTGTCTGCGAAGCCACGTTACGTAATTCTGATGAAGTCTTGCGAGAGCAAATTCGCCAGTTGCAGATTGCAGGCTTGCCCTCCTTTGACGAGTGGCGCAAACAGGAAATAGAGGCTGTAAGAGGCATCCTATCGCCCTCCATTGAAGCTACGACGATTCCGACTACAGCGATCGAGAGCAGTGACAGTGCGGTTGAAACACTGGTTGAGCCACCAGGTGAAAAGACGAGCGAACGAGCGCCATCAGAACCATCCACAAGCAAAGCCAAACAAACGAAAGCCAAGCCGCCAGAAAAGCCATCAGAAACAACGCCAAGCAAGGCAGTGGAAACACTTGTGCAAAGCCTGTCTGAGCCAGCAATGGCAAAACTCACGTCACGAGAAGTGATTGAGCAGCAGCATGAGCAACTCACTGTGCTACTCAAAGAAGGCAAAACAATGGATGATCTCGCTGCCCTGTTGACCAGCAACGGTGCCAAGATCAGCGCCTCTACGCTTCGAAACTATCTGTCGGCTGCCAGACGCAAAGCAAAAACAGGCAACGCGACAGCAAAAAAAAAAGCTAGTCCAGTAGCCACTCTACCTGCTGTTGCAGATCAAGCGACAGAGACCACAAACAACGGGACTGTAGAGCCTTCTATTGCCGCAGAGCCATCGATCGCAGAAGCCCCTACAGAGCCATCGATCGTGCCGCCGAAGCCAACCAGAGGTCGCCCTAAAGCCGCTGTCAAGTCAACTCTCGATCGAGAAACCAGCGTGGCATCAACGCGTCCCCGCCAGCAGCCATCGCCTCTAGATGTATCCCCTGTGCCAAGACGACGTAAAGGTAGAATCTAGCTCGTTCGTCGCAGCCAGCCATAGACCGTTTCAACGGACAATTGCAAGGCGATTTCATCTAGTGTGGGCAGTTGATCTGCCCCAAAGAGTAGATCCGGCAGGCGATCGGGCTGATAGACCAATATCGATCGCTCATTGGGATCAAGCAGCCATCCTAACCGACTCCCATGCCGTAAACAGTGCAGAATGTTGCCCGTGACTTTGGTTTGGCTTTGAGCCGGAGAAAGAATTTCAATGACCCAAGCTGGTGCAAACTCAATGCCAGCGCTGATAATATCGCCACTTTCATCTAACGGAAGTTGATTGTTCGCAAGCACTACTACATCCGGAACGACAGAACGGTTGCCAAACGTGCAGCGTAGCTCTGGAAAAGCTTCATAACGAGTGTCTGCCTGGTCGATCGCAGCCACCAATCCTTTCTGCAACGTGCTGTGTTTACCACCGCCCATTGGCTTCTGCACTCCTTCCCCATTGATGTATTCCCACGCGGGCGACTCTTCGATGTAAGGCAGTTGCAAGAATGCCTGCAACGTGGTTTTAGGTGCTGCGATCGTCATGCTTCCTGACCTGCTAAAACGTGATGACAGTCCGAATGCCCTCACCGTTGTGCATCAGATCGAAGGCTTCATTAATGCGATCGATCGGCATCACATTGGTAACGAGGTCATCAATATTGATCTTGCCTTCCATATACCAATCCACAATTTTGGGTACGTCTGTGCGACCTCTCGCACCCCCAAAGGCGCTGCCCTTCCAGACACGTCCTGTCACTAGTTGAAAGGGTCGCGTACTGATCTCTTGTCCGGCACTTGCCACACCGATAATCACGCTCACGCCCCAACCTTTGTGGCAGCATTCCAGTGCTTGCCGCATGACGTTAACATTGCCAATGCATTCAAAGCTGTAGTCAGCCCCCCCCTTTGTCAGTTCAACTAAATGCGCCACCAGATCACCTTCAATTTCGCTGGGATTCACAAAGTGAGTCATGCCCAACTTTTCTGCTAGTGCCTTCTTTTTGGGGTTGAGGTCTATGCCCACAATCATGTTAGCTCCCACCATGCGGGCACCCTGAATCACGTTTAGCCCAATGCCGCCCAGACCAAAGACAACGACATTTGCGCCGTATTCAACTTTGGCAGTGTTGATGACGGCACCAACGCCTGTTGTCACGCCACAGCCGATATAGCAGACTTTTTCAAACGGAGCATCCTCCCGAATTTTGGCGAGTGCAATCTCGGGTAGCACGGTGTAGTTGGCAAAAGTAGAAGTGCCCATGTAGTGATAGAGGGGTTTGCCATCGATCGAAAACCGACTACTACCATCGGGCATGACGCCACGTCCTTGAGTGGAGCGGATCGCCTGACAAAGATTGGTCTTTTGGCTCAGACAATACTCACAGTTGCGACATTCCGGCGTGTACAGAGGAATGACGTGATCGCCTGGTTTGAGAGACTTGACACCAGCACCGACTTCCACGACTATGCCAGCGCCCTCGTGCCCCAGGATGGCAGGAAACAGCCCTTCAGGGTCATTCCCCGACAATGTATAGGCATCGGTGTGGCAAACGCCTGTAGCTTTAATTTCGACCAGCACTTCGCCATCTTTAGGTCCCTCAAGCTGCACTGTTTCAATGCTTAGCGGTTTGCCTGCTTCTAGCGCAACGGCGGCTCTCACGTCCATAAATGCTGCTCCAACATCCAGAATTTAAGATTGTAACTTTGCGGCTGAAGTTTGAATTTACAGTCCACAAGCTTACACCCCACAGTCTAAGGCAGTTTGAGCAGAGGGGGAGGGGAAAAGGCAGAGGGCAGAAGGCTAAAGGCTAAAGGCTAAAGGCTAAAGGCTAAAAGTAGAAGGCAGAAGGCAAGAATAATTCAAAACTCAAAACTTCTTCCCCTGCTCCCCACTCCCCACTCCCCACTCCCCACTCCCCACTCCCCACTCCCCACTCCCCAC
>NZ_JCACKI010000068.1:0-16381 GCF_059505325.1 Tildeniella sp.
GCAGGGGAGGCAGAGGGAGCAGGGGAGGCAGAGGGAGCAGGGGAGGCAGAGGGAGGCAGGGGGCAAGAGGCAGGAGGCAGGAGGCGGAAACTCCCTACTCCCCACTCCCCACTCCCTACTCCCTACTCCCCACTCCCCACTCCCCACTCCCTCGCAATGGTCGATGGCTCTCTCATCTACTGGTTCCTTGACTCGCTGCCGGGGGAGGCGCGCGATCGCATTCTGCCGCCTATCCTCGAAGCGTGGGAGAAACTTCGTAGTGCAAGCATTCCCTTAGTCGGCTACATCAGCGCCTCGCGGAGTGGGGAAGCGCTCAACTTTCTACGGTTGCAAGCGTGTCCTTACGATGTGCCGGATTGTGCGACGCATTGTGCTGGCTTGGGCGATCGCGAAGGCTTCCCTCTCGCGCACGCGCCTTGTCAAGTGTTAGAACCGTTGAAGGATGCAGCACTCTGGGCAATGGAGCTACAGCCCGGTCAGCGCAGCCCTCTCTGGCGCAGTTCTGCCCGCATTCTGGATCTGTATGGCGATCATCACATCTACTTCTGCTACGTTCACGTGGGAACAGAAATTGCCCGCGTGGAGTTTCCTACCTGGGTCGCTGAGGATGCCATTTTGCTGGATACGGCGCTGAGTCTGACGCTGGCGCAGGTGCAAAAAGGCTATGGCTATCCGGTGGCACTGGCAGAAGCACACAATCAAGCTGTTGTAAGAGGGGGCGATCGCACTCGCTTTTTCGCCCTTTTGGAACAACAAATGATCCGCGCTGGACTGCGAAATGTCGGCACCTCCTACAAAGAAGCACGGAAGCGAGGCAGCATTGCATAGGGGAAAGGCTAAAGGCTAAAGGCTAAAGGCTAAAGGCTAAAAGAAAGTTTTTAGACTTCAGCCTTTAGCCTTTCCATGAGAAGCCAGTCTAGAATTGCCTCATTCACCTGATCAGGACATTCATCGTGGGGGCAATGTCCGGCATTCTCTAGTTCAATTAGCTGCAAATTGGGATTGTACTCGCCGTACTGATTGGGACGGGCAAACTGCTTGGGAATCATGCGATCGTTCTGTCCCCAAATGAGCAGCATTGGTACTGTGAGGGTCGGCAGCACGGTTTTGATGTGAGGACTGTAGCGAGAATCGGTCACGGCTCTGAAAATGGCGGCAAATGCCTGCGCGGAACCCCGGTCTTGAGGCGGTCCTGCCAGAATGTCGATGAGTTCGTCGGTGATGGCATCGGGTTGGGCGTAGGCGATCGCTGCCCAGGTGCGCACAAACTTGGGTCGGCGCACCAGCGGAAAAAGTGCTTTGAGCAACAGCGGCGAGAGAATCAAGCGCTTGAGGCTACCAACCAACGGACGCAATGGTTTCGGTAGCGCCTCTTCTTCCATCGATAGGTCGGGCAGACTGATCATCACGAACCCTGCCACCATTTCGGGATGGGCAGCGGCAACTGCCATGCAAACCAGAGAGCCGATCGAATTGCCCACCAACACGACAGGCGTTTGAATAAAGGTTTTCCAAAAGTCGTAAACCTGCTCGACCCAGAGATCGGTGTTGTAAGCTGCCACTGCTTTCTCAGAGGCACCAAAGCCCAACATATCGAGTGCGTAAACGGTATGGTGTTCTGCTAAAGCGTCCAGATTGTTGCGCCAGTGCCCGATCGATGCCCCAAATCCATGCAGCAAAATCAGCGGGGTTGTACTCCCCGGTTGCGCGGCTCGAAGGTAGGTATAGCGAGTCTGCCAACCGCGCCAGACCCAATCGCGCTGATTGCCTACTCGGTGTCGCCAATGTAGAGACGTTGTCATCGCTTCGGTTCACAACTGGTTACAAGGACTTCCCTTCATTCTAGTGGTTGAGCGCGATCGCTCTCGACACAAACCGTGGGCTAACGTCAAAGCTACGCACATTAGGGAATGAAGATTCGTCTTGCACCTCGATAGCTATCAATATCGAGCACAATTTCAATCAGCCTCTCAACACATCGACCTCGGTATTCAACGTCGGTTAGCAATCGATCAGCGTTGCCAAGCGTAATCACAGGTAAGGATACTGCGGTGGTCTCTTCACGCATAACTTGTTCTAAAGAATCCTTTCCTTTCATGCTGCGGTTAGCTGTCAGCAAAATCATTTGATTGTTCTGAGCTAATCGCCAAACGACGCGATCGTCACTGTCAATGGACAACTCCATCTCTGCAAACGTGACAAACCGAATCGGAACCATATCGAGCCAGCCTTGACTAGCGATCGCACCAAAGAAAACTAAAGCATGACCTTTAAGATTATGGTCAATCAAAAAAATCATGCCTTGGTCGCGCGCTTTGCTTTAGCTGCCCGAAGTTTCTCCCAAGCCGCTTCAGTTCCAGGTTTCGGCGGTTGTTCAGCAATGCGGGCAACTCGCTCACGATTTTGCTCTTCGTAGTATTGTTGGAGTGCTTCGGCTTCTTTAAGCACCTGCTGATATTCTGCTTCTACCTCAACCCGATTGACCTCAATGTAGGCTAAAGCGGCATTAATCTGTTCATGCGTCAGATCGAACAAGCCCTGGATAAATTTCGGTGGATAGCCAGCCGTCGCATAATCCATCACATCGTAGAGAGTGATGCGCGTGCCTGCGATCGTCAGCCCGCGTTCTGTCCGAATGATCAAAGTGGGTTCATTAGACACTGAAGTCATACGCTCAGCTTATAAAGATTTTCCTTCATTTTATGTGGTTGAGGGCGATCGCTCCCCACAACAAACCGTGTACTAACGCCAATCGTTTCTATGCAGGTTTTTTAAATAGCTTGGATGCAGCACCCTTTAAGATATACGGCAACAATTTTGGACCCGGCAAGAAGACAATGCCTAGCTGTTGCATCAATCCAAGCGCATCGCCTTGCCCCCAATGCTCCACAATTTTTCCATCTGCTACTCGATCGATGTGCATGATAGATAATCTGACCTGCTTCCCTGTTGGTGGAAGACCTTGAAACTCTCCAAGATGCGTCGCTGTAAACGTTCCGCACGTCACTACTTTATCGTCTGCAATAATGACCTCATCAAAACGGTGTTGCCCATGGCTGAAGGCTGAGTAAAAGGACATCCCAAACTCCTTGAAGCCTTCCCCGTCCAATGGTTCAGCTACTCCCGCCAGATGTGCGACAAAATTTGGAGCGAGAAGCTCTAAAGCTTGATCCATTTTGCGATCGTCAAACGCTTTGTAGAACTGGCGCACGAGGGCTTTGTTTTGTTCAGTCAGCATATGAGATTGAGTTTTGAACCAAATTTTAACGTGACTGCTGGAAGAAACTGCAACTTCCGAGTTCTAAGCTTGGTGTTCCATGTCCAGAACGGCAACGATCGCGTTTTAAGCTCGGTGATTCGAGCAAAAAGGCTGACGTTTCGGGTTCAGAGCACGATCGCTGCTGCTTGAAACAACATCGTTCCAGCTTGAAACGGCAAACTTTCTGTTTGAAGTGCGATCGTTTTTGCTCTGAACAGATTCGGTTGGGTGACGCTCACGCTTTGCTTGTAGCTTGCTTCCCGTAGGGTATGCCGAAGGCTATACCCAACCGACGAGCTTTCAGAGCTTGCAGGAGTTTTGTCAGTCAATCAGGCGATCGGCTCTGCTGCCAAATCATTGCTCCGCTTAGTGCCCGAAGAGTAAATAGAAGTAACGGTTTTCAAGCTATAAAGAGCAGTTTTATACCAAGCGCTTGTAACCTTCATCACAATTTTTATCTAACTTAAATTCCTTTTTGATAACGAAGCAAGCAGCGCAATGTTTTATCAAAAGAAACACAAATTTTCGTAGTTTATTTTGAGTCAAAACATACCAAATACTTGTGACCAAGGTTACATTTTCAGCCGAGTAAAAGCAGAGATGCCTCTCATGCAACTCTTTTGATTAATCTGCAAAACTCTTTCAGAGAGGGCTTCTTAAAGTCTTAGCATAGGCGTGAAGATGCTATACAACCTAAATTTTCAGCAAGAAGCAAACTGTCGATCGAATGAGAAAATGAATTGCTAAACAATTTTTAATAAAAAAAGAGATGACAGCGTTGTAAAAATAATTTGTAGGGAAAAACGCAGAATAAAGTCCTTTAGACTTTGGTTGTATAAAGCTTTCTTTTCTCTTTATTAATTGAGAATTTTTTCTTGGTTTCCAAAAGCGATGTTGTCTTTTGGATACGTGTCACATGGGGATTTGGGAATTAGGACTTTCTCTAGCCTTTAGTCCTTTTGCTTCTCCCAGGCTGATGCATCTGAGACGAAAGGAAAGCCAGCTTCTCTACTTGAAGCCATCATGCTGTTCAACTGCACACTTTTTAGGAGATTGAAACTATGGTCTTAGATGCCTTTGCTAAGGTTGTCTCTCAAGCTGACACGCGTGGAGAATACCTCAGCAGCGCTCAGGTAGATGCGCTGCTGGCGATCGTCAAAGATGGCAACAAGCGTGTCGATGCCGTTAACCGCATTTCTAGCAACTCTTCTGTCATTGTTGCCAATGCAGCCCGTGCGCTGTTTGCAGAACAACCTCAATTGATTGCCCCGGGTGGGAATGCGTATACCAGTCGTCGTGCTGCCGCCTGCCTGCGTGATCTAGAAATCATCTTGCGCTACGTCACCTACGCCATTTTTGCCGGTGATGCCAGCATTCTAGAAGACCGTGCGCTGAATGGTTTGCGTGAAACCTATCTGGCGCTGGGTACGCCTGGTGCTTCCGTTGCTGTTGGTATTCAAAAGTTGAAGGAAGCATCGATCGAGCTTGTCAATGACACCAACAACATCACTAAAGGTGATTGCAGCGCTCTGGTTTCAGAGATCGCTGGTTACTTCGATCGCGCCGCAGCAGCCGTTGGTTAAACCGCCAAATTAGCAGACACTTTGTACATCAACTAGAGAGAGATTGAATTCATGTCGAAAACCCCTTTAACGGAAGCCCTTGTCGCAGCCGATTCACAAGGACGGTTCTTAAGCAGCACAGAATACCAGGTAGCATTCGGACGGTTCCGGCAGGCAGCAACGTCGTTGGAAGCTGTGAAAGCCCTGAGCGGCAAAGCGCAAAGTCTGGCTGAAGCCGCAGCCAACGAGGTATACAAAAAATTCCCGTATACCACTCAACTGCAAGGTCCTAACTACGCTTCCACACCCGTTGGCAAAACAAAGTGCGTCCGTGATATCGGCTACTATCTGCGGATTATTATCTACGCCCTGGTTGTGGGCGGCACTGGACCGATTGATGATTATTTGATCTCCGGTTTGGCTGAAATCAACAGCACCTTTGAACTGTCGCCAAGCTGGTATACCGAAGCGCTGAAGTATATCAAGGCAAATCACGGTATCTCTGGTGATCCAGCGGTTGAACTCAATTCCTATATTGACTACGTGATTAATGCGTTGACCTAGGCGATCGCACCTGCGTTCTTTTCTGGGAGTCGGTCTGGCGACGAGATTGTTGGTTCAGACCAAGAGTTTTGCCCGCGATCGGCTCCTGTCATTAAATTATGAAGACAATCGTTTGGCAGACGATTGTTTGGCAGTGAAACCCGCGAGTGGTTGTTGATCGCTAAGGCAAACGGGTGGTCAATGTAACCCGCTTTTTAAGTGTTCAGTTCCAAGTGTCTAATCCTCTGCGTAGTGAGTTTGCAGTCGGTTGCACCTCTGTGTCAGGTTGCAGAATCATTGTTGATTCAATGAGCTGTTTACCCAGAGTGTACGGCTGTGCATTAGCTAGGCAGAGGCTTTTTCTTGGCATTGCGGGCGGGTCGTCCCACGCTGGTGATGCCCTACAGCCATGACCAGCCAGATAATGCGGCACGAGTTGAACGCCTGGGAACGTCGCGGACGCTTCCTCGCAAGCAGTATGCAGCCGCACGAGTCGCTAAAGAGTTACGTGAACTGTTAAACAATTCCAGCTATACCGCCAAAGCCGCCGCGATCGGACAGATGATTCAGGCAGAAAACGGGGTGATTGTGGCGTGTGATGCGATCGAACAGCAGCTTCAAGTCACCTCCATTCCAGCATGAGTGCCAATCTGTGTTCTAAGCTGCAAGTTCCGAGTTCCAGGCTCGGCGTTCCGAGCAAAAAGGTCGAAGCTTCGAGTTCCAGGCTCGGCGGTTTGAGCAAAAAGGTCGAAGCTTCGAGTTCCAAGCACGATCGCTTCTACTTGAAACAGAAATATTCCTGTTTGAGGTGCGATCGTTCCCATTTAAAGCCGCATCGTTCCCACTTAAAACCGCATCGTTCTCGTTTGAAGTGCGATCGTTCTCGCTTGAAACGGCAATGGTCTCATTTGAAGTGCGATCGTTCCAACTTAAAACCGCAATGGTCTTATCTGAAGCGCGATCGTTCCCGGTTGAAACGGCATCATCCGCATCTGAAACGAAACGATTCCAACTCAAAGCAGGAGCGATCGCCCCAACTACTCCAAACTATCCGGATCGATGCCCGCAGCGCGTAATCGTTCCGCAAGTCGGGCGGCGCGTTGCTCGGCTTGTTCTGCTCGTTGACGCTCTTGTGCCACTCGTTGCCGCTCCTGATCTAGTGTGGTGAAGGGTTCTCCATTCGGGCGAAAAAGCTGTGGTTCCGGTTCAGCCAGGTGGAAGCGAATACGTAAGCGGGGACTGATCCAGTCGTCGATCGGGTCAATCACCTCTAAGTGATCGTCCTGCCGCCGCCAGCCACTCAAATTATTTTTGTAAGGGTCATACAAATAGTATTCCTCCACGCCGTAACGGTCGTAGAACCGCAGTTTTTGATGCATTTCCGTCTGCGTATTGCCAGGAGACAGCACCTCAAACACGACTTGTGGCGCGATGTTGCCTTCCTGCCATTGCTGATAAGAGCCTCGATAGCCTTTCGGTCTGCCAAACGCCACTAGCGCATCCGGTGCAACTCGCGTCTTGTTGTCTCCTTCTACTGGATACCACAGCAAATCGCCTGCGACAAACACATTGGGATCATCGGCAAACAGCGATTCCAGGTTTTGTTGAATAAACACAATCCAACGAAACTGTTCGGTGTTATCTGCCATCGGTTGTCCATCGCGATCGGGGTAGATGACCTCTGGTTGCAGCGATGTTTGCAGTTGAGACATGGCGCTGTGGGGAGAAAAGGGGATGTCTCAGTATACGATGTGGCGCGGTGGGGAGGAGGGGGGAGATGGGGAGGCAGGGGGAGATGGGGAGGCAGGGGGAGTGGGGAGGCAGGGGGAGTGGGGAGGCAGGGGGAGTGGGGAGGCAGGAGGTAGGAGTGGATGAATGTTGCATGGGCAAAGCGGCTACTATAGAGTGGCATTTGTGATCTGATGACTACCTGATCAATCTAGAAATACCTATCTAAAGCTGAGATTCTTGTGCTTGACCTGAAGCTGATTCGAGACAATCCAGACCTTGTGCGCGAGAAGTTGGCGACTCGCAATGGGAGCTTTGACATTCAGCCGATCGTGCAGTTGGATGAACAACGTCGATCGTTGGAGCAGGAGCGATCGCGGCTTCAGGCACGGGGCAACGAAATTGGTAAGCTGGTCGGGCAAAAGATGAAGGCTGGCGGCACGGATGCGGCTGAAATTCAGGCGCTGAAGGATGAAGGCAACCAGGTGAAAGCCACGTTGGGCGATCTGGAGCCGCAGGAAAAAGAACTGAAAGCGCAAATTGAAGCGTTGTTACTGACGTTGCCAAATTTGCCTGGGGATACGACACCGATCGGCAAAGATGAAACTGAGAATGTGGAAGTGCGGCGCTGGGGTGATGAATATAAACCTCAACACGAGATTCTACCTCACTGGGAAATTGCGGAAAAGCTCGGTATTCTCAGTACAGAACGGGCTACCAAAATTGCTCAGGCTCGTTTTGTGGCGCTACTAGGTGCAGGTGCAGCATTGGAGCGGGCGTTGATTGGCTTGATGCTCGATCGCCAAACCGCCGCAGGCTACCTTGAAGTACTGCCGCCACTCCTGGTTAATACCCAATCGCTGACCGCTACGGGACAGTTGCCCAAATTTGCTGAAGAAAGCTTCCAATGCAAGGACGACGATCTCTGGCTGATTCCTACTGCCGAAGTGCCCGTCACCAATCTCTACCGTGACGAGATTCTGTCAGCAGACAATTTGCCGATTCGTCACTGTGCCTACACGCCCTGCTTTCGGCGTGAAGCGGGCAGCTACGGACGCGATACGCGTGGGCTGATCCGCCTCCATCAATTCAACAAAGTCGAACTCGTCAAAATCGTGCATCCCGAAACGTCTGAACAAGAGCATCAAGCGCTGGTGCAAAACGCAGAGGCAATTCTGCAAGCGCTCAAACTGCCCTATCGCACGATCGAACTCTGCACAGGCGACTTGGGCTTTGGTGCTGCCAAATGCTATGACCTGGAAGTTTGGCTTCCTGCCGCTGGAACCTACCGTGAAATCTCAAGCTGCTCTAACTTTGGCGATTTTCAGGCACGGCGCGGCAACATTCGCTTCAAAGAAACAGGCAAGAAGGGCACTGAATTTGTCCACACGCTCAACGGTTCGGGCTTAGCCGTGGGTCGCACAATGGCAGCCGTGTTGGAGAACTATCAGCAACCCGATGGCACGGTCAGCATTCCAGAGGTGTTGCAGCCGTTTTTGGGGCGATCGGTGTTGTAGAAAGTAGGGAGTAGGGAGTAGGGAGTAGGGAGTGGTTAGAAGCAATTCAAACTTTCATCCTCTAGCCTTTAGCCTTCATCCTTTCTCACCACGTCCGCATGAGCACTGCGCTCCATCATTTGGGTATAGACGGCGTTGGAAATGGCAGGCAGAATTTCGGAGTTTTGGCTGTAGGTGGGGTCAGCCCCAAAGACAGCGAGAATATACGCGACTTTGCCGTCTTTGGATTCGATGAAAGCGACTTCGTGACGGGTTTTGGTGGTCATGCCTACTTTGGAGGCGAAGCGCACGTCTGCGGGTAAGGGTTCACCGAGGAAGCCTGCGATCGAGTTACCCGGTTGCTTTTTCCAGTTCTCTGGATTCAGATCGCGGGTGAGCAGAGCGATCATCTCCTGGCTGCGGCTGGCTGAAATGGACTTGCCAGAGTAAATTTCTTGCATCAGTCTGGCAGCCTGGTCGGTGGTAATCAGGCTGCGGATGGGTTGCTGTTGCTCGTCGCGCATCTGAAGTTCTCGCCCATCGGGACCATCTAACTTGAGCGAATAAATTGGATAGTTTTTCTGGCTGATGCTGAGACCGTCGTAACCAGCGGCACGAAAGAATTGATTAATCCGCAAACGGTTCTTGAGCCAGGTATCATACGCTTCGCCGCTGAGTGTGCTGCCGGAGGTGGTTTGGGTGATGCGATCGAAAATCCGACTTGCCGCATCGTTGTCCGAATGCACAATCATGGCAGTCAAATCAGCACTCAGGGCTGGATCGGGCTGTAAAATGCCATTTTCTAACTGTGCTTCACAAATCACCAACCAAAAAAGCTTGACAACGCTGGCAGGGTAGCGGGGTTTCTCTTTTTGGTAGCCCGCGATCGTGTTGGCTTTCAGGTCAATCAGCGTAATGGAGAGTGGTTCCGTTGAGAGAGATTTGCTGGCGGCAAGTGCCACTGCTCCATCGACGATCGACTGCAATGCCGCGCTCGATTCTAGCGAGGATGGCTGAACGTTGTACACCAGCTCGTCGATCGTCTGTTTTTGCATGACTGCCGCTGCCGTTGACGGTGGCAATTGCGGTTGGGCAGACGGCTGAAGGGTTGCAGTTGCCGTTGGCTGAGGGGGTGCAACCGCCTGTTGCTGCAAGCGTTGCATATTGAAAACCGCTGCGACCGTTAGTCCGATCGCAAACGAAAGCAGCGTCGCTAATCGCAGTCCTGGTCGCACAGGCGATCGACGACCAGCAGCCGACCGAAGCGATCGTCTACTTGCTTTTGGCTGGGGTTGCTTGAGCCTTGGTGTAGGGGCAACAGGCGATCGCTCTACCGTTCTGGACACGGAAACTTTTGTTGGCGGCACGTTTGCTCGTGGTGATGCCGAACGACGGTGCAATTGCGTGAGCTGGGCACGAAGTTGCGACGTTTCTGCTCTGAGCTGCACAATGAGCCGATCGGCTCTGGCAAGTTTTGCCTTCAGCATGGCATTCTGCTGCTGAATCGTATCCGGTTTGGGGTTCAGTAACTGACGCACAACTGCAACTTACCGTAGATAACAACGCGACTGGTACTGGTATACAGCAAGTTTCTGCGTCTGTGAAATTATTTTGTGATTAACGATGGTGGTGTTCACGTTAGTGGCTCTCTGAGCATCGTGATTAAGGGCGATTTTGTGCCAGCTAACATTTACTGAGTCGGAGCTTCTAGAATAGTTGGAAGTGCGTTGCTATCATTGCAACCGCGAAACCACCGTTTTATTGGAAGTTTGGTATGTCAGTTTTGGCTGCGATCGCCGTTTTAGCAATCCTCATTGTGGTTCACGAACTGGGGCACTTTACGGCTGCCCGCGCTCAGGGCATTTATGCCAACCGTTTTTCCATTGGCTTTGGTCCCATTCTTTGGAAGTATCAAGGTCCGGAGACCGAGTACGCGCTAAGAGCCTTTCCGTTAGGTGGCTTCGTCGGCTTTCCCGATGATGATCCCGACAGCACCATTCCGCCGAATGACCCCAATTTGCTCAAAAATCGACCCGTGCTCGATCGGGCGATCGTCATCAGCGCTGGTGTCATCGCAAATCTGGTGTTCGCCTATTTTCTGCTCGTAACGCAAATCGGCATTGCTGGCACTCAGGATATCAATTTTCAACCGGGTGTCTTGGTACCCGAAGTGAAGTCGGAGATTAGTTCAGCGGCGGTCAAAGCAGGCATCAAGCCAGGTGACATCGTGCTGGCAGTAGACGGTAAAGAGCTGGGAGCCTCAAGCGATGCAATTAGAACGCTAATGGCGACAATTCAGAATCGTCCAAATCAAGCGATCGCCCTCAAAATTCAGCGCGATGGTAAAGCGCTTCCCAACCCACTGGTCGTTACGCCGGATGCCAATGCCAAAATTGGCGTACAGCTTGCACCTAATGTGACGATCGAACGTCGCCGTGTGGGCAATCCGATCGAAGTGTTTGCCATTGCAGCCAACGAATTCCAGCGCATCACCGTCCTGACCGTTCAGGGCTTTGGGCAACTCATCACCAACTTTGGGGCAGTTGCCGACCAAATTTCGGGTCCCGTGCGGATTGTGGATGAAGGGGCAAAACTGGCGCGATCGGATGCCTTCAACCTCTTTACCTTCGGTGCTCTTATCAGCATCAACCTGGCAATCATCAATATCCTGCCCCTACCTGCCCTCGATGGTGGTCATCTTGCCTTCCTCCTCATCGAAGGCTTGCGCGGCAAACCTTTACCATCCAAGCTACAAGATGGCGTGATGCAAACGGGCTTAATGCTGCTGCTAGGGCTAGGCATTTTTCTGATTGTCCGCGATACCACGCAGCTAGAGTCGGTGCAGAAGCTGTTTCGGTAAGTGAAGTGAGGAGTGAGGAGTGAGGAGTGAAAACTTTTAGCCTTTAGCCTTTAGCCTTCTAATAATCCTCCCTTTACTTTTTCCACACCCTACGCCCCACACCCCACACCCCACACCCTTCTATTCTTCCCCATGTGCGCCTCCCGCAAATTGCCAGCCAAGCAGCAACGGGCGATCGAGATCCTGCTGAGACTAAAGCAACTCTATCCCGATGCAACCTGCTCGCTGGACTACGAAACGCCCATGCAGCTTTTGGTAGCGACCATTTTGTCTGCCCAATGTACCGACGTGCGGGTGAACATGGTCACACCAGCACTCTTTCGGCGCTTCCCCGATGCGGCAGCAATGGCAGGCGCTGATCTGGAAGAAATTGAGGCATTGGTCAAATCAACCGGGTTCTTCCGCAACAAGGCGAAGAACATTCAGGCAGCCTGCCGCATGATCATGACGGAGTTTGGCGGCGAGGTGCCAAAGCTGATGGAGGACTTGCTGAAGCTGCCAGGAGTCGCTCGTAAAACAGCCAATGTGGTGTCAGCCCATGCTCACGGCATTAATCTTGGCGTGACGGTCGATACGCACGTTAAACGGTTGACCTATCGCTTGGGACTGACTGAGCACAAAGACCCCATCCGCATTGAGCGCGATTTGATGAAGCTGCTGCCACAGCCTGATTGGGAGAACTGGTCAATTCGGATCATTTATCACGGTCGAGCCGTTTGCATGGCGCGCAATCCCCAGTGCGATCGCTGTACTCTTGCCGATCTCTGTCCCTCTGCAACGCTTTCCCCAAAACCGCTAGACACTCCTGAACCAGAGGATTTGGCAATTACACCTGCCCATCCAACGCCTGCGATCGCCAACAAGTCGGGGGTCTGAGTCAGTTATCAGGCTGAAACAGTCATTTTTATCAAGACTCACGCGATGTGCGACTTTCCTGAAATGCCTGCCGACTGCCCTCACCCTAGCCCTCTCCCGATGGGAGAGGGAACCGGAACGGTCTGGAAGCCCTTCTCCCTGGGGAGAAGGGTGGGGATGAGGGCGAATTAGTTACACATCGCGTAAGACTTCTGCCTTCTGTCGCAACGCTTGAAATTTAGTTGGCATATCGCCCGCGCAGTTCAGTACAATAGTAAGCTGTGTCTTAACTAACAGAGTATTGGAATGACTCATGGCTAAAAAGAGCATGATTGAGCGCGAAAACAAGCGCAAGAAGATGGTGGAAAAGTATGCCGATAAACGTGCAGACCTGCAAGAGCAGTTTGCAGCGGCAACCTCGCAACAGCAAAAGCTAACGATTCACCGTCAAATCCAGCAGCTTCCTCGCAATAGCGCTCCCACCCGCGTTCGCAACCGTTGCTGGGTGACAGGTCGTTCTAGAGGCTTCTACCGCGATTTTGGTCTCTCTCGCCACGTTCTGCGCGAAATGGCGCACCAGGGATTATTGCCCGGTGTTGTAAAGTCGAGCTGGTAGAGGAGTTTTTAGTTGTTGGTTTTTGGTTGTTAGTAAAAATTTGCTTGAACTTCCTTCCATGTTCGGTTCTAGCTACGCCATCTAATAACTAACAACCAACAACCAACAACTATCTCACTGTCCACAGCAGCGATCGATGCCCAGACTATCCAGCACCAGATCGCTGACGGCGTTGGCAACCGTGAATTCGCCAAAGAAACTGTTAGAAAAATCAAAGGATTCCATCTCGGTGACGATCGCCATCACCAGCGAACCGAGATCGTTTTCTCCTTCCATGCGCTGCCGGACAAAGATCTGAGCAGCGCGTTTTGCTATGTCTTGATTTGCGTCTTCGGGAATAAACTCTTGATTCAGCCATTGCAACAACGCGACCCGCAGCCATTCCCCTTCCTGCACGGGGTTTTGGGCAGATGGTAACGTAATCGGTGGAATCGGTTCAGCCATCAGCGCGATCGAGGGTTTCAAAAGTCGAGTTTTACACGTTGCTGCTCTTTAGTGTACGCCTGCTGGGGACTCGTTGTGTCGCACCGCTAAACGCTAAAATCAACGGATGCAGCCCAAAGAAACGCAGCTCAGAGAAACGCAGCCCAGAGACGATGATGCAGTGCTGGGTGGTTCTAGCCCGTCGCCGATCGGGGCAATGGTGTTGGGTGGGCTGGAAGGTGTCAAACAACGCTTTGGTAGCCCGATCGCCGCTCAGCGAATTGCTGCACTGCTGGAGGCAAACGACGCTCAGGTAGAGCTGGAATTGCTCATACAGGCGCTGCACGATGAATCGCTTCAGGTGCAAAAGGTTGCCTATTTGCGGCTGCAACCCCGCAAAGACGCGATCGCAAAACGTGCCCTGGAATCCTATGATCCCTATGTTCTCTTTGAGTGTTTGGGGACGCTAACCGGACACACGAGCGGTGTGACAGCGGTAGCGGTGAGTCCAGATGGGCGATCGATCATCAGCGGTAGCCGCGATGAAACCATCAAAGTGTGGGACTGGTGGGCACGAGAAGAGGTCTTTACGCTCAACGCGCGCTCCTTTATCTATGCCATCACCGTGAGTGCCGATGGGGAAACCTTTGCGATTCGCGGTCGTGATCAAACCGTGAAGGCATGGTGTTTACGAACCGGACGGCAGATCCGACCAGAAAAAGGAGCGCTACGGGCGATCGCTTCTGTGACGCTGACGGGCGATCGTCATCTCATGAGCAGCAGCCAGAACGCCATCAAAATTTGGAACCTGAAAACGGGACGCGAACTCTGTACGTTGAAGGGGCACACCAGTTTGGTTACGGCGGTTGCAGTCAGCACTGACAAACAACTGATCGTCAGCGGCAGCGAAGATCACACCGTGCGCGTATGGGGAGTGGCATAACGACACCTGTCCGCGCCAAACCCAGAAACCGGGTTTCTCTGATGACTAAATAAACCTTTCACCTTGCTGCAAAGAAACCCGGCTTCTCTTCAACTACCGTGAACGCAACAACTGCACAAAGGTATCGCTCACCGTGTGGTCTTTGGTATCTGCCGCATATTGAATCAAATCTTCGCGCAACCGTTGAGCCGCATCCAGAGGCAGAAGCGTTGCCAGCAGAAAGTAGACTCCACGAAACCGAGAATCGCTGACGTGCGTTTTGAGTCGTTCTTCGATCGCTTCACTTTTGCCCAAGAACGTTTGCACTAAAAAGAATTCCGCAATCTTGTCGTGGCGGAAGTACCATTCTTTCTTCGCCTCGCCCTTCGCATCTTTCCACTGGCGGCTCACCACCATGCGGAATTTCTCGTCTTCCATACACAGCAGTTCGTTGTAAAACTTGTCCGCTGGCAGCGCCTTTTGGTCCAGCAACCACTGTTGATAGACCGCTTCTGAAAAGTGCTTCAGCGGAAAATCCTGGTTCCAGGTGCGGCGATACTCTTCTGCCATGAGCTTGTACTGCTGCTCCCGCAGATTGAACAAATCGGGCTGTACGCCACCTGCCAGCATCCACGCCGCTAGCGTCAACTCCATCGGGTTCGAGAGAATGGCACGAGCGGTCTTCAGTTCCTCTGGGGAAAGACTACTGAGATTGGCTGTATTCCGTTCTTTCGCGCCCCCTAAATCCCCCAATTCTGGGGGACTTTGAACGGTTTGGTTCCCCCAAAGTTGGGGGCTGGGGGGCGGTTCGGTAGGGGCACTCAGCATCGTGCTCAAAAAGGTGCGACACGCCTGCTCATAAGCAGTGCCCTGAACAGGTGCGGCTTTTGGGAGGGACGGCTGGCGGGAGAGCAAGTAGCGCTCAATTTGCTCCAACTGAAGGGGCTGCATGACGTAGGTTTTGGCAGTGGAGGGCGGCAACCATTCCAGCGGTTGCGTGGTCATGAGAATGTTGCCCTTGAAGTGACTCTCCACGAACTGGGTGATTTTTGCCCGCGTATCGGGGTTGACTTCGTTGAGTCCGTCGATGCAGATGTCGATGGCTCCGCTATAGATCAGGCTTTGCAAAAACTTGGTGTCTTTGATCTCATCACCGTGCAGCTTCTTTTGAATCGCTTCAATCACGCCCTCGGCACATTTGGTGGCAGGCAGATAGACGACAATCCGCTTGGACTGCTGAAGCAAGTGCCGCAAAAACATTGTCTTGCCCAACCCCGAATCGCCTTCGATAATGCGTTGCCCTTGAATGCCGGGGCAGACAGCGGTAATGGCTTCGTTACTATCAGTCCCCTTAAGGCAAACTTCGGAGTCGGAGAAGTAAAGATCTGGTTTGAAGGAATCAAGTCCAGCGTCGGCAAGTAAAGATGGTTTGAATGGTTCAAAGAGCTTACGCCGTAGAAAGGGCACCCATTGGAGCAAAAAGGTAACGTAACCTAAACCTAAAATATTACGAATCCAGGGATTCCAGAAGAAGATTGCCTGGATTTGGGAAGATTTTGGATAGACAAAGACGAGTATCAGCCAGAAGAGTGCGTGATGAAGCCATATCCTTCTTCCAACAGCAACCCACTCTAATCTTGCCTGCGCTTGAATGATATTCTTTTTATTAGTGAGATTTGAAACTATACGCTTGATTGATTTTTGGTGTTGCTCAAACTCAGGGATCTCTAAATCTTTTACCAGTTCTTGAGTAGTTGCTAACGCAGCATCTACCTGATGTATCGTTTGGGCATCATCATAGAGTGTCTTGGCAACATTCTCTAAAGAAGCGGCTGACTTAATCCGAACATCAATGTTTTCATCTTTGAGAGTATTTCTTAGAACTGTAATGATTTCTTTGTTATGACCATCAATTTTTCCCAATGCATAAGCTGCACCAGATCGAACATCCTTTGTCTGGATTTGATCCTTTAAGATTTCAATGAGTGGCTGAACAGCATCTCTAGCTCTTCCACCGAAATCACCTAGCGCATAAGCAGCATTGTTGCGAACCTCGTTATTTGGGTGGTAATGCATAGTAATGGTAAACTGTAAATCAGCAATTTCAAGCATCGCAA
>NZ_JCACKI010000069.1:0-14259 GCF_059505325.1 Tildeniella sp.
TGTTTCAGCCTATTGTGCTACGCTGCCTAATTGGATAAAGTCGAGCTAAGAGGCTGTTTGAAAAGTGGCTGGCGGTTAAAACCGCGACTACATCAACAAAGTCCGCCTGCGCGGACTACCTCAGCACGAGGGTTTTGGCACCTGCGTAGGCAGGTTTTGTGCGTGTAGCCGCGACTTCAGTCGCCAGAGCTACACGCATCTGGACTTTTAAAACATCCTCTAAGAATCTGTTGTGTGCGAGAAATAGTTACCGACATTAAAGCTATTGGTGTCTTCAATTTGCTTCAACGTCGAACGGGTAATGAGTTTGCCTGCTTCGACGAGAACTTTTCCAGTAAGGGGATGCAGTAAATCCTGGTCGGCACGTCTGCCAATGAGTGCTTCGATATCTTTGATGGAGTTGATGTACATACCCGGTGGTAGTTCAACCACAACGCCATCCTGCAAAACCCTTGCTTGACAGGCAAGACGGGAGTGGGGTTTGCAGGTTGTGATGACTTCTAACGTGCGTTGCTCACGGCGACTGACAGGCGATAGTGACTCCATGCCCTGTTGCACATAGATATGACAGGTGGCACACATACCGCGACCACCGCACTCTTTCAAAACGTCCAGATCCTTGTTGATGAGGACTGAGAGCAGATTGCCGTTGGTTTCAACGGATGTGTTCTGTGCGATCGGTTCAAGTCTAACGGTTTTAGCCATGGTAGGTACGAGGATTAAGGGTGAGGGGTAAGCAGAAGGGCTTTTTGCTGATCGTTCAGCGCTTTTTGATCGACGATCACGGGAAAGTCTCGGATCACTTGAGCACATCGTTTGATGAAGGCACTGACCCACGCTTGAAGCCACTGTTGCTCTTCAGGAGTTAGCGGCGTGAGAGTACCCTGGGGAAGCGCTCCTGCGAAGGAAAATTGAGCGGAGCGATCGACCTGAATATTCGTTAGGCAATCTGCTGAAGGGCGTGTGGCTTTCCAGTAATTTGTAATGACATGGGTGCCCAGATATTGGGTTGTAAATTGGCTGAGGTGGTTGAGGGCAGCGATCGCCGCTTTCAGAGTGGGCGGATCAGCGGGTGACGATAAGACTCTGGCAGCACTTTCAGGAAGGGGATCAGGGCATGGGGGAGGCTCTGAACGATCGTCCTGAGCGTCGGTTGTGACGATGCTGTCAGCGAGTGTTGCTGGGTCGGCAGTATGTTTGCGGTAGGTTAAACCCGTCAGGGTAATGTTTCCAGCAATTAAACGGAAGGTGGCGATCGCGTTTGGGCTGTCTTCTTGCAGCACGACTCGGAGCTGTTTGATGCTGCCCAGATAATCTGCATAAACCAGACTGGGACACGTTAAAACCAGCAAAACCATGCCTCGGTCGAGCTTGTAGAGATGAACCTGGTGCTCGGCAAATTGAAACTCAAACGCATCGAAGCCGTCAGGAATGGTTTCAATGACTTGTAAGAGTCCTTGAGCAAGCGCCTCTTTTTGTTGAAAGTTCAGGGTTTGATCGACACCACAAAAATAGGGTCGAGAACGCCCATCCATTAGGGCAACGCCTGCAATTCCTGGTAAATTCAGAAAGTCCTGAATAACCTCCCGTTTCATAGTTCTTTAATTTACGTTTCAATACGATACATGGCACAACTTACTGTGAGGGACTATTCGGATGACTGTGTTAGGGTTTCTGGGTTAGAAGCGTGTTGATTGCCTGAGGCATCGATCGCGTCTAAACCAGCAGGTAGGTACGCTCCAGCTCCTCCAAAATCTCAGGTTTAGCAGTATGTCTGACCTTCCGTTTACTCTGGATCAGTTACGCATTCTCAAAGCGATCGCCGCTGAGGGAAGTTTCAAGCGCGCTGCCGATAGTCTCTATGTCTCGCAGCCTGCCGTGAGTTTACAAGTCCAAAATCTAGAACGCCAGTTGGACGTGCCCCTATTCGATCGAGGCGGTAGACGGGCACAGCTTACCGAAGCTGGTCATCTCCTTTTGAGCTATGGCGAAAAGATTCTCACGCTTTGCCAGGAGACCTGTCGTGCGATCGAAGATTTGCAAAACCTCCAGGGCGGTACCTTGATTATTGGAGCCAGTCAAACCACTGGTACCTATCTCTTACCGCGAATGATCGGTGTCTTCCGGCAGCAGTATCCTGATGTGGCTGTGCAGCTACATGTGCACTCAACGCGTCGCACCTCCTGGAGTGTAGCGAATGGACAAATCGACCTTGCCATCATTGGTGGTGAAATCTCACCCGAACTGCAAGACTCTCTAGAAATTATTCCCTATGCCGAAGATGAACTAGCACTGATCCTGCCAGTCTTCCATCCATTAGCAAAAGTAGAGACGATACAAAAAGACGATTTATATAAGCTCCAGTTCATTGCGTTAGATTCACAGTCAACCATTCGTAAGGTGATTGATCAGGTTCTAGCGCGGTGCGGCATTGAAACCCGTCGCCTTAAAATTGAGATGGAGCTAAATTCGATCGAAGCCATTAAAAACGCAGTACAGTCTGGATTAGGAGCGGCGTTTGTATCCATTTCAGCGATCGAGAAAGAACTGCAAATGGGTGTACTGCATCGTGCCAGAATCGATGATGTGGTCGTGAAACGGATGCTGTCGGTCATCATTAACCCAAACCGCTATCGATCGAAGGCTGCCGAGGCGTTTTGCCGGGAGATTTTACCGAAGTTCGCTGGTTACGCCAACTTGCAGCCCTATGAATCTGAGCCAAGAGAACCCTTGAAACCTGTTGCCTCCAGCTCACGCACTAGCCGTTTGATTGTGCCAGAAATTGATTAAGCTCGCCCATACGCTCTATGGATCTTTACTGCACTCGTCCGGGCTGCCCACGTCCCGTGAATGCCTTTACCGACTTGGATCACCAAGCCACGCTCAGGGCAGTGCCGCAAAAATATTGCACAACCTGTGGCATGGAGTTGATCCTCATTGGACGCTATGTACCGCTGAACCTGTTAGGGCAGGGCGGTTTTGGGGCGGCATTCTTGGCGCGCGATCGCTACACGCCAGCCATGCGCCAGTGTGTCGTCAAGCAGTTTCTGCCGTCTGGTCAACTCAGCCCCGCTCAGCTTGTCGTTGCACAACAGCTCTTTGAGCGTGAGGCAGAAGTGCTGGAGCAACTAGGCAATACGCATCCGCTGATTCCTGACCTGTTCGCGTTTTTTGAGCTGACGGTTCCCAGCACACAAGCAGGCAAGCAAGACAAGTTTTTCTATCTCGTGCAGGAATACATCGACGGGGAAACGATGGAGGAAGAACTGGTGCAAAAGGGCACGCTCTCTCCAGATGATGTTGCTGCCATGCTGAAAGAGGTACTCGACATTCTTACCTTTGTCCATGACAATGGCTCGATCCATCGGGATATCAAGCCGTCTAATATCATGCGTCATCGCAACGGACGCTTTTACCTGCTAGATTTTGGCGCGGTGAAGCAGGCAACGAAAGGCGCAGCAACCACGAAATCGACTGGCATTTACTCGTTAGGCTTTGCGCCGCCAGAGCAGATGTCTGGTGGTGAAGTTTACCCGTCTAGTGACCTCTACGCGCTGGCTGTCACCTGCTTGATGCTGCTCACGGGGAAGCAACCCAATGAATTGTTTGATTCGTACAGCAACACCTGGAAATGGCGTAGCTACGCGCCCGGTGTGAATCGCACGCTGGCGGATGTGTTCGATCGGATGCTGTTACCAACCCCCAGCCAACGCTTCCAAGCGGCAGCAGAAGTATTGTCAGCACTCAAGCCGCCCTCCACTGCGGGTAGGCGATCGCCCACTACTCCAAAAGCATCCCTACCTGTGTCTTCTCCTCCTACAGCGCCACCCCAACCCGTTCAGCCAGCTCAATCGGCTGCCCCACTTGCATCGCCGCAGCCTGCAAGACCTGTAAGACGACGTGGCGCGATCGCTCCTTTCTCGACGCTGGAATTGCTAGCTGCCGCTGCGTTCACAGGGTTTGAAGGGGGGTTGTTGGCGATCGCTGTGTTGAGCCTGATGGGACCGTTCCTTCTCGGTGGTTTCTTTTGGGTTGTGCTATTGACAGGTTTGGTGTTTCTTCAGGCACGCCGCACGATTGAGCGGGTAGATCTGTTGATTACCGCAGGGATAACGCTGGCGATCGTACTCTTTGTACCGCGATTACACGGACTGGCTGTCTATCTTGCATCACTGTTTGGCGGAAACGTACTGCTGACTGTTGTAGCGATCGCTGTTGCAACTGGGTTAATCGCAATTGCAGCAACGACTTTGTTTCGGATCATCTTCAATCTGCTATCTACCTTTCTCTAAGAGTGTTGGTCAGAAATTGCTGGCACAAGCAACGATCGCTAGGGTACAAATGAACAATTGTGTGTAGCGATCGTGATGTTGATTGGTGACGCTGATCCTTTAACCTTAAACGAGTACACGCAGTTTGCCGACTCTCAATCTGTGGCACAAAAAGTCTTATGGCACAAAAGAACGATACAACGGCATTGATTCTGGCGTTTTTGGTGACGGCAGGGCTGATTGGGGGAGGCTTTTGGTGGTTTACGCAGCGGTCTGGTAGTGACCTGAGTAAAATCCTTGCACCAACTAACACCCCATCTGGTAGCGCAGGTGGGGGTGGTAATCCATCAGTGCCAGCAACGGCTGATCCAAACGCTAACGGGAATCCGTCAACGGCTGAAGGCTTTGCAGACGTTCAGAATGTTCCTTCGGGTCTGTTTAGCTACGGCGGCAGCACAACCTGGGCACCGATCAGGCTGACGACTGATCCGGTCATTCAATCTGCTCGATCGGAGTTTCGCTTGCGCTACGTTGACCCCATTTCTGGCACACCCGGTTCAGGTTCAGGCATTCAGATGTTGCTACAGGATGAGATTGCGTTTGCTCAGTCGTCGCGTCCTGTGCGTGATCAAGAAAACCAGGCGGCGGCACAAAAAGGTGTGAAGCTCAAGCAAATTCCCGTGGCGATCGATGGCATCGCGATCGCGGTGAACCCCAGTTTGAATATCCCTGGTTTGACGATCGACCAAATCAGATCAATCTACAGTGGTCGCATTACGAACTGGCGGCAGGTGGGTGGACCAAACCTTGCCATTCAGCCCTTTCAGCGTCCTCCTACAGCAGGGGCAGGCACGATCGAAGTGCTCTTAGGCGATGATAGTCAATCCGGCGCTAACGTGCAGGATGTTGCCACTACGACAGCGGGCTTACGAAAACTGGCAACTAATCCCGGTGGGGTCTATTTCTCTACAGCAACTGAACTGGTGCCACAATGTACGGTCAAACCTGTGCCGATCGGTCGCCAGCCAGGTCAATTTGTGCCGCCGTATCAAGAGCCGCTCGTTGCTCCCAGTCGCTGTCCTGGTCAGCGCAATAAAATTAACGTCAGTGCGTTTCAAAGTGGACAATATCCTTTGACTCGCAACCTCTTTGTGATTGTGAAACAGAATGGCGCTGCTGAGCAGCAAGCCGGAGAAGCGTATGCAAACTTTCTACTCTCACCACAGGGGCAAGCGTTAATCGCCAAAGCTGGCTTTGTAAGCATTCGCTGATGGGTGATGCTCTGTTTTGATTTGTGAAAGTGACGCTGGCTGAGCAGTCAGCCGTCAGCCGTCAGCGGTCAGCGGTCAGCAGTAAAAACGAATCTGTAGGGCGATTTTATAGAATTGGTATAACCTGACGGCTCCTCCCAAGTATTCTGTGACGTGACGTAACAGATCCAAAGGCACAAGGATTGCGTATCACTTTCTAGATTCGCTCCTCATTGGTTAATCTGCCTTGTGCGAGAGCAGGTGTGCGGTAGAGCTTGCTTTTGCGTGGGCAAAAACTGGATTGTCTTTAATAACACCAAAGGCTGACTAACCAGACGGGGGCGATCGCGTTGGCATCACGATGCTGGCAACCGATGGCGTAACGCGCACCATCAGGTACTCATGCGCTGATTGCACACAAGCTGAGTCACACACTCTTTTAGGTTAGGAGAACACATCAAGATGGATAACGAAAGAAATATGCTGCCTGAAGCTACCGCTCGTCGCACTAAGCGTTGGTCACGTCGTGACATGCTGAAAACAGGAGCCGTTGTGGGTGCTGCTGGTGCATTCAGTCTGCCAGCGATCGTCAAACGTGTGGATGCTGCCCCATCAGCCATGAATGCAAATGATGCCAAGGTGCTCAACGGCGCTTTGTTCTATGAGCATCAGGCGATTTGGGCTTACAGCTTTGCAGCAGGTAAACTGACCAACACGGCTGTGGGCAAAGCGGTATTGGCAATTGCTTTGGCAAACCAGGCAGATCATAAACGGCACCGCGACACTCTGGCAACCGTCATCACACAACTGGGTGGTACTCCCATTGCAGCCCAGCAGCAATATGATGTCTCGTCCTATCTCAAAGCGGGCGAGGGTGCGCTTGACTCTGATGTCAACATTGCAAAGCTCGCATTGGCACTGGAAACCGATGCCGCGATCGCCTATAGTCGTGAAATCGCCCAACTCAAAACACCTGCGCTGGTCACAGCAGGTGCCAGTATTGGCGCGACCGAAGCGTCTCACGCCACGTTGATTCGTTCTGCTTTTAAGTCTCTGGGTGTTGATCTTGCTGTGATACCTGCGTCCTTCGTGAGCGCTGACACACGCAGCGTTTGGGTGCTTAAAGTTTAGATTGCCGTTAAGCGCCACCTTAGAAGGGTGGGGAATCTAACCAACTTAAGGGTAAGGAAAAGGCTTATTTCGCAAGCGCTACAGGGGTAGTAAAACGCGAATCTGAGCCTTTCCCTTACCCTCTTTTGCAAATTTTTACCCAACTCAGCACGCTCTCAGCTTGACCTGATACTCTACTAGCATTCTTGAATGTTCTAGGGGAAGCTATATGGATCTGAATGCCGAAGACTTTATCCTGTTGCTGCATCCCGCGATCGCAGTCACGATCGTCTTTCCCCTGATTGGTATGGTGATTAGAATGGCGTGGCAAACGCGCCAGCGTCGTCTAGAGGTAAAGGCAGGAAGTAAAAGCAAGATTCCCCCTGCAGTTGGGCAAGAGCACGTTCAACTGGGGCGCTGGCTCACGGGTGCAGTTGTAGGCATTTATCTACTCGGCATTACATACCCCATCATTGAGAAAATTATCACTGACGGAGTATTCACTAAAGAACCCTCTAAAGTCGCTTTGATCGGGCTGTTCTATATAGCAACGATCGCCTCTCTTGTCTTGTTGTATCGAGCACAAGAGAAAGTTTGGCGTGGCGTTTTTGCTACCTTGACGGGCATTGGTCTGGTTGTGCTTGGCTTCCAGGATGGCGTTTACCGCTTGGATAAAGCATGGTTTGCGTCTCACTTTTACTACGGTCTAGTAGCAGCGTTGCTTATGGTCTTTTCGCTGGCGATCGTCCGTGACATCTACCAGGATCAAGCCAATCGCTGGCGTACTACCCACGTAGTGCTGAATTGTGTCGCTCTTCTCTTATTTGTCGGGCAAGGCATCACGGGCACACGCGATCTCTTAGAAATTCCAACAAGCTGGCAGAAAAGCACGATCTACCAGTGTAATTTTGACAAAGCCTCTCCTGGTTACAAAACCTGCCCACCGCTGGCACCCCCTAAGTAGTTTCCCCAAGTAAATGCACACAAGAAGTAGATGCACACCTGTTTGTCACCCCTTGCTTAAAGCGATGAGCGCTTTTCTTAGAACGAGATGCGGGGGATGATAATGATTCTGGGACGATCGTAGCGATCGCGCCTGTACTCACGACGATAACGATCATCACGACGATCGCGCCAGTAGCGTTCTCGCGCCTCATCACGGCGTTCCCAGCGACGGATATCCCGCCGATCGATATCACGGCTCCGATTGTAGAAGTCGATCGTTCGCACCCGTTCAATGGTGCGTGGATAAGTGTTGTAGCCGCGATTGTAATAGCCGCGACTATAAGAATCACGGTTGTAGAAACCGCGATCATGCCGTTCGCCAGCTAGTGTCACCGTTGGTGCAAAAACGGCGATCGCGCACATGAAAGACACAACAGTGCGAAACATTTTGAGTGCCTCCTGATTACAGGTGATCTTATTACAGGTAATATCGCTGAACCCCATATGAGTTCAGTATAAATGACTAAACGATGGCGGGTCTCATCCTCCAGATGAGTACAGCAACCTTATTAAGCGCAAAGCAAGCTGACCCGGTTTTACGGTCATCCGTTGCCAAAATCGCGATCGCCAAATAGTAAAGATTTATAGTCAACACCGGGAATCACCCCCTCCTTGCGAGTAGGACTGGTGTGGTAACAAACGATCGGCTAGTAGCGATCGCACGTAGTGTGGGGAGAATAGTGATGAGAAGTGGCAGTGGCATGAAGCCCTGGTTTGTTTTGCTCGCTCTATGCGTTGCCCTCGCCATCAAAGGCTGTAGTTTCGCTAACATTACCCCTACGGCAAACCCACAGCCATCTGTTGCCGCCTTAGCAACACCTAAATTGCCAGACTGGATCGAGCAGATCAGCCCTCTTGAAGAAGCGGCAACGACTGCTCAAATCCGCATTCGGTTTAAGGAACCACTGATCCCGATCGATCGCCTGGAAAGCAAAGAGCCGCAAGACCTCCTGAAAAAATTTGAGGTTGTACCGCCGCTGCCCGGTCAGTTTCGCTTTCTCACACCGCACATGGTGGGCTTTCAAGGCGATCAGGCAATGCCCAAAGCGACTCGTGTTCAAGTCACGCTCAAAGCAGGATTGGCAGACCTGAAGCAACATCGCCTGGAGCAAGATTTTGCCTGGACGTTCAACACCGAACCGATTAAGCTCACCAATTTTCCGGGTACACCAACTGCTGGGATGCCAGGAAGTGAGACCGTCGAACCGCTGGATGTCAAGCCTGTTTTGAAATTCACGTCAAACGTAGAGCTTGATGCAGCCTCGTTGAAAGAGCACGTACAGCTTATTCCAGGCAAGGAGACAAACAGCGTCGCGCTGAATGTGGCGCTGGAAAAGAGCGAAGAGAAAACGAAGGAACAGTATCCAGAAGAGCCGTCTCCCACTGAGCGCTTTGATCCGGCTGCGCGTGACTGGATTTATACAATCGAACCCCAGCAACCACTCTCTAAAGCCACTCGTTATCGGCTCAACGTTACGCCAGGACTAATGTCAGCGAAGGGCAATTTGGCTAGCGAGAGCGTCTTTGCCAGTCAGGTCGAAACCTACTCGCCGCTGGCATTCCAAAAACTGAGCTACTACGGGCAGCCGGACGCAAGTGGGGTGCAGGGACGCTTTGTGAACGGTAGCGCTCAATTGGAATTCAACAATGAACTGGATGCCGAAGCCGCGATCGCCCACATTATTGTAGAACCAGCACCCAAAAAAGATGTGCCGTTAGTGCGTGTTTACGAGGGCGATCGCATCGTTACCCTCAACCCCTGGGCACTCAATCCCGGTACAAAGTACACGGTGAAGCTAGGTGCTGATCTCAAAGATAAATATGGGCAGACGCTCGGCAAACCCACGACGATCGACTACGAAACGGGTGACGTTGCGGCTGACTTGTGGGCACCGTCTGGACTCAATATCTTTCCGACAGGCAAAAACCTTCAACTCAACCTTTCCACGGTCAACCTTTCTAGTTACAAAACTGCCTTTACCGTGGTGCAGCCCACCGATCTGGTTTATGCCGACTCTGCCTATCCCCGCGATAACGGCAAGGGATTGTTGCCCAATTCTTCAAGCTGGAAGAGTGCGTCTGTGAAGGGTCAAAAGAATCAGGCGATCGACACCACCGTACCACTGCAAAAACAGTTGAGCGGCGCAACCGGAATGCTGGCGTATGGCGTTCAGGCACGCACCAACCAGTATCAGGATGGCAAGCAGCAAAAGTGGCGCGAACCGACGACCTATGGACTGGTGCAGTTGACGAATCTAGGCGTGTTTGCCCAATGGTTCCCAGAGTCGGGCATGGTACGGGTCAGTCACCTATCGGATGGTGCTGCCGTTACCAACGCTGCTGTGCAAATCTACCAATCGAAGCTGGAGTCGAAAACCCAGCCAACACCCAGCGCCTGTGCAACAGGCAAAACAGACAAGACTGGCACCTTGTTACTCGATCGCTCAGCCTTACAAACCTGCATGGGCAGCGCTGGACGGTTCACCGAAGCGCCAAAGCTACTCATCGTGGCGCAAGAAGGCAAAGACTGGGCATTTACGCGTACGACAGAATACAGCGGTGCTTATGACTACGGCGTAGATGCAGGTTGGCAGAGCGGCAAGGCAGACTCACGCGGCATTATCTTTTCCGATCGCAAACTCTACCAACCGGGCGAAACAGCCTGGTTTACTGGCGCTGCCTACTATCTGCAAAACGGCACCCTCAAGCGAGATAAGAACGTCCGCTATACCCTCACGCTGCGCGATTCTAATGGGCAGGAAACCAGCCTGGGTACGCAGACCACCAACGAGTTTGGCACGTTCTCGAAGGAATGGTCGATCGCCAAAAACCAACCCCTCGGCTACTACGCCATCCTCGCCAAAAACGACGATGAGGTTGAAATTGCTGGCGAGTTCCGCGTTGCTGAATTTAAACCACCCAACTTTAAAGTTGCACTGACCTTAGAAGGTGGCAAACCCGGAGAACCAACTGATACAACTCAGACCGCAGACCTGGAATCGCAAAACGTTGCTGCGATCGCCTCCGTCGGGCAAAGCATCACCGCCAAAACCCAGAGCAACTACCTCTTCGGCTCCCCCGTTGAAGGCGGCAAGGTTGAATACTATGTCACCCGCCAGCAGGCAGAGTTTGCACCCAAAGGCTGGGATGGCTTTGCCTTTGGACAGCAGTGGTTTTGGCCCGAAGAAGCACCGACGATCGCCAGCGACGTACTGCAAACGAATCAAGTGCTGAGCAAAAACGGTGACAGCAGCCAGACGGTCACGGTTGAGAAGGATCTGCCCTACCCCATGACCTACCGCGTCGATGCTCAGGTATCGGACGTATCCAACCTGTCCGTTGCCGATTCCAAAACCTTTCTCGCGTTGCCGACCGAAAAACTCATCGGGTTGCAGAGTGATTTTGTGGCAACGGCAGGACAAGACTTTCCGGTCAAGGTAATTGTCAGCGATCCCACAGGCACCCCGGTTTTGAATCAAACCGTGCATCTAGAACTCCAGCAGATGAACTATAGCCGCGTGTCAAAGCTGGTAGAAGGCAGTCGCACCCAGCAAGATCAGGTGGAATATAAGACGGTGGCTACGATCGATGTAAAATCTGATGTCACTCCACAAACTGCGTCATTAAAGCCGCCAGCGCCGGGTTCTTATCGCCTCCGTGCCACGTTCGCAGGCAGCAATGATGGTGCGACCGATGTGCAACTCTGGGCAACGGGTGATGCGTCTGCAAGCTGGGGCAGTCGCTACCGCAACAATCGCCTGGAAGTCAAGCTGGACAAAAAGCGCTATCAAGTGGGCGAGATGGCAACGGCACTCATCCAATCGCCCTATGCCGAAGGCGAACTCTACTTTGCCGTCGTTCGCCACAACACCCTTTACAAAACCCTGACGAAGGTGCAGGGCAGCGCGCCCAAGGTGCAATTTCAGGTTACGCCCGATATGTTGCCCAATGCGGCAGTCGAGGCAGTGCTGATCCGTCAGGGTAAACCATTGGCGCAGTTAGAACCTGGCAGCCTGGACAAACTCGTCCGTATCGGCTTTGCGCCCTTTGAAACCGATCTCAAGCCCCAATACCTCAAGGTCGAGACAACTGTAACCCCAACCCTGCAACCAGGAGCCGAACAGACTGTTCAGCTAAAAGTCACCAATCAGGGACAGCCAGCGAAGGGACAAGTCACTCTAATGGTTGTTAACGAAGCGGTGCTGCAACTCAGTGGCTACCGTCCGCCCGACTTGGTAAAGACGGTGTACGCCGAACAGCCCATCTCCATTCGTTTGAGCGATAATCGCCCGGATGTGGTGCTGCAAGCGCAATCATCGCCCCTCGAAAAAGGCTGGGGCTACGGAGGGGGTGCCTCCGACGGGGCTGGCAATACTCGCATTCGCACAGACTTCAAAGCGCTGGCGTACTACAACGGCTCGGTGAAAACCGACGCGATCGGCAACGCCACGGTTAAATTCAAACTACCTGACGACCTGACAACCTGGCGTGTGATGGCAGTCGCTACCGACGAGAACATGCACTTTGGTAATAGCGATACGACCTTTGTAACGACGAAACCCCTGATTGCAAATCCACTCTTGCCGCAGTTTGCCCGTCCGGGCGATCGCTTCCAGGCAGGTGTTTCCGTCACCAACAACACGGGACAAGATGGCAACCTTGCAGTCAACGGCTCCGTCACCGATCCACTTAGGCTCGATAACGCCTCTGGTCAACAGCAAGCGCAGGCAACGGCAGGCACCAGCGCCTACCGCTTTCCCGTAATCGTGCAAACCACTGGCGACGCGAAGGTGAAATTCACTACACAGCTCGGCAGCGACACCGATGCGTTTGAAGTGCCGCTCGACGTGAAAGCGCTGGATGTGACGGAACAAGTCGTGGAAGCTGGCACCACCTCCGATCAGGCTTCGATTCCCTTAAATGTGGACAAAAACGTTGTTCCTGATGTTGGTGGGCTGGACATTTCGCTTGCCAGCAGTCTCATTCCCACACTGTCTGTACCTGCCAAACAGGTGCTAGACGAAACCGATCTGCCTTTCCTGGAACCTGCTGCCAGCCAGCTAGCGATCGCCGCCAACCTGCAAACCCTCACCAAAACCTACGGTCAAACCTTCGCCAGCTTTAATCCTGGCAGGCAGGCAAAACAGGCGATCGAGCGCTTGCAGTCGCTCCAAAAACCGGACGGTGGGTTTGCATCCTATCCCGGACAGGACGCATCTGATCCCTTTATTACGCCCTACGCGGCTCAGTTGATCGCCCTTGCCGATCGTGCAGGTTTAGAGAAAGCGGCGATCGGTTCGCTACGTCCTTCACTGACGACATATCTGAAGAAACTGCTCGCCGATCCTGGACAATACGAGTTCTGCAAAGAGCCACTGTGCAAGAACCAGGTGCGGCTGGAAACGTTGATTGCGCTATCAGCATTGGGCGATCGACGTAATGATTTCCTTGCCGATCTTCACAATCAGCGGAACCAGCTTGATCCCATCAGCCAAATTAAACTGGCGCGATATCTGGCGCAGTTCCCCGACTGGCAGCAAGAAGCCACTGCAATGGTGAGCCAACTTCAGGAAACCATTTACCAGACTGGACGCAGCGCCACTGTGAATTTGCCCCCTAACTGGCGCTGGCTCAACTCCCCGACGACGGCTCAAGCACAAGCATTACGGCTCTTCGTTGCTCAAAAAGCCAGGTCTGAGGATCTCGATCGGCTGCTCAAAGGGCTTCTCGGACAACGACGTAACGGCACCTGGCAGGGCACTCACGACAATGCCGAAGCACTCACCGCACTGGTCGAGTACAGCCAACTCCAGCCCACACCACCTAACTTTGAAGCAACCGCAACTCTAGCAGGTAAGACGTTGACCACTGCGACGTTTGAAGGCTACAAAACGCCTGGCGCAGACATGACGGTGAAAATGGCGGATCTCCCGCGCGATCGCAGCGACATCACCCTCAAAAAGTCTGGTCAGGGCATTCTGCACTATCTGGTGGCATACCGCTATCGGCTCCAGGGCAATCAACCCGGTAAGCTTAACGGCTTACGCTTGACCCGCACCATTCGTCCCGCCAACGAGGATAAAGTGCTGTACAGAACCGGACTCTATGCGCCTGAGCCGCTCACCGTTCCCGTGGGACAGGTCTACGACATTGGGCTAGAGATTATCACCGACCATCCCGTCGATCATGTCATCGTCACCGATCCGCTACCCGCAGGCTTTGAGGCAGTCGATAACAGCTTCCAAACCACGACACCCTACTTTCAAGCGCAGGGCGATAGCTGGCAGTTGGGCTATCAAACCATTTACCACGATCGCGTCGTTGCCTTTGGCGATAAGCTCGATCCCGGTGTGTATACCCTCCACTACCTCGTCCGCTCCGTCACTCCCGGCACGTATCTCTACCCCGGTGCCGAGGCACATCTGGAATATGCACCCGAAGAGTTCGGGCGATCGGCTTCCTCCAGTTTGGTTGTGTCTGAGAAGTAGAGAAGGTGGGGCAAGAGTCTGAAAGACTTATTCACGCGTATGGAAAACTCATGAATCAGGTAACCAATGCTCATTAATAAAACGTCAGTTCGACGAGGTCAAAAGATAGCCGGAGGCAATGCTGGCAAGTCTTTG
>NZ_JCACKI010000070.1:0-13751 GCF_059505325.1 Tildeniella sp.
GCTATCAGCTATCAGCTATCAGCTATCAGCTATCAGCTATCAGCTATCAGCTATCGGTTATCGGTTATCGGTTATCGGTTATCGGCTATCGGCTATCAGCTTTAAGTCCCAGGCTGACTGCTGACCGCTGACCGCTGACCGCTGACCGCTGACCGCTGACTGCTAACCGCTACAAAGCAATTTCGGCGTTGTCTCTTAGACTCAGCAGCCCTGACGTGACAATTTTTTCTCCTGGCTTCAACCCATCCAGCACCTGGTAGTTGTTGCCCTCAATGTTGCCCAACTTCACGGGTCGTTGTTTGGCAATCAGTTGATCGGGCTGTTCACCGGGTTGCGCGACAAACACAAACGTTTGCCCCGCCACACGAGAAATAGCAGCAGTTGGGATTAAAATGCCGGGACGTTTGCTCCAGATGACCCGTGCACGAGTAAATTGTGAGGCTCGCAGTTTATTCGCAGAGTTGTTGTAGAGCGCTTTGATGAGCACCGATTGATCCGTGCTGTTGACCGCAGAGGCAATAAAGAAAACCTGACTCGTACCGACCACTTTTCCTTGAGTGTCGAGCAACTCAACGGCTGTGCCTTGCTTAACTTCAGGTGCGCGATCGACCGGAATCGAAAGATTGACCTCCAGGGGATTGTTTTGAGTGATCGTCACCATTGACGTTGACGTATCCACAAAATCCCCAACCTTGACTGGAATATCCCCAACAGCACCTTCAAAGGGAGCCGTGATGTTGTAGTACTGAAGCTCAACTGCCTGCTCTTGAGTCGCTGCCTGATTCTGCTGCACAAGGCGATCGTTGCTAGCAATCACCGACTTCTGTGCCTGAATCTGCGCCTTCGTCACACCAACTTGCGCCTGCGACGCTGCCAGATTGTTGGCGTACTGATCGAGCGTATCTCTGCTGGTTGCGCCTTGAGCCAACAACTCTGCGTAACGCTTATACTGCGCCTGTCTCAGTTTTAAGTCTGCCTGCTTTTGCAGCAAATCGGCTTCATAACTTTTTAGCGTGGCTCTGGCATTGGCGCTGTTTGCGATCGCCGATTCCGTTGTCGCGGTTGCACTGCCCACCGTGGCTTCTTGCTTCCGGGGATCAATCAGCAAAATCGGTGTGCCAGCCGCGACGTTATCGCCCGCTCTGACTGAAATTTGGGTAACTTGCCCTTCCACACGCGGTTTCAAGCTAACCGATCGCCGCGACACAAGATTTGCTACATACTCATCGCTATCGTTAACGGTTGCCGACTCGATCGCGGTCACTTTCACTTTCACTGGCGGGGGCTTGTTGGCATTTGCCGCCTGCTCACCCTTGCTGCAAGCCCCAAGCAAGCTCAACGCTAGCGCTGAGACTACGAGTTGCTTTAAAACTAAATTTCCCTTGATAGCCATGATTTAACCCGTAAGATTGCATTCAACTTCTAGGACTCAGGCGCAGATGCCCGTGCGCGAACCTGTCCGAGGATGTGATGCTCACCAACTCCCTGTCTAGCTGCGATACCAGAGCAGGGCGGTTTGAACGATGTTACCTTTTAGCGTCTTGCTACGTTCGTCATACTGCGTTCATTAACCGATTTTCAACTGATGCAACGCCAGTGCTCTAGAAGCACAGCCTCTAGAAGCATGGCTTCGATATCATCATGTACGGGTTACTCAGTGTCCGTACCTTAAGTGCGTAACATCGTTGAAACTAGTGGGGGCTTGGTGGCTAATCGATAGTTCGGAAGCAAAAAGCTTTGACTCTTTTGACTCGAATGTTGCAAAGCATATAACGAATATAGATAAAATAGAAAAAAAACACAACGGTTCAGTATATCGGACTGATATAAATGCTTGAATTAGCCGCTCTTGGTTTACTGCAACGCGAACATTTGCACGGCTACCGCCTCAAGCAGCAGCTAGAGCTGTTGATGAGTAGTTGCATCAGCGTTAACTACGGTACGATTTACCCACTGCTCAAGCGTTTGGAGACACGAGGGGCGATCGCTGTACTGACTGATGCAGAAGGCGAGGGTAGTCCGCATCGAAAAATCTACAGCATCACGCCTCAAGGTCAAGTGCTTTGGCGGCAGAAGATGCTGGAATATCCTCACGAGAGCTGGGTCAACTCTCGCTCTCGCTTCCTGATCAAATTTCTCTTTTTTAGCTATCTTGAGCCAGCAGAACGCCTCAAACTGCTCCAGTATCGTTTGATGGTTTGCCAGCTCCGTCTAGAAAATCGAGAGATGCAGCAGCCACTTTCGTCTGATCCCTACGACGCTAAGCTTTGGGTGTACTGTGGCACAGACTTACAGCGGGAGATTCAGTGGCTTAAGGAACAACTGCTGTACGAACAGACCACGCACACCCTGGTAAAAGACACAAGCTTACAACGAGTCCCAACAGGTGAATAGCAGTAGGCTACCCTTGCTGCCGATTCTTGCAGGCGGTCAGGAAACTTTTGCTAGTGTTGAAGCAGCAACCTCTGTGCGGACGGCATACATCTCTTGACTGGGTGCTGGCAGCAAAACCGCTGCGCCAGAGAACAGCGTGCTAGAGATTGATTGAGCCAGCAGACGGCGGTATAGATCGCTCAGGTGGACTGCAACACCCGACCAGCTAAAGTTTTGCTGTACTCGAATCGGTGCCTGTCTTCTTAATTTTCTTGCCCATACGGTATCGGTCAAAACGCGATCGATTGCCTGAGCAAACGCCTCTACATTCTGCGGTGGCACCAGCAGCCCCGTTTCGTCTGGCACAACTGTGAATTTCAGACCGCCAACATCCGAAGCGACAACGGGGGTACCACACGCCATCGCTTCGATCGCTACCAGCCCAAACGGTTCGTAATGGCTGGGAATGACGCAAACATCGGCAGCCGTATAGTAGAGCGGCAGCAGCGTATGCCCAATTTGTCCTGCAAAAACGGTTTGCTCTGCCAGACCCATCGATTGCACCAGTTGCTCAATCCGCTCTCGTTCTAGCCGATCGGTGCTGTCTGGGTCACTACCACCGACAATGACCAGCCGCAGTTTAGACGGTGGCTCCTTTGCCGCAGTCTGGCTCTCAGCACCAGTTTGGCTCTCAGCATGTGCCGACTTCTGCAACTGGGCAAACGCGCGCACCAACGTTTCGATCCCCTTGCGGTGATCAAAGCGTCCAACGTATAAGACGATCGCATCGTTGGCAGCAAACCCCAGCCTGGCTCTAGCGTCTGCCTTGGGTATGGCGTGGAAGTTACTGATATCGGTGCCACACGGGATCACCTCAATATAGCCCTGGTTTGAGACCAGCGTACGAAGCGTTTCCTGCTCTTGGGGACTGGTCGCCACAATACAATCTGCCTGCTCAAGAATTTGGCGCTCGATCGCTAACCTGGTCTCGGCAATGGCAGGACGATGAGGCACCGTCTGATACTTGACTGCGCCTAACGAGTGATAGGTATGGATCAGTTGGATATTGCTGTGTTGCTTGAGCTGTAAACCAACCCAGGCGGACATCCAGTAATTAGTGTGTATGAGTGGGTAGTTAGAGCCTTCTTTGCTCTGAAACGCTTGAAACGCAGCAACAAAGGCTGGCATATGGGGAAACAGCTCATCGCGCGGGATAAACTCCTCCGGTCCTGCCACCAACCGAATGGTGCGGCAGTGGAGTGAATGCTGCACGATCGCGGCATCGTCTGGTTTTGTTTTGCGAGTAAACATATCTACTTGCCAGCCCAGCTTTGCCAGCGCCTCGCCTACTTGACGCACATAAACATTTTGCCCACCAGCGGCATCTTTGCCAATTTCTGCTGCTGGGTCGCCGTGCTCTGAAATCAGCGCGATCGCCTGTCGCGTCGGTACCATCTTGCGGGAAGACACATAGGGCTGGTTGACCGATACTGCACTGGACGAAACGAGTTTTGTATTGTTGAAACTGACCATCTCTTCACCTCACAAAAAAAAGTGGAGACCCATGTCTCCACCAGATGACTAACGATTTTTGCCCAGACTCACAAAACTGCGAGACTGCCCGTTTTGCGCGAAGCGGGCATCCACGAGCTGCTGATAGACCGCTTCATAGCCATCCACCATGCGCTGCACACTGAAATGATTAACTACGTGCTCTCGGCAAGCGCGGCGATCGATCGCTGGTACCTGATCAAGCGCTGCGACAAACTCATCAACGCTGTGACACAAAAACCCTGTTTCGCCGTGTGCAATTACTTCCGATGTCGAACCAAGCTCCATAGCGATGACTGGGGTGCCCGATGCCATCGATTCAACCATGACCAAGCCAAAGGGTTCACGCCAGGTAATGGGAAAGAGCGTTGCTACTGCGTTGCCCATCAGCGCATTCTTCTGCTGGTGGTTTGCCTCGCCGAGATACTCAATTTGCGTCCCGTCAATGTGTGGTTTTAAAGCAGTTTCGTAGTATTCCACATCGACTGGATCAATTTTGCCTGCGATCTTCAGGTGCCAGCCAGTGCGTTTTGCAATCTCGATCGCCAGGTGAGTGCCCTTTTCGGGTGACAGCCGCCCTAAGAACACTAGATACGGCGGGTCACTGGGCTGAGGATAAAAGGTATAACTATCCGTATCAATGCCGTTATAGACAGTTGCTACACAATTAAGCCCAAGCCTTGGTTCGCGCTGGGAATGTGAAATGCTCACAAAGGGTTGCCGTTTAGCGTGAGTAAACATTCTCTCGTTGTCAGGCGTAAAAATGCCGTGCATCGTATGCACAGTAGGAGTTTTCACCAGTTTTGCATAGGGCAATGCTGAACAGCCCATGTGGGAATGAATGACATCAAACTCATCAGCACGATCGTAGACCGTACTGAGCTGTAGCATTTCGTAGATGCCGTACTCTGTCACGCTGTCATCAAGGCGTAGTGCGCGAGGATGCACTGCTTCAAGCGCTGCAAGTGTCATGGAATCGCCAGAAGCAAACAGAGTCACCTCATGACCGCGCCGTACCAATTCATCCGTCAAGAGAGAGGCAACCAGTTCGGTACCGCCGTACGTAGGGGGTGGGACGCGCTCCCACAGAGGAGCAATTTGAGCAATCCGCATTTGTTAATACCTCCTGAAAAGTAAAAGTAAAATTGGCGGTCTTCGGCTCTCGATCGCACATTTTTAGTTCGAGCCAAAGGCAAAATCAAAGTTAAAGAGTTTGACAGATAATAAAGCTTAGCCAAGAATCTAGTAGAAACTTTACGTTTTGTCTACAGAGTTTTCACTGATAGACATGGTAGAGATTACCGAACCTGGTTCTCTAATCAAGCGCTATGTAGCTTCGTACCTGCTAGTGTGGATTTTATCTGCTCTACTGATAAAAGCCATCCCCCTTCAGACATGGCACGCAAAACAGCTAATTTGTGGTAAGCGAGCACAGCAAGCTTGTCTCCATCATCGGGAAACGCACTCATCTAAACGGTTTCATGCTTGTCTACGTCTCCAGTTTGCAGTGCTTTGTTTGGAGCGCTGTAGCCAGTCAACTGTGCAAGGCGGCATCAAAGTAGATTTTTGTTTTAACCATCAAGACTTGCGCCTTTTGATAGTCCTAGCCGTATCGAAAAACATCCAGTATGCGGTTCCGCAACGATTCTGGGATGCTGCTCATCACCTGGTAGTCTGTTTGCTGCGAATCGTTGGCTAACGCTTCTGCAACCTTATCTAAGACATCAAAGACCAGGGGAATGCCCAAGTTTAGCTGCTTTAGAGTGTCTCGTTGAGCAAACACGTCTTGAGGCGTTCCCTCCAGCACCAGTTGTCCTTGTTGCAGAATAAAAAGCCAATCTGCCCAGCAGTAGGCTAAATCCAGATCGTGCGTTGCCATGACGATCGTGGTGCCTGTCGCGTGAATTTGGCGCAGTTGTGTCATCAAGTCACGGGTTTGGATTTGATCGAGGTAGGCAGTTGGCTCATCCAAAAGCAATAGTTTGGGCTGGAGCACCATTACATCTGCCAGAGACACGCGCTTCTTTTGTCCTAAGCTCAGGTGATGGATGGGTCGCGCTGCCAGTTCAGATAAGTTGAAGTTTGCGATCGCGTCTCCTACCTTCTGTGTGACCTCAGCATCTGGCAACCCCAAATTACACAGCCCGTAGGAAATGTCTTCTTCTACTGTCGAGGCAACCAACTGCTGCTCTGGATCTTGAAACACCAGTCCCACATTTTGACGCAGTGCCATGAGCGAGGTGCGATCGTACTGCAACGGTGTCCCTTGCCAGCGAACAACGCCACGCTGCGGTTTATAGAGACCGTTTGCCAGCAAAAACAGCGTCGTTTTACCACAGCCGTTATGACCAATCAGTGCACAGCGTTTACCAGCGGGAATGCGGAGGGTCAGGCTTTGCAGAGCAGGTTGCGGGCTGCCAGCATAGGTATAGTCAACGCGCTCAAATTCCAACAGCATATTGCCATCCTGTAAGCGCTACTAAGAGAGCACAGCCAAACAATGCCTCTAGACTGTAGCGTTTTGAAGGTAGATAGCGACGGGAATGACACACGCGAAAGTCACCCGTAAAGCCACGCGATTCCAACGTGAGCGATACCTGACGGTAGTTTTCTAAAGTACGCCGTAGCAACTGTCCGACCAGTAGCCCTAAACTTTTCATCCACAGCCGCCAGGTGCGGTAGCCGCCACGCGATTGTTGTGCCATCCAAATTTCACGAGCAGTACGCAACAGCACGAAGATAAAACGATACATTAACAGCAACAATTCAGTCAGCAAGGTCGGACAGCCAATGCGGCGCAGCACATCCAGAATTTCGGTGAAGGGAACCGTAAGGATGATGAAATAGATGCAGGCGGTTGAGGCGATCGCTCGTGCAGCTAAATCCCCCGCTTGATGAATCCCGTGATCGCTCAAATAAAGGTAATAGTTACCCCAAGTGAAGCCCTGCCACACATCTGTCTGCACTGAAGACAGGTTGGCAACGTCCACACCACTGATTAAAAAAGCAGGCAAACTGGTTAACCAAAAACCAATTGGGATGAACAGCAACCGGAAATAAACCGCTGCTGGAATCTTGGCATAGATCACGGTCCAAACGCTGAGCCAAACCGCGATCGCAAGCTGAATAGGAGCGCGAGTACAGTAGGTGATGAGTAAAAGGGCGATCGCAAACAGCAGCTTGTGTTCGGGCGGTAGTTGCCGTAGCCGATTGGTGTACGCCAGTGTATCAATTTGCAGAGTCATAAACCGTTGATCAAGAAGTTTTTGAGCTGTTTTAGGTTCTTTGTATGAGATTGAATGTCTGGGTAGTCCCATGGATTGGGCATACAGAATAGGACAGTCGATGAATCAACTAAAGCGGTGCTACAAGAATTCAGTACGTTACCAAACCTAACCTTGTTGGAGAGGGAAAGATTGCCAGAATGTTCTGCAATTTACTTTGCGATCGCTCGTGATCAGGTTCTCTATGTTGGTCTAGCAACCAATTTAAGAAAGCGTTGGCAAAAACATCACCGTTTGCCGCAACTTGAAGCAGTCAATAAACAATGTGAAATCAGGTTGTTCTGGCTTGGTTGCGCTCAGAATCAGCTTAATGATCTTGAGCGTCAGTACATTGAGTATTACTGTCCAACGTTGAACCAAACAAAAGTACCAGAGCGGCAGCTCGTACCCAGCTTTCAGATGCTCACGCTGTCGTTAAAGAAACTCAACGAACGAGTAATTTGTTTTGGAGTATGTCCAGCCGATAACCAGCGGTTGAAAACATTGATTTTTGGTTACTTAGCTGATCATAGAGAGATGCGACTTGCAACAGCTACTCTTCGTAAAAGCTTACAGGCGATTACAAGAAAGCCAAACAGCTTATTTAGATGGACAGAGGTTATTCGACGCAAAGATGGTGCTCATTGGTGGACAAGGTGTAATGGGATTGAAATTCGGCTGCGCCCCTGGTTTGGAGAACGCCTCATGCACAATCCCAGTATGTATAAAGTGATGCTAAAGAAGCGGTTTAGTGCACAGACTTCAATTCCTATGCCTGAGTACGAAGCTATGCGACAAGAAGTAAGAGCAATGTCTTTTAGAGAGAGGCTAGAGTTAGCTCGTAGTTTAGAAATGGGTCAAAAATTATTTCCACTAGAGTGCAGCGCACAATTCCATACTGTTAGTGGGGTGGAAATTCTTTGTTTAACTGACAGTCAACTACAAGCCCTGCTCTCAAAGCATTCAAATCTTCAAGAGCAATATCCTAAGATATCCGCCATTTGCAATGATCCAGTGCCAAGATTAGAGTTTTGACCGAATGCTCTCGCTAATTCTCGCTTAACAACGAAAAGCTTGAAACCTAGTAGGCTTCAAGTGCTAGGAGCGCTACCAGGAAGTGGTGGGATCTTCGCACAGACTCGTTTCTTCAGAACAAAAGATATTGAGGCATCAACCTCGATCGTCCTTTTTTCGCTTCTCCGATCGTCCTTTGTACAGCCCAATCACATAGCCAATCACGCCAGTTCCCAACGCCGCTTGAGAGGAAAAGAGGAGGCTTTCAATCTCATCGCTAGGCGGCTCAAAAAACGGATTAAACCACGGCGTATAACCAGGACTCAGTTCATTGATGGCACCTTCTGCTTGAGCATCAGAACCTGCGTATTCACCCTTAATAAAGATCAGGGGAGTAACAGCAAGACTGATGACAGCGATCGCCAGCAGCCAATTTTGCTTACCCAAAGAATCTTTCTTCATCACTTAACTCTCCTGCTTCAGCAGCTTTAGCGTTTCCAATTCCTGCTGCCCGTAGGATTGCAGCCAGTTCCAGACCAGCACCGTCAGCAAGCCTTCGCTAATCGCCAGCGGCACCTGCGTCACTGCAAAAATGCCTGTGAACTTGAGGAACGCTGCCATGAAGCCACCACTTGCAGCCGGAAACGCTAGTGCCAGTTGAATGGATGTCATCACGTAAGTGAGCAAATCTTCCAACGCGGCGGCTGTAAAGACAGCAACCCTCTGATACCCAGTGCGTAGCACCAGATGGTAAATAAAATAGGCGACATAGGGACCAACGATCGCCATCGCAAACATATTCGCGCCCAACGTGGTCAAGCCACCGTGCGCCAGCAATAGTGCTTGAAACAACAGAACCAGTCCACCTAGTACAGTCATGACCGAAGGACCAAACAAGATCGCGCCCAGTCCCGTTCCAGTAGGATGCGAGCAACTTCCAGTGACAGAGGGAATCTTTAAAGCAGACAGAACAAACGTAAAAGCGCCTGCTAACGCCAACAGCAGCTTTAATTCAGGGTTTTGCTTTGTGATACGAGTGAGCGATCGCAGTCCCACTAGAAAAAACGGCAATGATACCGCCCACCAAAAAGCTGCCCACTGCACGGGCAAGAACCCCTCTGCAATGTGCATAGCAGACGCAGGGCTGGCGGAACCAAGCAATAAATAGCAACTCAGGCAAGCCATCAATCCCAGGCTAGCCAACTTCCGATAGCGTGTCTTCATCCTGTACCTCGCAGATAAGACGGTTTTGTAACGCGATTCGGCAGGCGTTCTGACTTGAAGAATGCAAAATTAAAAAGGCAAAATTAAAAAATGGTAAGAGACACAAGCCCTACAAATTTTCAATTTTCAATTTCTAATTTTCAATTTCCTTTACAGTTGCGGGACAGCGGTAGAGTTTCACTACACTTTCCCTGTTACCTCCGACGGCTGCTCCCCGTCAGAACCGAGTCGTGAACTCAGCATACATGATGGGAAAATATTAGAAAAGTTTTATGCAGCTTGCTAACAATCGTCGATCGCGCCCTGCGTGTCATTCACTCGATAGCGCGCCACACACCGATGACCAGCAGCATTGGCATCATCAAGATTACGGTGCAATACCTGCTTAAACAGTTGCATCGCACCAACGCGATCGCCGTGACGCGACTTCTCTACGCCTTGCAAAACAACTCATCATCATCAGTGACCAACGCTCTCCTACTACCCAGTCACTGACTTCGTGCTTAGCCAATCGCCAACTTAGACCTCCGACTTCTCAGAGAAGTTAGAGGTCTGAAATGGGTTTTAGAACGAAGGAGATACCAATGCTGTACGTCCAAATAATGCGATCGTCAAAACCATCGTTGACAAAAGCGGCATGAATAAAAGAACCAAAGCCATTGATTGCCGACGTTCGACTCAATCGAAGTGCTGCCGAAACACCATAGGCATTCATTCTTGTAGGCGTGATGGCATCCAGAGCATACGTTCCCTGAGCGGCATAGAGCATAACCAAAACATCTGTGACATCGCTACCCAAATCGAAAATTGCCGATCGCCGATAGGCATTGACATCGGTAAGACCAATGCTAAACGCGAGGCTTGGTTGAACGGTCACCGGAGCCAGCGCTGAGTAGCTACCGTTGAACAGTCCATTTTTGGATGCAGGACTATTGGCGAACGCAATCGAGCAACTGAGAGGCGAGTTAGACCAATTCTACAAAATCGCCCTACAGATTCATTCTTGCTGCTGACCGCTGACTGCCAGCCAAAGCTTGCCTGTGTAGCCACAGTTTAATGAAATGGTATTACCTGCCAGATAGTCACCACTGATGGTAATCGCAGGGGTTATCTTAATCGCTACTCCCAATCCCAACCCGCCACCAGTGTCATCAATGGAGTTTTTCTCAGCGAACACTTTTTCTCAGCGAACACTTTTTCTCAGCGAACACTGAGAGAAGACACGTAGCACCACTAGAATTTCATTAAGCGTCTGTAGGGACGTTACGCTTACCTCCCTACAGACAAACCAACCGCTTTAAGACCTGCTCGCTTAAGAGTTAACGGTGACTGGGACTGCTACTGTCTGAGGCTTTTCAACCGGGGCAGTGGTGCTGATTTTCTGCGTAGGCAATCCTTCGATTGGGCATTCTTCAGTACCGACTGTCGGACGAGTCAGCGTCTCTACTTTTTCCTTGACCTTCTTCGGATCAAGCACCCAATCGCGGTAGAACTGATAGGGGCATTCCGCCATACCTTCAGAGCCTTCGCCCGAATTAATCATACCCGTGTAGCCACGATGCAGCAGCTTGAACAGATGGTTCTGAGACTGGGAATTTTTGCGAAAATCACGGATAGCAAACTTGGATAGAGCAGCGTACTGTACGCCCATGTCTTCCTCGCCGCATTCGCCCAGCGTGCGACCGTCAAAGCCAACGATCGCTGAATGTCCAAAGTAGCTATAAACGCCATCAAAACCAGCCGCATTCGCAACAGCAACATAGACATTGTTCATCCACGCCATTGCTTTCGACACCATAATCTGCTGCTCTTTGGCAGGATACATATAGCCCTGACAACGCACAATCAGTTCAGCGCCACGCATAGCACAATCACGCCAGATTTCAGGATAGTTACCGTCATCACAGATAATCAAGCTGATTTTTAGTCCTTTGGGACCATCTGACACATAGGTGCAGTCACCCGGATACCAGCCCTCGATCGGTGTCCAGGGCATAATCTTGCGGTATTTCTGCACGATTTCGCCCTGATCGTTCATCAAAATCAGAGTGTTGTAAGGCACCTTATTAGGATGGTCTTCATGACGCTCACCAGTGAGTGAGAAAACACCCCAGACTTTGTTTCTGATGCAGGCTTGAGAAAAAATCGCGGTTTCTTCACCAGGAATGGTTGCCGCCGTTTCCATCATCTCCTTAGCATCATACATAATCCCATGAGTGGAATACTCAGGGAAAATTGCCAAATCCATCCCTGGCAAACCAAGCTTCATGCCATCAATCATTGAGGCAATTTTATGACAGTTCTCAATGACTTCTTCTTTAGTATGGAGACGTGGCATTTTGTAGTTAACGACTGCAACTCCAACTGCATCGTCACTCGAAGAAATATCGCCGTGGTAAGACATTTAGACCTCCAATTGACTTGTGTCTAGAGCATAGCTGACAACCTAAAAACCTATGAAATTGAAGGTTCGCCCTCCAAAAACATTTCCCTCAAAAATTCTTTGGTTAGCTCAATGCCGGATCGCTATTACTTGTGCATAACACTTAATGAATCCAGGCTGCTGAGCGAACTCTGCCATCGATCCACCAACGGTAAGCCAGCTCTTTGTGGCATGGGCAATCATATGAGAAGGAACATAGACAGTTTGTATCGTTTATTACCTAATTGGTTGCAATACGTGCAATACAACGATCGCACATAGACCCTTTGCGTCAAACCTACTTTGTGCCAAATAAGCGATCGCCTGCATCACCTAATCCCGGTACGATATAGCCGTGTTCATCTAGTCTCTCGTCGATCGCGGCTGTAAAGATTGGTACATCTGGATGCTGCTCATGAAAGTTGCTAATGCCTTCAGGTGCGGCTAGCAAACAAACTAACTTGAGCGATCGTGGGTTCGTTTCTTTCAGTCGTTGCACGGCAGCGGCGGCTGAATTACCTGTAGCCACCATCGGATCGACCACCAGCATGTCGCGCTCTTCAATGTCGTCTGGCACTTTAAAGTAGTACTCCACCGGCTCTAGCGTGGTTGGTTCTCGATATAAGCCAATATGTCCAACCCTGGCAGATGGCATCAGTTGCAGCATTCCATCCAAAATGCCCTGTCCCGCTCTCATGATGGAAACAATCACCAGCTTTTTATCAGAAGCCAGTACAGGTGCCTCCATCGCACAAAGCGGTGTTTTAATTGATTCATATCTGAGCGGCAAATCGCGCGTTACTTCATAAGCCAACAGCATACTAATTTCAGTCATTAGTAACCGAAACTTAGCCGTACTCGTTTCAGCCCGACGCATGAGAGTCAGTTTGTGTTGGATGAGAGGATGCCCAATAACGGTAATGCTCGGTGCCATACATGAAGTCCTTTGTAGATGCGATAAGAGTATGAGGCAAATTTGATTGATGTCCAACTCTGTTCGCTTGCGACAATCTCATACTGCAATTCATTAACACCCTTTCGTTAGCACTCTCAATTGAGTCTTTCAAGGCAAATACTCAAGGCAAATACTTTTGCACGACATCCCATCCCGTCAACGAGACCCAAAGAAACCCGATAAACAAGAGTAGGTTAGTGCTGACATGCAGCAATCTTGCCCAAGGTCGCATTAAGCTGATTTGCATAGCACTCCAAGCAGAAAGAAACGTCAGGCTGACTACAGTTAGCCCTGCAAGCAAATGCCATGAGTGCCCCAAACTGCCGAAGTGACCCAGTGTTCCAACAATGCCAATACCCAGAAGCAGCAGTATCAGCGCTATCATTACTCCACCCACAATTACATGCAAGGGACGCAACCAAAAAGCACACGGTTGACATTGCTGACGCTTAGCGAAAATCCACCCACCGGAAACAGCCAACAAAAGATATGCCACGATCGCAAACCCCAGTGACCACGCAGCAATTTTCCATAACCAAATAAATGAAGGTAAATTCACTAGCCCAAAGCTAAAGAACCTCTTCATCTTGCATACAAATGAACCAAGAAAGCAAATTAGAGTTCGATACAGGCGATCTAGAAATTAAATAGTACAAGAATACTGCTCGCAAAACTACTTCGTCTCATTACGCTAGCGCATTATCGGATACACCTTTACGCACCACCGCTCAACAATATGTCTTATACCAATTCTACAAAATCGCCCTACAGATTCGTTCTTGCTGCTGACCGCTGACCGCTGACCGCTGACCGCCAGTACGATCGCTACCAAAGCAGGTTTTTTGAGTATTTCGGGTATGGGTTGGAGCGCTTTAGCAACGGTGCGTTGGTTTATTTTGGTTGAGGAGTTCAGTGTGGGGTTCAACGTGGGAAAGGGAGCACTCTAATG
>NZ_JCACKI010000071.1:0-13122 GCF_059505325.1 Tildeniella sp.
AGTACGTCAAACGCTCCACGACTCGCTGGTGCACGCCCTACAGCTATGGTCATAGGGTTAAATCCTCTAGCGTTACTAAAATTGCAGACTCTCTAGCGCAAGCGTTTAGAGAGTGAACGGATTCATATGTCTATTTATAATAGAAGAAATCAGAAATTTTACAAACCTACACGTAGGGTCTCAGCAACTGTAGGATTGCTTTTTGATCCCTGAACCTACTTGACAATCGAGCATTTAGTGGGATCGAGTTGAGGTGCGATCGACCAAAAACTAGCAGTTGTGTCGTGACTAACGTAAATAATCTAGGTAATTGTACTCGTTATCATTCCCAACCTGAGCAATTTTACTGAATTTCAACCCGATGGGCGTAAACGAAGGGTTGCTTTCCGACACAATGCTAAACAAAAATTAATAAGTGCCTCATCTCCTTCCCTTCTTATTGTCTTCAGTTCAGTAAAGGCGGTAGCCGACATCCGCTAAGATGAGAGTCTGCTGATTGTTGCTACTAACTATGACTGCACAAACCACTGCTTCTGAAACGAGCGTTCTGCGTCAATTGGTGATTGGTTCTCGTCGCTTCAGCAATTACTGGTGGGCGGTTATTGTCTCCGCTGGAGCGCTAGGCTTTCTGCTGTCTGGCATTTCAAGTTATCTTCACGTCAATCTGCTGCCTTTTTCTGACCCTACTCAGTTAGTGTTTATCCCGCAAGGTATTGCAATGGGGTTTTACGGGTTGGCTGGCACCCTTTTTAGCCTCTACCTATGGCTGACAATTTTCTGGGATGTTGGTGGCGGTTATAACGAGTTTGACAAGAAGAAAGGAGAAGCAAAGATTTTTCGCTGGGGCTTTCCTGGTAAGAACCGCAAGATTGAACTGATCTGCAAGCTTGAGGATGTGCAGGCAGTGAAGGTGGATTTGCGGGAAGGGTTAAACCCAAAGCGTACCCTGTCGCTGCGTGTAAAGGGGAAGCGTGATGTGCCACTGACACGGGTCGGACAACCGCTCTCGCTCTCGCAGCTAGAGAATGAAGGAGCTGAACTGGCTCGTTTCCTGAGTGTGCCGTTGGAAGGGCTGTAGAAAGGCTAAAGGCTAACAGCCAATGGTTATCATGCTTATTGTTTTGGTTGAGATTAGGTGAATTGATATGCTCAGGACTTTGCGACAGTGGTTTGTTTTGGCGATCGTCACTAGTGCGATCATCTTAAGTGGATGTTTGCCCCAGGAGGGAGCGCAATCATCCGCTGCCAGCCCTTCGCCGACGCAACCAGCATCTACGCCTGCGACTCCGGCAAGTAACCCTCAGGCAGCGGGTATTCCACGGCTAAATGGTAAGGCAACCGTGGCGATCGTCGTCAAAGGTGGCACTATCACAGCAGAGCTTGATGGTGCCAGTGCGCCGATCACAGCAGGAAACTTTGTAGACCTGGTGCAGCGTGGCGTTTATAACGGGTTGGTCTTTCACCGAGTCGTGCGCGAACCACAGCCCTTCGTGGTGCAGGGCGGCGATCCTCAGGGTAAAAACCCAAATTTTCCACCAGAACAGTTAGGCACGGGTAGCTTCGTCGATCCGGTAACGGGACAGCCGCGCTACGTGCCCTTAGAGATTTTGCCTGTAGGCGCAAAAGCTCCGGTCTACAGCAAAACGCTTGGCGATGCTGGCATTACAGCGAAACCGAAGTTGACCCACAAGCGGGGTGCTCTGGCAATGGCTCGATCGCAACCACCCGATTCCGCCTCTTCACAGTTCTACATCACGCTGGCTAATGTCAATTTTCTAGACGGTAACTATGCTGTGTTTGGCTATGTGACTCAAGGCATGGAAACCGTTGACAAGATTCAGCAGGGCGATCGCATTGAGTCAGCGAAAGTCGTGAAAGGGTTGGAAAACTTGAAAACCGACGCGAAGGCTAAGGAAGGCTAAAGGCTGAAGGATAAAGGATAAAGAAGGAAAGCTCCGAATTTTAGCCTTTAGCCTTTCCATCTATGGATGTTGTTGTCACTGGCGTTGGACTAGTTTCAGCGCTGGGTTCGCTGGACGTGACATGGAAGCATTTATTGGCTGGTCGATCGGGTATCCAGCAGCAGCAGCCGTTTCTAGAGCTAGAACCACGTCCCCTAGCGCTCATTGCCGACGAACCATCCGCACTAGCAGCAATCACCCAGCAAGTCATCGCTTCAGCGATCGAGGATGCTGGACTGATTCCGCCGCTGATTGATTGTGCTGTTGTTGTCGGCTCTAGTCGCGGCAATCAAGCGCAGTGGGAACGGTTAGCAAAGACACGGCTCAGTAAACAGATCACAGAATGGCGTGATAAAAGCTCCACTCCCCACTCCCCACTCCCCACTCCCCACTCCCCACTCCCCTCAACCTGGCTAGAAACTCTGCCCCATGCTGCCGCGATCGCCGCTGCCCGTCAGATTCAAACCACGGCTATTGTGCAATCACCGATGGCAGCCTGTGCAACTGGGCTGTGGTCGATCGCTCAGGGGTTTGACCTGATCCGCACAGGACAGTATGCGCGAGTGCTGGCAGGTGCCATAGAAGCACCCATCACACCGCTCACGCTGGCGGGGTTTACACAGATGGGAGCTTTGGCACGTACCGGAGCCTACCCGTTTGACCGCGATCGTGAAGGGTTGGTGCTGGCTGAAGGAGGCGCAGTTTTGGTACTGGAGGCGGCAGCGCTGGCAGATCAGAGAGGTGCAAACATCTACGGGCGCATTTTGGGTGCTGGGTTAACGGCAGATGGCTACCACATCAGCGCACCAGAACCGGACAGTCGCGCGGCGATCGCAGCCGTCAAACAGTGCTTAACGCGCTCAGGATTAGCGTTTGACGCAATTGATTACATTCACGCGCATGGCACAGCAACGCTACTCAACGATCGCAACGAAGCACATCTGATTCAGTCACTGTTCCCGCAGCATGTACCCGTGAGTTCGACCAAAGGTGCGACTGGACATACGATCGGCGCATCAGGGGCGATCGGTGCCGCCTTCTGTCTGATGGCATTGAAGCACCAAGTTTTACCACCCTGCGTTGGGCTGACCCAGCCGGAGTTTGCACTCAATTTTGTGACTCAGTCTGTACCCACTCATGTGCAAACAGCGCTTTGTCTCAGCTTTGGCTTTGGTGGTCAAAATGCAGCGATCGCCTTCGCTATCTGACCAGACGCGCTAACCTGACAGTAGCCGTTATCAGCATTCCACTATGACGTTGACTGCACAAATTTTGTCCAAAATACCTGGGAACCCCTTGGAGGGGCTGCAACGGGTTGATGCGGTGTGGCAAGCCTTGAGAGAGGGTACACAACCAGTACCAACGGTTGTACAGGAGAATCGTGAAGCACTCCTCGACATTGAGTGGGATGTCGTCATTTGCGGCGGTACGCTAGGCATTTTACTGGGAGCCGCCCTGGCACAACGAGGATGGCGTGTTGCGTTGCTTGAACGGGGTGTGCTGCGAGGGCGAGACCAGGAATGGAATATTTCGCGCCAGGAATTGCAGGTGTTTGTAGAGTTGGCACTGCTGACGGAAGCAGAGCTGGAGCAGGCGATCGCCACGACTTACAATCCGTCTCGCATTGCCTTTCAGGGTAGTCCGCCTGTGCAGGTTGAAGATGTTCTAAACATCGGTGTTGATCCGGTGGTGCTGCTAGAAACGCTGAAGCAAAAATTTCTCTCCTACGGTGGTCAGCTTTTTGAGCGAACGCCGTTTGACCGAGCGATCGTTCATCCCAACGGGGTCACAGTCAGAGCTGGAGAACAGTCCTTTAAGGCGCGTTTGCTGCTGGATGCGATGGGTCACTTTTCGCCGATCGTGCAACAGTCGCGGCAAGGCAAAAAGCCCGATGCGGTCTGTCTCGTGGTCGGCACCTGCGCGGAAGGGATGCCCAGAAACGATTCTGGTGACCTGATTGCCACGTTCACACCGATTCAAAACCAGTGCCAGTACTTCTGGGAAGCGTTTCCTGCCAGAGATGGACGCACGACCTATCTCTTTACCTATTTGGACGCGCATCCCGATCGCCTCAGTTTAGAAGCGCTCTTTGATGACTACTTTCGTCTCCTGCCGGACTACCAGAACGTCTCCTTAGAGCAGCTTCAGTTCAAACGCGCACTCTTTGGGTTCTTTCCTTGCTACCGTCAAAGTCCGCTCAAACCCAGGTGGAATTACGTTCTGCCCATTGGTGACAGCAGCGGCAGTCAATCGCCCCTTAGCTTTGGTGGCTTTGGCGCAATGATCCGTCACCTGGCGCGGCTCACGGTCGGCATTCACGAAGCTTTGCAGCGCGATACACTCAAGCGTGGGGCATTAGCGCTGCTGCAACCTTATCAACCCAATTTATCTGTCACCTGGCTTTTTCAGCGATCGATGAGCGTGGGTATCCATCAGGCGATCGAGCCTAACCAGATTAACGACCTGCTGGCGATCGTCTTTCGGTCGATGGAAACTCTAGGCGACCCTGTACTTAAACCCTTTTTGCAAGATGTAGTGCAATTTCCCGCACTCTTCCAGACCCTGATGCAGACAACGCTTACCCATCCAGGTCTTGTACTGAGGATCTTGCCGCATGTGGGTCTGCCGACACTTGTCAACTGGTTGTTTCACTATGCCAATCTTGCGGGCTATGCCACTTTGTACCCACTAGCGCGTGCTTTAGAACCCTGGATAAAAACCCTCTCTCCAGTACCGCAATACTATTATCATCGCTGGCTACAAGCGCTGGAATATGGGTCGGGAGGAGATTACCGTGAACGAATGTAAAAGGCAAGAGATGAAGGCTAAAGGCTAAGAGCTTGCTAAAAAATAACTGCACACTTTTGGAACAGCTATCAGCTATCAGCTATCAGCTTTTCGCTAACGGCTGACGGCTGACAGCCGACAGCTACAGACCATGCTGCTATTTCTGTACAACTCCTAAGGCGAAATTACTCCTCTCCCCTCTCCCCTCTCCCCTCTCCCCTCACTTCCCACATCTCCCCATGAACCGTTCTCTCGCTCGACAGTGTTTTCAGCGCGAAGTACAGCAACCGGATGAGCAGATTCATCTGGAACGGGCAGCGCTTTATCTGGCTCAGGAAGAGTATCCAGAGCTGGATGTGGAAGCGTATTTGAAGACGTTGGACGCGATCGCCGCCGTCATCAAGGAGCGATCGCCCAAATCAGCCTACCCGCTCAAAATGATTCAAACGATCAATCGTCATCTTTACGATGAGTTAGGGTTTGTGGGCAATACAGCGGATTATTATGATCCGCGCAACAGTTTTCTCAACGAGGTCATCGATCGCCGCACAGGGATTCCGATTACGCTGTCGTTGGTGTATCTGGCGATCGCGCGGCGGGTGGGCTTGCCGATGGTCGGCATTAATATGCCAGGACATTTTTTGCTTCGTCCAGTGATTGAGGATGCAGAAATCTGCGTCGATCCCTTTCACCAAGGCGAGATCATGTTTCCGCAAGACTGCCGAGAGCGACTGGCGCAGGTGTATGGTCATCCAGTCGAGCTGCAGCCAGCCTTTCTAGAAGCCGTGAGCAATCGGCAATACCTGGCACGAATGCTGACAAACTTGAAAGTTACTTACAGCAACCGGGGCAAGCTTGAAAAGACTCTAGCAGCGATCGATCGCCTGTTGCTTCTTTTCCCAAATGCACCGTTGGAGTTGCGCGATCGCGGCATTGTCTACTATCACCTCGATCAGCTCACTGAAGCGCAGTGGGATTTGGAAGCCTATCTCACACTTGCGCCTACGGCTGACGATGCCCCAGCCATTGAAAAGCTCTTGCAAGCTATCAAAAAAGCTATTGTGTAACCTACTGTCCTGGAGCGTTTGCTACATTACCACCACGACACTGCTGCGACCAGTTAGATGCTCTCACGCCCTTCGATTGCAGCGTTTGTAATCGATTTCGGTAAGAAACTAGCTGTGTTCGGTAGCCTGCTTCACTTGCAGGAGCAGCGGCGATCGCAGTATTGACCAGCCGAATTGCCTGCTGCCAGTTTTGAGCGCAAGTCGCTTGCTGCAACGACGCATCCAGTGCCCCTTGACCGACTGGCAACGACGTTTGTGTGGCTTGAGGTGCACTAGGTGTAATCCTACGTGGGGCGGCAGTGCTGGGTGCAGATTGAGGTTGCGGTATGGCACCAGTAGCCGATGTACCAGTAGAAGGTTGAGTTGTTGGTGCTGCTGCACCGCTACCTTGAATAATTTGAGGCGGATACAAAACGCTGTTAGGAGTTACTTGAGTGCCATTCGCACCAGAAGGAACGGCTTGATTACCCGTAGGCTGACCAGTGAAAGGAGTTTGAGTCGTTCCGGTTGTCAGTGGGGGGGCGACCTGAGTTGTTCCCGTAGATTGCCCATTCACAAACGTCTGTTCCGCACCGGGAACTTTTGTTGAAGAGGGTAGGCTCGGTCCTACTGTTTGCCCGTTACCTGTTGTCTGAATAGTGCCCGTTGTTCCAGTTGAGGCTGGCGAAGTCTGCACTGGTTGCCCATTCGTTGTTTGAGTGGTACCAGAGGTTTGTGAGCCTACACCAGAGGTTTGTGAGCCTACACCAGGAGTTTGTGAGCCTACGCCGGGGGACTGGGAACCCACACCAGGAGTTTGTGAGCCTACGCCAGGAGTTTGCAGGTTAGTACCTGGTGTCGTGTAAGGCGACTGGCTCGTTCCTACAGGTTGCTCGTTTGTCTGCGTCGTATTCGTTGTTGATGGCGCTGTTTGACTAAAAACAGTCTGCGATAACGATAGTGGAACCAATGCGATCGATAGAACGGTCAAGCGTAGGATGTTCATAAGTGTCCTGACTTGTCTAAATGAACGTTAGAACGGTACCTTAACTGAGCAGCGTAGCGGTCTCCGTCAGATGATGCTTCTACATAAAGAGAGACGTTAACAGCAATTTCTGCTGGCGATCGCACCTGGGCAGCACGCCATCCTCTAAACTAAACGAGGCGATCGACGCGACAAGGAAACAATCTGCAACTGAGAGACATCACCAATCAAAGACAAACCCCTTAAGCCCTTTAACCTTATCAACGCCTCCATAATACGCGCCATGAGTCGGATCAAAATCTGGAAACAAGTCGGTCTTTTTTCGCTGCTAGGTTTTTTACTGAGTTGGCTCATCAGTTGCGGCACAGGCACTCCTCCCGCCGCCAACAATGGACAGACCGCAGGGGGCAAGCAAGAAGTTGAATTTTGGACGATGCAGCTTCAGCCAGAATTTACCGACTATTTCAACACGCTCATTGCCCAGTTTGAGCAAGAAAACCCGACGACCAACATTCGCTGGGTTGATGTACCGTGGGCAGATATGCAGCGCAAAATTCTCACCGCTGTGTCTGCAAAAACCGCGCCTGATGTAGTGAATTTGAACCCCGATTTTGCTTCCCAACTGGCACAGCGCAACGCCTTACTCACGCTGGATGGCAGAGTTTCTCCTGAAGCGCGGCAGCAATACCTTCCTAATATCTGGAAAGCCAGCACGTTAAACGATAAGAGCTTTGGCATTCCCTGGTATTTAACGACGCGAGTTGCCATTTACAATACCGCGTTGTTGAAGCAGGCAGGGATCAGTAAACCACCTGCTACCTATGCTGAATTAGCCTCGATCGCCAAACAAATTAAAGATAAAACAGGAAAATACGCCTTCTTCACCACCTTCGTACCAGAAGACTCTGGTGAAGTGTTGGAGTCCTTTGTGCAAATGGGGGTGCAGTTGGTTGATGGAGAAAGTAAGGCGGCATTTAATACTCCTCAAGGCAAGACGGCATTTCAGTTCTGGGTTGATTTGTATCAGAATGGCTTGATGCCCAAAGAAGCGCTCACCGAGGGACATCGCCACGCGATCGACCTTTACCAGCAGGGGCAAACCGCCATCCTGGCATCCGGTGCTGAGTTTCTGAACACCATTGCCAAAAATGCACCGACGATCGCCAAAGCCTCTGCTTCTGCACCCCAAATCACAGGCGACACTGCTAAGAAAAACGTCGCGGTGATGAATCTCGTCATTCCCAAAGATACAGACGTACCCGATGCCGCACTCAAGTTCGCTCTCTTCGTCACCAACGATACCAACCAGCTATCTTTTGCCAAAGCCGCTAACGTGCTGCCATCCACAGTCAAGGCACTACAAGACCGCTACTTCCAAACAGCACCCGCTGATGCCACACCCGTAGACAACGCCCGCATCATCAGCGCTAAGCAGATGAGAGATGCTGAAGTGTTGATTCCCGCTATGAAAGATGTCAAACAGCTTCAAAAAGTGATTTACGATAATCTACAAGCAGCTATGTTAGGGCAAAAAACGGTAGATCAGGCGATCGCCGAAGCCGCAGACCAGTGGAATCAACGCGCCTAACCTTTTATCCTTGAGACTAACGACGAATATTTAAGCAACACGATCACGCAACACGATGGCAAAGCATACTCAGGCGCATATCACGCGCACGATCGAGGCGAACAAGCCCGACTTCTTCAAAACGCGCACCAAAGAGCAGATGCACTACTACATGGGTGCCAAGCTCATCGAAATCGGCATTGAACCCAAGTCGGTCATCTACCGCTGGTCGATGGAGCCAAAGGGTAACAGCGAAGTGTGGACGTACAGCGCCTATTGGGGCGACTCGAAAGATAAACTGCTCCAGCAAGAAGGCGAGGGGTAAGGTTTTCGATCACTCAGAAATTTGCGATTCTTCCTGATAGCATCCGCACTACCAGAATAAAGGAGTGGTAGATGCACCCTGATCAAATCCCTGGCTTCATGTTGGGGATTTTTTATTTTTAGCCGTCAGCAGCCGTCTGAGAGTCGATCGCCGAACAACAGTGGTCTTAAAAGTTAGCGGATAAACCGACTCGAAACGTCAAACCTGGCTGGTAGATGCGGTTTACTCGCTCGTAGCTGACATCGGCTAAGTTTTCTAGATAAAGCAGGAAGGCAACATTTTGAACGATCGGAATCCGGGCATTCAGATCCAGATTCAACCATGAAGGTGAAAAACTGCTGCTATCTTCACCAACGGCTGTAAATAAGGCGCGTCGCGAACCACTGTTGTAGTTGGCGTAGAGATTGAGTTGCCATCCGTTCCAGTCGTAGCCAATGCCAATTTGAGCCACTGAGAAGGGAATGGTGCTCAGTTGTAAGCCTTTCTCGGCACCCGTTTCAATCCGCGCATCGGTATAGGTGTAATTGATTAATGCCGAGATTCGAGGCGTGATTCGCCACCGCACACCTGCCTCAAAGCCGTTGGTATTGACCAGACCAATATTTTCCCAGCGTCCGGCAACCACGCTAATGCGATCCTCCAAACGGTTGCCGAAGTAGGTGAGTTGAGCGGATAGGGTGGACGTGAGTTTAAGGTCAACCCCTGCTGTCCAGGCTGAACCTGTCTCTGGGTCGAGATTTGGGTTTGGCAACCAGCCGTGAACGGTATCAAAAAGGTAGAGCTGATCCAACCCAGGATTGCGGCGCACCGACACCCAGCTACCCCGCAGCGAGATCGCGGGCGTAATGTCCCATCGTGTGCCAACGCTAGGGTTCGCAGTACTGCCATATTCGGTGTTGAAGTTTTGGCGTAGACCCAGTTCAAGCTGGACGTTATCCAGAACTTTAAAGGTGTTGAGCACGAAGAGGGCAGCGTTGGTGCGATCGCGCTCTTCTGCCTCGTTAAAGCGAATGAAGCGCGGCACATTGCTGAGCGTCTCGCCTTCAAAAAACTCACTGCGAAGATCAAGCCCATAGCGCAGGTTGTAGAAGGGTAGGATTTGCCAGTTGTGCTCCACTCTGGCAGTCAAGCCCTGAGATTCGAGCGAGCCTCGGCGGAAAAAGACGCTTTGAGTCGGTCCGAAGGTGTTGAAGTTGTCGCGGTTGTAGCCAACGGATGCGGTCAGAATTGAATCATCACCACCGCCAACTAAGGCATTCCACGACAACCCGATATTCAAGCCATCATGCTCCAGGCGATCGCGCTGGAGCGGAAATCCGAAGTACAACAACCCTTTACGGCTGGTATTTGCGTAAGCATCCAACTTTAAGGTGTTTCTAGGGTCAACCCTGTAGGAAAACCGACCAAAGTAGTTGCTAAACGTGGTGTCGCCATTAAACAAACGCCCATCGGCTCCCCGGTTTGCCGCACCTCTGGGAACAGGGTAGTCATTCTCTGCCTGAAAGCGCTCATAGCCAATGGCATAGCTCAACGCATCCAGTGACCCTGCAATACCACCACGATAATTCTGCTGTCCGTAGGAACCACCCTGCGCCAGCACACTAAACTGAGTGGGTCCGATCGCCTCTTTGGTAATGATATTAACAACGCCACCAAACGCCTCGGAACCATACAGTGTCGATGCTGTACCGCTGGAGAGTTCAAGCCGCTCAATGCCGCCTGTTAAGAATGTGTTGAGGTCAGTAGCGCCGTGATACGTGTTGACATTGCTCCCGATCGGTCTGCCATTCAACAAAAATGTATTTTGGTTAATCGTTGTGCCCCGGTAATAAAACCCGGTATGAATATCGGCACCAAACCCGGTGTCATTAATCGCAAAGCCGGGTAAACTTCGCAGCACTTCTGTAACACTATTTGCCCCCTGTTTGTCGATTTCCTCGCCAGTGATGACATAGGTGGGAGCAGAACTGGTAGGCTCCTTTTTACCCTCGACGACGATCTCTTCTTCTGGTTCGTCATCAATGGGAAGTGTCCGATCGCTGGGTTGCATCTGACTAATGACGCTGGGCAAGGTTGGATCGGCGAGCAACGATGCAGCACGGGTCAAGGGGCGATCGAACTCTTTCAAGCGCAAAATCCTTTGAGGCACTTTTACAGAGCGACTTTGGTGAGTATCAGACTCATCCGCATCAAGGGACACTTCCGCAGCTTGAGCCATCGTGCCCAGCAAAAGATTGCCGCCCATGAGCACAGCACTGGGCAGTAGTAACCGTAATTTCATACTCTCAATTGATCCCTTCTTCACACCCAGATCGCTTTTACCCCAATGCAACCGTGCATCGCACAAACATCGCGGGTAAGCGCTCTCATTGTGAGAACAGACCTCACTGAATGTCAAAAGACAAGCTGTCGAACTGATTTGCTCATTTTGATAAACCGATGAAGGCTTCGAGAGTGTTTAAAGAGTATCGCCAGTTATCGAAGCCTGATTAGATTCCTAGCTTCACGCTAGGAATTTTTGTTTCTGACAGTCGGTTGTTAACTGTAGCTTCAGACAAGAGCGTTGTTAGACTGTTGCAACTATGATTCAAATATTGGCAACTCTTGTGGGCGAATAACTGTCATGCTTGACGTAACTACAAAATCGCTTGAGTTGAAAGTCAAGAGATAAGGCATCTGCTAACGCATAACATTAGTGTCAAGCAGTATTCGTCATCAATCGTAGATGCTGTCGCGGCTAAAGGCTGCGTCAGGCAAACTTAGATTGCCCTTGGGAAGTTTAAAACCCATTTATAGAACTCCGTAGCCCGTTCTGCGGATGTGGCTCTCTACCAAAATGGAGCAGATGATGCAGCTTGTTTGGATTGGAACTTAAGATCAGCTATGAGATCAGCCATCTTTTCAAGTTGTTCATCGGTTAGCCTGTCTGTTTTTTGAGATCTTCTCGCAGCATAATCTATAGTTTTGTGAGCTTCTTTGTTCTTTATGATCGCAAAGAAAGTCTTTATGGCACAAGCTGTTTCAGGACACTACTTCTTTAGGTTTTCTAGCCGAGTCTTTTCTGCATGTGCTTTGCGAGATAGCACTTGTAGATTCTCTAGTGTGGTTAAACCACCTTGCGACATTGGCTTGATATGGTCAATTTGAAAATCCAGCCGTCTCTTGCTTTCAAAGCCACTTACGGCACAACGAATAGTTCCAGTTGCCTTATTCGTAGCTCTAGCAAACACATCATCTTTAATGTCTCTATACTCGGCTGGGTCTTTCTCCCTAATTTCAAAAAGTGAAAGACTTTCTATCGGTACTTCGTCAGGAATTACGATCGACGGGGTAACTACTAAATCAGGATAGTAGCCTTGTAGCTTATTCAGTTCAATATCTAATTGTTTTTTGAAATACAACTTGTTATAGCCAAAGATTACTTGCCAGAAAGATTTTTCGTTATTCCAAAGGGAATCAATGTACTCAGACATGACTCTACCTCCCAGTGAGTTTTCGTAAATATGCCATGCAACAGCAGACAAATTACACTTTTCACGTTCACTAAATGCGATAAATTGTGGCTCTACTTGTTTTTGAGCATAGAAGCGTAGAATATTCTTGACATCAGCATCTCTATAACCAATCAGGAACGGATGATCAGGAAAGTAGAGTTCTTTTGTTTGTTGTAATAGATAATCAAGTTCTTCTGTGGTCAAGATTTCTCGATCCTCAAGAGCAACGTCCTGGAACACAGCCTCTAAATCATTGACGAAACTATCATAGGCTTCCTCAGTATCAGTATACAGAAGCACATCATAGTTCCTGGAAGCAGGCTCACCAAACTCAGAAGGCTCAAGAATAGAAAAACAATAAATTCCAACGGGAATTCGCTTTAGAAACTCTAATTTTTCTAAAACAGCCGTATCAATGGAATCGTCCATCATACGGGCAAATTCTTCAATTATCTCAATTGAAATAAGCCGAGCAGTTGTTGTTCCTCGATCACCTTTCTCAGGAGGTTCTGCACCAAATCCATCGTGAAGTTTTTCAGGGTTTACCCAATTAATCTTGTCTTCCCAATTGTCAATAAAGCTGACGACATAAGCTTTTTCAGTGCCTCCTGCCTTCTGCCCACGCAAAGCCCTGCCGATCATTTGCGTCATCAAAATTGTAGAAGTTGTTGGACGAGTGAGAAAAACAGTCTGAACGTTTGGCAGATCCGTCCCTTCAGTTAAGATCTCGACATTGATGAGTACTTCAAGTTTACCTTCTCTAAATCGCTTGATTTTCTCTGAATTTTCCTTGGAAGAAATTGTAGCTCCTGTATTTAAATCTACAAGCTTCCCCACCACAAAATCAGAATCAATTCCTCTACTTTGAAATACCGCATTTAGCGCGATCGCATGATCAACATCGGTAGTGCTACACAAGTAATGATGCATTGTAGTGATGGATGAAGTACCAAATGG